>NZ_MAPV01000195.1 GCF_001700505.1 Streptomyces mutomycini
GGGGAGGGCGGGTGGGGCTGACCAGGGGCGAAAACGGGCCCCCAGGCCCAGGGCAAGAAGAAGTATGCAGGGCCGAAGAAGCCCCCACCTGCGGGTTTCCGCCAGGTGGGGGGCTCTTTGCTGCGCTGGGCCGTGAGGTGATCGGGGGGCATCGGCCAAGGTGGTCACGCGCCCGAGGTTGGACCCCGTTCATCGTCTCCAGTGACTTCGCACAGACACACACCATCTGGTGGTAACAGAACCGCTGAAGAGGCCCAACTGTGCTCTCAGGGTTGCGGCCAACCCGGATAGAGCAGATTTACCCGCACATGCTTGTCGAAGCCGTCGAGACCGAAGAAGCGCTGATCCATGACGATGGCCTCCTTCATCGACGCGTCGTCCAGCACGGCGAAGGCGTAGTAGCCCGCCTGCGGCGGCGCTGCTTCCTCACGTATGACGCCGCTGTCGAGCAGCCGGTCCCGTTGCCCCTGAATGTGCCGCACCAACGCGTCGTTCGAATCGTCCGAGTCGAGTACCTCCATGATCCGGCGCGCGAAGTGTTCGTTGGCTGCACCAGTCGCCCCGGTGATGTTCGCGCACGCGTAGCGGACCGTTTCCCGGAGTTCCGGCGGCAGCAGCAGGTAGGCGAACCGTGTCCCGTGAACGGCCAGACTCTTGGTCGGACACACGAGGCGGAACGTGAGATCCGGATCAAGACGGGATGTCGACTCACCACGTGAGGAACGATCCCAACGCGTGTACTGGAACGTCCCGTCCACCAGCACCACGGAGCCCGTACGGCGCTGCCACTGCGCGATCCTCTCGATCTGCCGCTCGTGCACCGTGGTGCCGAAGACCCAGATCGGGTCGCAGAGCACGAGAGCAGACCTACGTTCCGGCAGGTCGAGCTCCGCGGTCTCACTGTGCAAGAGGTCGGCACTGACTTGGCGCATGGGGATACCGAGCGAATCGCAGAAGTAATAGCAGGAGTAGTAGACGGGCGGCACGTAGCAGACCTCTTCCACCCCCATCTCCTTCAGCGCGAGGAAAGAGCCCAGCAGAAGCGGGCTGGACCCGCTGGACACATACACGGCGTCCCGCTCGTAGGTCACACCGTCCGCCCTGGCGTGAAAGGCCGAGATGGCATCGGTCAAGGAGGTCGAATCGGAGAGGAAGTTGTAATTCTGGAGCGCTCCGGGGTCCTGGGCCACCACATGCGAGCCGCTGAGATACTGGCCCGCGTACGGGTGCGTGGTCTGCCAGCCGGACAGGAAACGCCCGGATTTGGTTCGCGAGGTTCTGTCCAGCTCACGGTGCAGGCGCAGTAGCTCCGCAGGCGAAACGCTCATTCCAACCCCCCAGTCAGACGATCCGGTGGGCCGGTCGGCCCGCCAGCGCACTTTCGATCGTGCCGATCCATGTATCCGCTCGTCGGTGCACACTCTCGGCTGTGTACCAGCCGTGGGCAGGTGTCAGTACGGTGTTGGGAAGCTCGGCGTAGGGAGCCGGCGATCCGATGACATCAAGGCCCGCTCCGGCGATGGTGCCGTCACGCAAAGCGTCCGCCAGCGCCTGTGGATCGATGAGTTCGTCCGAGGAGATGTTGACGACGTACGCCGTAGGCTTCATCAGAGCAAATGTCCGCCGGTTCAGCAGATGGTGGCTTTCCGGCGTCAGTGGCAGACACAGGAACACCACGTCGGCGGCTTCAAGCAGTTCCTCCTGCCCGACCTGTGTGGCGCCCTGGATCATCCTGGTACTCCGGTTGGCGAACTGGACGCGCATCCCGAGCCCCTGGGCGATCGCGCAGATGCGTGTGTCGATGTCGCCCGCGCCGATGACACCGGCGGTCTTCCCCTCGACTTCGAGGGAAAGATACTCAGAGGTGGCGGCTCCGGTGCGCACCGCTTGATCGAGGGCGGTGAGGTGGCGGTTGGCGGCCAGATAGAGCGTGACGGCATGCTCAGCCACCGAGGAACCCGTGTAGCCCGGTGTGTTGCACACCATGATGCCGTTCGCCTCGCAGTAGGCGATGTCGACGTAGTCGTAGGCGGTGCCCGTGGTGACGATAAGACGCAGGTTCGGGAGCTTCTCGAGCGTGGGTCCGTCGAGGTCCCGATTGGCGGTGACGAGCACGCCGAACTCCTCCCCTGCGGCGTCTCCGTCCGGTCGCCATACCGGGCGCACCAGGGAATCCAGGCGCGATCGCAGGCTGCTGGGAACTTCCTCCGGGTCGATCAGGAGCAGGGCGCTGGGTGCTCCCTGAAGGTGCGAGAAGTCGAGGGTCAAGGCTCGGTCCGTTCCGTGGATGTCCCGTGTTCACGGGGTGATTGCACGATGTCTTCCAGCGCGATACGTAGCCATACCGCGACGTCGGTGAAGGCCGCGTCCGGGTTCGGCCACGCGGTGACCGGCCGGCAGTCGCGCGGCAGCGCCTGAAGTGCGCCGAAAGGGAACCCGTGCCAGTCACAGGCCCTCAGCAATACGGGAACCACGCGAGCGGTTCCTTCGTGGTGGCGTTCCATGGCCCGGCGCATCTCGATGTCCCGACAGAAGTCGGAAGCCAGGAAGTCGGAGCTGACGAGCAGGAGGATGATGTCCGCCGACTCCAGATTGTCGTCGATCGCCCCGCTCCACTCCTCTCCCACCCGAATCTGCCGGTCCGACCAGGAGTCGAGCAGTCCGCGCCATCGCAACAAGCTGAGGTGCTTCTCCAGTTGCGAGCGCAGTTCGTCGTCGCGGTGCGAGTAGGAGATGAACATTCTCGCGCGGCGAGTGGAGGACGGCAGCGGCGAAGGCTGCGGCTCGGGAGTCGGAGGCGGAACGGTGGCCCGCTGCGCCACCACCGAAGAGGTTGGCAAGTGGGACTCGACTGCTCCCAGGGCCGTCAGCGAACTCAGTTCGGCGGGGGTGATGCCTCGGCAGCGACTGATGTCGAATCCCTCGAACTGCCGTGCCACCCGAATGACCTCGGATTCGCCGAGATCCGGGTACACATAACTGCGAATGGCTTCATCGCTGCCGACGGCCCCGATGTGTGTTCCACCGGCGTGCCATGCGATCGATCGAATGGTGCCGCTGGGGGTGGGCGAGACGTCCCGTAGGCGCAGTCCCTCCGATGTCCAGCTACGCAGGTAGCCGTCCTGGCCGGCACTCACGAAGGTGGTGCCGCCCGGCTGGGCCAGAATTGAGAGGATCGCGCCGCTGTGGCCCCTCGTCTGCCCTCGCAGCGTTCGGGACTCCAGGTCCCAGACCCGCAGGATTCCATCACTGCCACCAGTGACGCACATGCGGTCGTCGAGGACGCAGACGCTGGTGACATGGCATTCGACGATGCCGAGCAGTTCCGACTCGCCGGCTGCGATCTCCCAGAGTCTGGTCTGCCCGTCCTCACCCACCGAAACCATGCGGCGTCCGTCACTCGTGTACTGGACGGCACGCACACGAGCCTCGTGACCGACCAGGGTCTGCACGCCACCGCGCCCCTGGACGTCCCAGATCCTGATGATCGCGTCGGCTCCCGCGGCTGCGACGCTGTGGCCATTCGGTTCGAACACGACAGTCCACAACCAGTTGCGTGATCCTGTCAGCACGGCGGAGAGTTGGTTGGTCGTCAGGTCCCACAGGCGAACGTCCCAGTCCTCTCCCGCAGTTGCCAGTAACTCACCCTCGGGGTGGAAAGCCAGGGCGCGGACCCCCGCGGTGTGGCCGCGAAGCTCTCCCAGACACTCGCCCGTGTCCGGATTCCAGACACGGACGATCTGGTCGTGGCCTCCTGAGGCGATCAGGCGACCGTCCGGTGAGGAGGCCACACCGAGCAGGGTCCCAGAACTGCCAGACAGAATTTCCAGGCACTCGGCGTTGGCGACGTCCCAGAAACGAATGGTCGAGTTCCGTCCGACGGTGGCAAAGTAGTGTCCGTCGCTGTCGGCGGCGACGGGCCAGACCGGCCCGTTGAGGCTGCTGATCACACGTTCGCAGCGGGCCGCAGAAGGGTCCGCAATACTCCATACGCGAATGGTCTCGTCGTGGCTGCCAGTAATGAGTACGTCGCCCGATGGTGTCCTGGTCACGGCCAACGCCCATACCGATGATGTATGCCCCGGCAACTCGGCGACAAGACTGCGGCTCTCCATACTCCACACCCGGATGACTCCGTCATCGCAGCCGACGAAGACGTGCCTGCCGTCAGTCGAGAATTTCACACATCGGCCGGCCACCCGCTCGCCGCCCGCCAGCATGACTTCCTCACCGGTGCTTGTGTCCCAGACGCGCAGGCATGCTTCGTCACAGGCCGCCGCGAGCAGAGGGGCGGTCGGTGCGCTGTGCAGGCTCCAGATCTCCGCGTCCATCCGGCACAGGACCTGCGGTTCCGTCTCTCTCGGGACCACGGACCAGGCGAGAATGCGCCGGTCTTCCCCCGCACTGAACAGGGTGCGTCCGTCGGCGGAGAAGACGACACTGCGAGTCTGCCGGTCATGACCGGCGAAGTCGGTCGGCAGATTCGTCGCCAGATCCCAGACCCGCAGCCGGCCACGCTCGTCGGCACACGCGAGTCGGCTGCCGTCCGGTGAGTAGGCGACTGCCCTGATCCAGTCCGCCTGCCAGGGCAGCGTACGCAGCCTTGTGCCGTCCGGCACGTTGACCAGGATCACGGAACCACCGCTCTGACCGATGGCCGCGACAGTCCCCTCGGGGGAGAATTCGAGCGCGAAGACGTAGTGGTAGATCCCGGGAAACCGGCAGCCTGCGAACTCCGTCTGACGTGCGTCGGCATGGGAGAGGCGCAGCTCGGACAGGTCCAGTCGACGCAGCACGAGCCGTGACAGGTCGAGTCCGGACAGGTCGCTGGTCCACGCGTGGTGGACGGACAAGGCATTCGCGGCCAGGAAGGTGCCGTACGCGTCGCTGCCGATCCGGGAGGCATCCAGCAGAGCCAGGAGACGCGGCGCGACCTGGGTGGCCGAGCCGAGCCGGTCCTGCAGCATGTTCATCATCGGCCCTGAAAGGAACCGGCGCTGGGCCTCACGTACGTGTTCCGGGGCTCCGGCGTCCACGAGGGCGAACCGGCAGAGGACATCGGGCCGGCCGGTGAGGACTTCCTGGAAGCAGTCCAGGTTCAACCGGGCGGTGACAAACTCCTGGATCATGTACTGCAGGTAGAAGCAGCCCTCGCTCTCCTGGATCAGCGACCTGCGCCGCAGCCGTTGCAACGAGGTTCCTGCCGTACCCGATCCGGCGCGTGAATCGGCGGAGATCTCACGGACCGTGAGCGGTCTGCGAGCCGCCGCGAGGCGGAACAACACCATGCGCTCTTCGCTCGTCAGCCGCTCGAAATGCTGATGAAAGAGCCCCTCCAACTCCCCGAAGACGAACTCGCCCGACTCGATGAACCGCGCGATGCTCCCGTCGTGTATGTCCAGGATGAGATCGGAGGCGAGCTGGATCGCCAGCGGGTTTCCGTCGTACTTGCTGACCAGATCTCCGCGGAGTCGCACATCTCCGCGCAGTCCTCGGCGGGCCAGCAGCGTCCGGGCGGGAACCTTCGGCAGACCCTGGAGGTGGAGGGTGCGCACCGTGGTGCTTCTCTCCCGCAGAAAGGAGGGATTCTCACGAGAGGTGATCAGCACGGTCGACCGGTGCGGATCCGAGGCCAGACAGCTCAGCAGGGTGCCGTAGTCCTCATAGGCCGGACGGAATTCGTTGGAGAACCGCTCGGAGTCGAGCAGCACCTCAAGATTGTCCAGAACGACGAAGCATGCTTCGTTGGTCAGACACGTGATGAGCTGCTCGGTGGGCGTCCTGTTCGACCGGGTGTCCCTGTCGGGGAACAGCGAGAGAAGCCCGTTCAGCAGTTCATCGACAGACGGCGCGTTCGTCAGCGATACCCAGATGGTCCGTCTCGGTGCCTTGGCCTCGGCGTGTGCAAGTCGGAAAGCCAACGCGCTCTTGCCCACACCCCCGAGCCCGTGCACCGTACAGACTCTGCAGCCCGACTCTACGTAGGTGAGGAGCCTGCTGACTTCCCGCGTCCGGTCGACGAAATCGTCCAACGGTGCGTGATACGTACTGAACAGGTAATCGATCGACATGGCTCTCACATCCGGATCGCCCCCGTGAGGGACGCGGAATCCCTGGCACCCCACCGCATGGCGCAGTCGGTGGTGGGCGCGATTGTAGTGGTCGGGGCGGGACCCGCAGAGCCTCTCTTTCGGCCCTGTTGAGACCTCAAACGGTCTTGACCATGGGGGTGATGTCGACCAGCACAACTGCACGTTCACCCGGACATGACTCGTCACCCCGACGGATGGGGTTGACGTGGTGGCTGACCCGCTCGTCATGGATGCCGTAGGACTCCAGTGCCTCCTCCAGGTCGAAGGACGCCTTCAACAGCTCGGGGGACACCTCACCCGGGTCGCTACCCGAGCAGGCCACGTCTGCGACGTAGTTCGTTCCGCCGATGGCGTTCCGTTTGTAGATGAGGTGGGCGAAGTGGAAGGGCTCGCCGTCCTGATGAAGGAAGTTCGGTGAGGACACGGCCGTCCCTTCACCGTCCTCGACGGAGAGCTTGATGAAGTGCACACCCACGTGCATGGGCAGATTCCGCTCCTGATCGCTCCACCAGGTCTGGGCGAAATCGAACAGGACGATCCGCTCCAGCAGGGGATTGGACTCGGCTCGCGCGGAGATAGCTGGAAAGAACCGGTCCATCCCCCTGTGCTCCGGGTTGTAGCCACCCTGGAAGTAGTGGGTGACGTCGCCCAGCCGGGGGTCGCTGACCTTGGGCACCCAGTGCAGCTTCCTCTCCCAGGGAAGAAGCACCGCGCAGGAGTGCCGACGGTAGCGGTGCAGCAGAGGATCTCCGTAGGGGTCCGGCGGGAGGTCGGAGAACTCCCCCTGCAACTCTCCGAGCCAGGTGTCGATGAGGTCCGGCTCGAATTCCCTCGACAGTGAGAACCGTGCGAATCCGTTGGCCGCCAGCGTCGGCTCCTGATGCCCCTGCACGCTCGTGCCCCCCTCGTAAGCTCCTGTTACCGTGACGGACCACGCCCCTGCGGTTGGCATGCCCAGGTCGCAACGTAGTTAACCCCTGCCGTCGACAGCCCAGTTGGCATACTGTCGAGACGAATCGTGATCTCCGCGTGCGCTTGCCAACCAGGAGGCGAGCGCACGCGCTTGCGACCAGACGGAGGTGTAATGACTTCGCCGGCCTCAGCGCCTACCGCCACCATCACGCCTGAAGCGATCAAGCATCTTGAATTCCTCCAGGCAGTAATATCCCGGCTGAGTAACGGATCCTTCCTGATCAAAGGTTGGACGCTGACGGTTGCCGGAATCTTCTTCGGCGTACTGGCGGGCCGTCCGGGCTGGCCATTGGCGGCGGCCGGGCTGATACCGATCGTAGGGTTCGGGCTGCTCGACAGCTATTTCCTGCGCCAGGAAAGACTGTTCAGGAAGCTCTACGACGACGTTCGCAGACCGGGAACCGGCGTCGAACTCTTCTCGATGAACGTGCAGCCGTACCACTCGGCAGTACCGTGGCTCACGGTCGTCCGTTCCTACACGGTGGTCAACTTTTACGGAATGATCGCGCTGATCGATGTGGTGTTCATCGGGTGGGGAGTGGTCAGGGCTCTGATCTCCTGAGCTCCCGGCGCAGCCGGTCAGCGACTTCCTCGCCGACCGTTGGCCCGCTGGACGGCCAGATGCTCCCGAAACGGTCATCGTGCCAGCGCGGAACCAGGTGAACGTGTACGTGAAGAATGGTCTGCGACGCTGCTGCCCCGGCAGAACTGATGACGTTCATGCCGTCCGGCCGCAGTGCCGCGCGCAGCCCGGTCCCCACAGTCGAAACCGCTTGCATCAGGCTGGCCAGGGGCGGCCCCGGCAGGTCGAAGAGATCGGTGTAATGGGATTTCGGGATGACCAGCGTGTGGCCTATGGCTGCCGGACGGAGAGGGAAGAAGGCCACATTTTCGGCATCCTCGTATACCGATTCCGCCGGCGCTTCTCTTGCTCCGATGCGGCAGAATTCGCATTCTGACAAAACTACCTCGCAACATGGGATGACCAGCCCCGTTCGCCAAAGCCTGCGAAAACGTGGACGTGTTGCGCAGCCACACTAGTGACAGCGGCGCACCGTCGCCGGGAGACACGGTCCGACCTGCTGCGGCGGGTCTTCTCGGTCAGCAACCGTGACGAACGCTCTCAGCTGCGCGACCCGCTTCCATCAACAGATAGCAGCCCTCTGCGGGGGCGGGGCCTGTGCCGGCGTACGAACAACAGCGCTGGCACGGGGCCCGGTTGCCGGTCTGGGGTGGCGACCGCAGCAGCACTTCGCCTCTCCAACGACGCGACGCCCCATATCTGTTGGCTCGATTTGAGCTCCCCACCGCAACGACAGGCGCCCAGTTCGCCCCCTGCCTCGCCGGACTCCCCACGGAGCGGTCACCCGGCCCCGCCGGGCCACCGGCTAACGTGGTCCGTACGCCCGCCCGTTACCCAGATGCACACCCCGGCGGCGCGGGCAGGCAGGCTCGGAGGGCAAGGAGATCGGGGAGAGCGGTCATGGGCGAGTCTCTGAAGACGTTCGTCGGCGGCACCGAGGTGGAGGTGCCCAACAGCATTCCGGCGATCCGTGCCGCCCTGCCCGAGGAGAGACGCGAGGAGTTCGACCACGCGATCAACGAGGCCGGGGTGCACGAGATCCAGGCCGTGATGCGGCACTGGATGCTCGAGTCCGTACCCGACCCCGAGGCCGAGCAGATCCTGGACCGGCTGGCGCAGGACGAGGCCGAGAGGCGGAACGTCGCTTGAGCTTCCGTATCTCCTTCGCACCGCCAGCCGACGACAGCCTGGCCAAGATGCGCGACGGCGACTCGTTCCGGGACGAGATGGCGCGCACCCTGGCCCTGGATCCCTACGGACACGCCTCGACCGCCGTGAAGCGCGAACGCGACCGGCGCGAGGCGACGGTGTCCGGCGCCATCGTCTTGTACTACGTCTCCGGGTCCGTGCTGACGGTCACCGTGGTCAGGCTCGTACCGCTGCCGTGACCCGGAGAGGTGGTGGGCGTCTCAGCCGAGCTTCTTGACCTGGGCGTCGATCACCGCGGTCGGCTGCTCGAAGTCGGCGTCCGCACCCGTCTTGCCGAGGTTGAGGGTAAAGAACGTGGCGATTGTGCCGCCCTGACGCACGCTCATGAGCTTGAAGGGGGCCGCCTCGTCGCCCTCACCCATCTGCACCCGCCAGGCGAGGGCCTCCTCGCCGCCGGTCGCCTTCTCCTCGGTCAGCTTCGTGATCTTCTGCTTCGAGCCCTTCATGGACATGGTGAACCCAGCGCTCGCGCACTCGGCAGCGGAGGCGCGGAGCTCGGCGAAGTTCTTCGCCGCGCCGTCACCGTCGTACGAGGCGAGCGTGACCAGCGACGACGTCACATCGAGCATGCCCGCGAGCAGGTCCTCGGGGTCGGCGGACTCGTCCTTCTTGGGCTCCTGGACAGCCTTGCGCCCGGCGTTCCCGACCGGGTCTCCCCGCTTGACCCCGTAGAAGGCGAAGCCGATGGGCTCGCACTCCTTCTTGTCGACGGTGACGTCTCCGGGCTGCGCAATGTCCTCGGGGCCGGTCTTCGAGATCTTGTAGCCCGCGACGTCGCCCTGTTCCAGCGACACCTTCTCGAGCTCGGCCGAGGTCAGCGCCTTGACGGCGGCCGGCTTGGCGGAGGCATCATCCTTGCCCGCCGAGGCAGTGTCGTCGCCCTTGGCGTCCGAGGCGGAGCCGCTGCAGGCAGTGGCGAGCAGGGTCAGGGAAGCCACGGCGGTGGCGAGGGCGGTACGGCGTACGAGGGTGACGCGCATGGTTCGTTCAACTCTCCGTCCGAAGGAGCAACAGCCCTGCCCTGCCGAGCAATCAGGGCCGGCAAGGGAGGGCTCTCGCGATGCGACACACTTTACGATCGGACACCTGTCCGATGATCGCCCCGACGGTCACGGGATGTGATCGTGACTCCGTCGTGATCACTCTGTGAAGCACCTGTGTGGCGGTCTTCTCCGCAGCCGAGCCTTGGGGGGCCCCGTCCGTGTCCGTCGACGCGACAAGAGCCGTGCTGGAAGCCGTCGGGGCGCACGAGCCCGCGTCCCTCGAGTCGCTCGCCGGAGGCACGTACAACGCCGTCACCCGCGTGACGTTCGCGGACGGCACGGACTGGGTGGTCAAGATCCCTCCGGCGAACGGCACCGGACTGAGCTACGAACAGCGCCTGCTCGTCAACGAGGTCACCTTTTACGCAGTCGCCGCAGGGGACGCCACGATCCCGCAGGTCGTGCACAGCGAGCTCGACCCGGAGGCGCCGGGCGGGGCGTACGTGATCATGACCGCGTGCCCGGGGCAGCCATGGAGCGCGGTCGGCGACGAACTGACGGCCGGCGAGACGCGCGCGCTGCGTGCCGAGTTCGGGAGCATCGTCGGGCGGCTGCACGGCGTCACGCGTCCGGCCGGTTTCGGGTATCCCGGCGAGTCCCTGGGGCCGCTCTCCCCCACCTGGCGCGGGGCGTTCGCCGACATGACCGGCGCCGTGCTCGCTGACGCGGAGAGGTACGGGGTGAGGCTTCCGCGCCCCGTGGACCAGATACGTGAGGTGCTCGCCGGGGCATCGGACGTACTCGACGAGGTGACCCGGCCCGCCCTGGTCCACTTCGATCTGTGGCAGGGAAACGTCCTGGTCACCGAAGTGCCCGGCGCGCGGCGCATCGGCGGGATCATCGACGGCGAGCGGATGTTCTGGGGGGACCCGGTCGCCGACTTCGTCTCGACGTCCCTGTTCGACGACCCGGAGACGGACCGGGACTTCCTCGCCGGATACGCGTCCGCCACGGGCGTACCGGTCGTGTTCACCTCGTCCCTGCGGCGCCGGCTCAACCTGTACCGGGCCTACCTCTACCTGATCATGCTCACCGAGACCGTGCCCCGGGCCGCGGGGCCCGAGGCGTCGGCGGGGACCTGGAAGGCGGTGGCGCCGCGGCTCGTCGCGGCGCTGGAGGCGCTGTAGCCGACTGCCGGCAGGGGCCTCAGGACGAGCGCCGGCTCAGACCGGGCGGGCGTCGGCTCAGGACGGGCGCTGCGTCAGATGCGCGAAGGCGTCCAGGTTGCGGGTCGATTCGCCGCGCTCCACCCGCCAGGCGTACTCCTTGCGGATCGCGCTCGCGAAACCCAGTTCGAGCAGCGGGTTGAACGCGCCGTCCGCCGCCTCCAGGACCGCGCCCAGCAGCCGGTCGAGCTCCTCGGGCGTGACGACCGACAGCGGGAGCCTGCCGACGAGGTAGACGTCGCCGAGCTGGTCGATGGCGTAACTCACGCCGAAGAGACGCAGGTTGTGCTCCAGGAGCCAGCGGTGCACGGCCGCGTCGTTCTCGTCCGGGTGACGGATGACGAACGCGTTGAGGGAGAGGGAATGCTGCCCGACGCGCAGGGAGCAGGTCGTGGAAAGCTTGCGCGTACCGGGCAGTTTCACGACGTAGGTGCCGGGCTCGGGGTTCTCCCATTCGAGCTCCGCGTCGTTCAGGGTCGTCTCGATGACCTGCGCCGCTGCTGCCTCGTCCGATACGTCAGCCATGCTGCGAGCGTACGACAATGCGCCGGGGCGCTCACCCGGGGCGCTTCTGCCCGGCCGCTCGCCCCGGGGCGCTCAGCCGTGGTGCGAGCGGGCGCGGCGCCGGTGGTCGTGCATGGCCGCCGTGTACACATCGGCGGTGGCCGCCGCGGCCGTGTCCCAGCCGAACGACTGGGCGTGCGAGGCCGCGGCCTCGCCCATCCGGCCCGCCAGCTCGGCGCTGTCCGCGAACCGGCCGAGCGCCTGTGCGTACGCCTCCGGATCGTGGCCCGGGATCAGGAAGCCGCTGACGCCGTCCCGTACCGCCACGGGAAGTCCGCCCACCGCAGCCGCGACGACGGGCGTGCCGGCGGCCTGGGCCTCGATGGCGACGAGGCCGAAGGACTCGCTGTACGAGGGCATGACCAGCACGGACGCCGCCCGGAACCAGTCCGCGAGCTGGTCCTGACCGACCGGCGGCTGGAACCGTACGACGTCGGCGATGCCCAGGCGCGCAGCCAGCTTCTGCAGGCCCTCCGGTTTGGCGAGCCCACTGCCGCTGGGCCCTCCGACGACGGGTACGACGATGCGTGAGCGCAGCGAGGGGTCGCGGTCCAGGAGCACGGCGACGGCGCGCAGCAGCACGTCCGGGGCCTTGAGCGGCTGGATACGGCCGGCGAACAGCGGTATCAGGGCGTCCTGCGGCAGCCCCAGACGGGCGCGGGCCGCCGCGCGGCCGTCGCCGGGGCGGAACCGGTCCAGGTTGACCCCGGGGTGCACGACGGCGACCGACGCCGGGTCGGCGTCGTAGAAGCGGATGAGCTCGTCGGCTTCCCCGGCGGTGTTCGCGATGAGCCGGTCGGAGGCGTTCACGATCTGGGTCTCGCCGATGACACGCGCGGCGGGCTCGGGGGCGTCACCCTCGGCGAGCGCGGCGTTCTTGACCTTCGCCATGGTGTGCATGGCGTGGACGAGGGGCACGCCCCATCGCTGGGCGGCGAGCCAGCCGACCTGCCCGGAGAGCCAGTAGTGCGAGTGGACCAGGTCGTAGTAGCCGGGGCGCTGCCCCGCCCAGGCCTGCATCACGCCGTGGGTGAAGGCACAGAGCTGCGCGGGCAGCTCCTCCTTGGCGAGGCCTTCGTACGGGCCCGCGTCGACGTGCCGGACGAGGACTCCGGGTGCCATCTCGACCGTCGGGGCAAGCCCGCCGGTGGTGGCCCGGGTGAAGATCTCGACCTCGACGCCGATCGCGGCCAGGCGCGCGGCCAGCTCGACGATGTAGACGTTCATGCCGCCCGCGTCGCCGGTGCCGGGCTGGTGCAGCGGAGAGGTGTGCACGGAGAGCATCGCGACACGGCGTGGCTTGCGGTGCCCGGCGAAACCGCCCGGGAAGCGGATGCGGGGCGCCGCAAGACTGCTGCCGAGCCGGGAGACGTACTGGCTCACAGTTCCGCTCCTCCTCACACAGGGCATGGCACGTACAGGGCACACGGCCCCTTGACAGGCGAGAACAGTGGAGCCCGGCCTTTCATTTCCACTTTGCCAAATCATTGCGTTCCCTCCGGCGCGTCGGAATGCGCCGGGCACGCCCCGGTGGCCCGCGTGTGCCCGCCGGCGCTTCGCATACGCTCGCTCTCATGCACCAGCGCCCCATCGGCACCGCGACCCGCGGGACGACCAACCCCAACCGGCTGCGCCGCATGGACCGCTGGATCGCCGCCACTCACGGCCCCGCCCTCCGCCGAAGCGACGCGCCCGTCGCGGTCGACCTCGGCTACGGCGCCGCGCCCTGGACCGCCGTCGAACTGCTGGAGCGGCTGCGCACCGCCGAGCCGCGCACGGCCGTCGTGGGCGTCGAGATCGACCCCGCCCGGGTCGCGGCGGCGCAGCCGTACGAGCGCGAGGGCCTCACCTTCGTGCACGGCGGCTTCGAGGTCCCCACGTCCGTCCGGCCAGTCCTCATCCGGGCCGCGAACGTCCTGCGCCAGTACGACGAGGGCGAGGTCGCAGAGGTCTGGCAGCGGCTGTGCGCCCGGCTGGCACCCGGGGGGCTGCTGGTCGAGGGGACCTGCGACGAGATCGGCCGCCGGCACGTATGGGTCGCCCTCGGCCCTGAGGGGCCGCGCACGGTCACCTTCGCGACCCGGCTCGGCTCCCTGGAGCGCCCCTCGGACCTCGCCGAGCGCCTCCCGAAGGCACTGATCCACCGCAATGTGCCGGGTGAACCGGTGCACGCCTTCCTGCGGGACCTCGACCGCGCCTGGGCGACGGCCTCCCCGTACGCTTCGCTGGGCGCACGGCAGCGCTGGATCGCCGCGGTCCGGGCGGTCTCCGCCGACTGGCCCCTGACGGACGGCGTACGGCGCTGGCGGCAGGGCGAGATCACGGTCCGCTGGTCCGCGCTGCGGCCCGTGGCGGGATGAGCGGCGCCAAGCGGTACACGCGGTATCGATCGGGGGAACGTGACCGGGGCCGGGAACACCGGCGGATCACCGTTCGTCCCCCTGTGTGACGGTGAGTGGGACGCGGACCTCTGTTGCTTTACGGGACGACATGGCACCATCACGTCGTCACACGAACGTTACTGACGGTAAGTCAGATGTACGCGATACGGCTTTCGTTGCCATTCGCCCGGAGGGGGAGCTTGTGAACCGACGCCACTGTGCCGCTGCCGCGACCACCCTGGTCTGCGCACTGGCCCTGCTGACCGCGCCGGTCCAGGCCATGGCCGCCCCGGTACCCGAGCCCGGTCCGACCGCCACGGCTCCCGCCGCCGGGAAGAAGAGCCTCGAAGAGGTGCGCGAGGAGATCGAAACCCTCTACCGCAAGGCCGGGGCGGCCACGGACGCGTACAACCTCGCCGAGGAGCAGGCCGAGAAGCAGTCCGGCGAGATCGCGCGGCTGACCAAGGCGATCGCCGACGGTCAGGCGGAGATCGCCGAGCTGAAGGACAGGGCGGGCGCCCAGGCCCGCGAGCAGTACCGCACCGGCGGGCTCCCTCCGGGCGCCCAGCTGATGCTGAGCGGCAGCCCGGACCTCTTCATGGACGGCGTCAACCAGGCCAGGCAGGGCCAGCAGGCCGCCAAGGGCATGCTGGCGGAACTGGAGCAGGCCCAGGAGGACTTGGAGACCTACACGAAGGACGCGAACCTCAACTGGGAGAAGATCGAGGCCAACCGCGTCAAGCAGGCCAAGGCCAAGAAGAGCATCGACGCCCAGATCGCGGCGGCGGAGAAGCTCGAATCGCAGCTGGCGAAGAAAGAGCGCGCCAGGCTCCTCCAGTTGGAGCAGGACGCCGCGTCCACGGCGCAGGCCGCCTGGCTCTCCTCCGGCGCGCTCAAGGACATCAACCGCGAGGCGAGCGCCGCCGGCAAGCGGGCAGTGGCCTTCGCGACCGCGCAGATAGGCAAGCCGTACGTGTGGGGAGCGGAGGGCCCCGGTTCGTACGACTGCTCGGGGCTGACGTCACAGGCCTGGGCGGCGGCGAAGCAGCCGATCCCCCGGACCTCGCAGGAGCAGTGGCGGCAGCTGCCCCGCGTCCCCCTCCAGGACATGCGTCCCGGCGACCTGATCATCTACCACAGCGACGCCAGCCATGTCGGGATGTACGTCGGCGACGGCTCGATCGTGCACGCCCCCCGGCCCGGTCGGCATGTCACGCTGGCGGGAGCGGGCTCGATGCGGATCCTCGGCGTGGTCCGGCCGGACAAGTAGGCGCCGTGAGCGCGGCGGTAGCCGCGTGACGGGCGGCACATCACGCCAGGTGCCGGGCGGCACATCACGCCCGGTGCCGGGGCGGCACATCACGCCCGGTGCCGGGGCGGCACATCACGTTCCGCGGAGGGCGGTACATGACGTCCGGTGGAGCAGGACGGCACGTGACGCGCACCGCACTCCTCGCCGGAGGCCGCCCCGGCGTTCGTGCGCGATCCGTTCGTGTGAACGATCCGTGTCGGGCGCGTGATGTTCGTCATGACCTCATGTCCGTTTCGTGGGCGCCGATCACGCCGGATCCGTGGTCAGACGCGGCTTATGGCCGCGCATCCGGCTGAGGATGATCGCCTGGCGCCATTCCGTTCCCCTGCTGCGGACCGCTATCGTCCCCGTCGGCGGTTCGTCGTTCGTCGTCCCGCCGCGCCCTCGGGGGGAGGGAAGGAAACCCGAAACCGATGCCCGTACCCGTACCGCAGCAACGTGCCGTTCCCGCTGCGGAGACCACCCATGGCGCCGACCTCACCCTCCTGGTGATCGAGGACGACCCTGCGGGCACCTTCGCCGTTCCCGACCTGTCGTCCACCACCGGAGCGCGGGTCCGCGTCCGCACCGCCCGCAACCTCACCGAGGCCGGACGGCTGCTCACCGACGACGTCGACTGCATCCTGCTCGACCTCGACCTGGCGGCGGCCTCCCTGCCCGCCGGTGCCCGGGCGGAAGGCGAGACCGGCCTCACCGACGACCTCGCCACCCTCAAGCACGTCCTGCGCATCGCGCCGCGCCACGCCGTCCTCGCCCTCACCGCGGAGGACGACGCCCAGCGGGCCGCCGAGGCCGTACGCGTCGGGGCCCAGGACTACCTCTTCCGCGGCGAACTCGACGGCCGCCTCCTCAGCCGCGCCATCCGCTACGCCGTGGAGCGCAAGCGTGCCGACACCGCCCAGCACCAGCTGACCGAGTCCCGGCTGCGCGCCCAGGAGAACGCCCGGCTGGAACGCGGGCTGCTGCCCACCCCGCTCCTCGACGGCTCCGACCTCGCCTTCGCCGCCCGCTACCGGCCGGGCCGTAGCCGCGCCCTGCTCGGCGGGGACTTCTACGACACGGTCCGCACGCCCGACGGCACGGTCCACGCGATGATCGGCGACGTCTGCGGACACGGCCCCGACGAGGCCGCACTCGGCGTGGAGCTGCGGATCGCCTGGCGGGCGCTCACGCTGGCCGGGCTCTGCGGCGACGCCCTGCTCTCCACGCTGCAGCAGGTCCTGGAGCACGAGCGGCAGAGCGAGGAGATCTTCGCGACGCTCTGCACCGTCGACATCGCCCCTGACGGCCGCCGCGCCGGCCTGTGCATCGCGGGCCACCCGGCGCCGCTGATCGCCCGGCAGGGAAGGGCGGCGCACCTGCTCCCGTACGAGGACGGCGGACCCGCCCTCGGTCTGCTGCCGCACGCCCGGTGGCCGCGCCGGCAGGTCGAGCTGGGCGGCTCCTGGAGCCTGATGATGTACACCGACGGTCTGATCGAGGGGCGCGTCGGAGGGGACGGTACCCGGCGGCTGGGGCAGGACGGCATGGTCGCGATGATCAACGGGCAGCTGGACCAGGGCCTCGGCGGCGAGGCCCTGCTGGAGGCCGCGGTCACGCAGGTGCAGGAGCTGAACGGCGGCGAGCTGACCGACGACGTGGCGGTCCTGCTGCTGGAACGCGACGAGGCCCGGATACGCCGGCGGGGCGGGAACGCGTCGCGCTCCCGCCCCGGTGCCGCCTCGCCCGCGGGCGCTCAGCGCCCGCCGTTGTAGGGGCCGTACGGTCCGTCGCTGCTGGAGCCGCCGCGACGGCCGCTGCCGCCGCCCGATACGGCCTTGATCGCCGGCCGCACGTCCACCATGAACACGATGGACGCGATCACGCCCGCGATCTGCAGGAACAGGATCGGAATGACGAGGTTCACGAAGACGGTGACCCCGAGGATGATCAGCCAGAAGGACTTCTTCTGCTTGTCCGCGGCCCGGTAGGCGTCCTCGCGCGCCGTCACGGCGAAGACCAGCGCGACCACGGCCAGGACGAGCATGGCCAGGTACAGCAGCTGGAGGAATGAGCCGAATGCTTCGAGCAACACGGTGAGCACCGCCTAGTCAGTGGATGAGCGCCTCGCGGCCAAGGTACCGGGACAACGACCCGGGCACCCCCAAAGGTGCCCGGCCCGCTCCCCCGGCAATCCCGGAACCGCTTCCGCGCCCCCGGAACCGCTTCCGCCTACTTCGCGGACGGCGGGGTCGTCTTCTTCGCCGCGGGCTTGCGCACGGGTGCCGGCTTCTTCGCCGTCGGGCCGGGCGCGGCCTTGGACTCGGCGGCCTTCGGCGCGGGCTTCTTCACGGCGGGAGTCGCCGGCTTGACGGAGCCCGCGGGCTTGGCGGGAGTCGCCGGCTTCGCCGCCGCCTCCGACTTCTGCTTCGGCACGGACTTCGGCTCCGCCTCGACGACGGCGGCGATCTCCACGATCTCGTCGGCCGTCTCGCCACGCCAGGTCCGTACGCTCTGCTCGCCGCGCTCGGCGACCTTCTCGTACGTCTCCCGGGCCCGGACCGCGTACTCGGCGGCGACTCCGACGCTCCGCAGCGCCAGGTCCTGGGCGGTCTCGCCCCACTTCTTCAGGTCGGTGTCCAGCGTCCCGAAGACCTCGGTCACCTTCGCCTGCACGGTGGCCTGAGCCTCCCTGGCCTGCGTGGTGACCCGCTCCTGCACGGCCTTCGGGTCGGTGTTGCGCACCGCCTCGATCCGCTCGGGCGCCTCGGCCCGCAGCTGCTCGATCAGGGCAGGCACCTTGCGCGCCTGCTCCACGGCGAGGTCGGCCGTGCCGGCGGCGAAGTAGAGGGGGGTGGGGTCGGTGAGGGTCTTACGCAGGTCATCGGTGATGGCCATGACTGTGGTCCTCCCGGATCATCGGAGTCAGTTCGCTGGTGGAGCTGGTGGGTCTGCATCACTGCCGCCGGCCGTGCGGGGGCCGCGGGCATCCGGAACGGCGCCATTCGCTTCCTCGGCGCCGCTTTTCGCGTCGGCATCGATTCCGCTTTCCGCCTCAGCGGCGCCGGAGAACTCGCTGCCGGTGTCGGGCGCGACCTCGAAACCGTTCTCCCGGCGGAAGGAGTCGTAGATCTGCAGAAGCACGTTCTTCTGCCGCTCGTTGATCGACGGATCGGCCAATATGACCGCCCGCGTCTCCAGCTCCTCCCGCTCCCGCTCATCGAGGATCCCGGCCCGCACGTAGAGCGTCTCGGCCGAGATCCTCAGGGCCTTGGCGACCTGCTGCAGCACCTCGGCGCTCGGCTTGCGCAGACCGCGTTCGATCTGGCTGAGATACGGATTGGACACCCCGGCGGCGTCGGCGAGCTGCCGCAGGGAGAGCTGCGCGTTACGCCGCTGCTCACGCAGGTACTCGCCGAGATTGCCGACGTTGAGTGATGCCATGCCTCGATGGTGCACCACTCTTGCTAACTATTGCAAGCGCATGCTTGCAATAGTGTTCCGTGCCACCCGCCCACCCGTTTGTGACTGCTGGCGAGAGTCGGCACTTCGCAGGCGTGGGCCGCGGGCGTGCATGCCGTTGGGGACTCGTGAGGGTCGGCGTCCCAGGTGGCACGCGGGCGACGCCGGTGTCAGCGGCGCCACGTACGGTCTGCGCATGAATGATCAGTGGGCAGGGGTACGGGACCGCGTCGCGGCGTTGGGCACTCAGCCGGCGTGCAATGGAGTCTTCGGGGCGCTCTGGCACCGGTGGGCCCTGGACGAGCCGCTCACCGAGGAGGAGCTTGCCGGACTCGAAGGCCAGATAGGTGTGAGGCTGCCCGAGGACTACCGGACCTTCCTCCTCCGCGTCGCCGCGGGCGGCGCGGGGCCGGCCTACGGCCTCTTTCCCGTGCGGCGCGCACAGAGCCGCTGGCGCTGGGAGGGCGACGGAGCCGACCTGGCAGACCTCTCCGCGCTCGCGGAGCCGTTCCCGGAGCAGGGGCCGGACCCCAGGAGTCTTGACGATCTCCAGGCCCAGCGCCCCGAGGAAGAGGACTTCGACGAGATCGAGGACTTCGACGACGCCATCGAAGCGTGGGACGAGCGGTGGGACGCCCTCATGTTCGCCCCGGGGCGCACCGTCGGCGCCGTCGTGATCTCTCATCTGGGCTGTGCCCGGCGGGAGTGGTTGATCATCAGTGGCGTTCATCGGGGCACGATCTGGTCGGATGACCGTGCGGACGACGTCGATCTGGCGCCCTGCCTCGACGCCAACGGGAAGCCGGTGACCTTCGCCCGCTGGTACACCGACTGGCTGGAGCAGGCCGAGCGTCTGACGCCGCCGCCCCCGTCGGATGCCTGAAACCTGTTCCTGCAAGCTCGACCTCGAGCTCAGCTCATGCGTCAAGTCGTACGTCGGCGGGACACAGCGGTCTCGGCCCGAAGCGGAAGGACGGAGATCCCGAGCGCGTAGGCACGGCACCCTCCACTGCGCAGGCACCCTCGACGTCATGCACGCGCGGTACGCCCAGGGCCGGGGCACGCCGCAGTCCGGGCGCGGCGCGTGACCGAATGCGTAGGTCAGCACAGGGGCGACCCCGTGGTGCCCGCCATGGAAGTCGGCTGCCCACCGGCAGGAAAAGGCAGCGGACAGAGGCAACTCCAGCGGCAGACTGGTCCCATGACTGACGCCAGCCTCAAGGCCGACCTCCACGTCTACCTGCAGTCGGCTCGTGACGCCCTGCTGTGGAAGCTCGACGGGCTATCGGAATATGACGCACGACGCCCGCTGACACCGACCGGCACGAACCTCCTGGGCCTCGTCAAGCACGTGGCCGGTGTGGAATTGGGCTACCTCGGCGACACCTTCGCCCGGCCGTCGGGTGAGCCGCTGCCGTGGCTCGACGAGGGGGGCGACCCCAATGCCGACATGTGGGCCACCGCCGACGAGCCACGCGAGCAGATCGTGGCGCTCTACCACCGGGCCTGGGCACACGCGGACGCCACGATCGAGGCCCTGCCGCTCGACACGGTCGGCACGGTGCCGTGGTGGCCGGACCACAGGGCAAAGGTGACGTTGCATCACGCGGTCGTACGCGTGATCACCGACACTCAGCGGCACGCCGGGCACGCCGACATCCTCCGCGAACTCATCGACGGCGCCGTGGGCATGCGCGAGGACAACGACAGCATGCCGCCGGGCGACGCGGCCTACTGGGAGAGCCACCGGAGCAGGCTGGAACACGCGGCCCGCGAAGCCGGCCGGGGTGCGTGAGCCGCACGCCCCGTACCGCTTCCAGGAGACGCCCGCCGCGGTCATGGGACGGCGCCGGGCCGGTGCCGCGTAAACAGTCGAACAGCCGGGCAGGTGCCGCGTAAACCGGTAGAACAGCCGGGCCGCGCGGCCTAACCTGGCCGCATGCCTGAGCCCAAGACCTCGTACGTCTGCCTGCCGTGCCGCGCCTCGTACAAGCAGCCTTACGACCCGGAGCGGGCGGACCGCGTCTGCCCCCGCTGCACCGGGGCGCTGATCCACGTCGGGTCCGCCTTCGCGGCCCCCCGCCGACGGGACACCGCGGCATGGCGTGCGCTCTCGGTGCTGTTGAACGCAGGCGTCCGTTTTCACAGGAGCTGGTGCTCCGGCGGCCCTGGCTACCGGCCTCGCACACTGAGCGAGGTGAAGGAGCGGATGGTGTACGCCGAGCGCTCGGGGGAGCCGTTCGCAAGGGCCTTGGTCCGGGCGGAGCTGCCTCCGCCCCGGCGCGGGCCGCGTCCTTCCGCGCTCACGATTCAGCGCCCTTCCCGATGAACACCTCGACCCCGTCCAGCACCCGTTCGAGACCGAACACGAAGTCGTAGTCGGGCTCGTCCGGCTCGCTCATGACCTCGCTGTCCAGCAGCCGGGACAGCGCAGGATGGCGAACGGGATCGATGAGCCGTCGCACGGTCCTCTCCCACCGCGCCATCACCTCCTGCGCGGAGACCCCCTTCGCCTCGACGGCGGCCGTGAGGTCGCTCATCAGCAGGGCCTCGTTACGTACGAACCCCGACACGAGGAGGATCACGGAGATCCTGTCGCCCTCGCGCAGTCCGCATTCGGTGGCCTGGTGGGAACAGGGCCTGCAGACACTGGAGGGCAGCGGACTGCGCGAGGGCGACA
>NZ_MAPV01000196.1 GCF_001700505.1 Streptomyces mutomycini
CCCCACACCAACCCCACCATCCCCGGACAAGGCACCGCACTCACCCCCCTCGAACAAGACCACTGACCACACGAAGGCGGCCACCCCCTGCACGACGTCCGACAGAACCCGAGCCAGCCGCATCACACGAGGGCAGACGGCGTCTGTCAGACCAGCCTGGGATGCTCCGAGCATGGAGATGACACTGCAGCTGANNCTTCTGGGCCGAGGCCCTCGGCTACGTGCCCGAGCCCCCGCCGGGCGGCCACGCCACATGGCGTGCCTACTGGACGGCCGCGGGGGTACCCGAGGCAGAGCTGCCGGCCGGCGCCGGGGACATTCCGGAGTCGATCATCGATCCCGCAGGACATGGACCGAGGCTGTGGTTCCAACAGGTCCCGGAGCCGAAAGCCACCAAGAACCGGTGGCACTTCGACCTGAAGGTCGGTGGAGGCCGTGACGTCCCACTGGACATCCGCACACAGCGCGTCGAAACCACGGTGGAACGGCTCGTCAAAGCCGGCGCCACCGTGCTGCGGATCAAGGACGAGCCGGACACAGGGCTCTACGCCGCCGCCCTGCAGGACCCCGAGGGCAACGAATTCGACGTCGTCTGACGGCCGTTGCGACGGCGCCGGGCACAGCCACTCGTTCACGGCTGTGTCCAGCACCGTCACCTCGGCGAGCCACCGGGCCGCCGCGGGCGCTGCGATCGATCGCGAGCGCGCCAACGGCACGAGAAATCATCTCACCGGCGCCCCACCGATACAGGAAACCCTCAGAACACCGGCACACCATCACGCGTCAGACGCCAGTCCACCGACGCGAACTCCGCCGGATCCACCGACCCCTTCGCCTGCACCCACCCGATGATCGTGTTCCGGATCTCATCCGAATTCGCCCACAACTGCTTCGAACCCGGCACATGCGGGAAATTACCCCCACCACTCGCCCGATAATTGTTCACCGCGAACACGAACTGCGCCGCCGGATCCACCGGGACCCCCTCGAACGACAACCCCACGATCCGCGAACCCACCGGCTTCGCGATATCGATGTCATACGTCACACCCGACACCACGTCATAGTTGTAATCCGGAATATTCTCCGCATTCGTCAACTTCGACGTATCAACCGGCGCACCCGCAGCCGTCCGCACATAATACTTCGCCGAATACTCCAGATAATCCTTCAGCTGCGCACCCGTCAGAAGCCGCGCCTCCAGCGTATTCTCGAACGGATACAACCCCGCCGCATCCCTGATCGTCACCTCACCCGCAGGAATCGCCGCCGTACGCGAGAAGCACGCCGCCTGCGACAGAACCGGCAACGCCGCATACTCCCCGCCCGCCAACGCCGCCTTCACCGTCTCCGCCTGCACCAGGTTGATCAGATCGATGACCGGCTCGTCCTTCCACGGCGCATCCGCAGTCGACATCGCCGCCACCGACGTACCGATCACCTGATTCACATACGCCACCACCTCCCGATGCTCGGCACCGAGCAACGACGTGATCCGCGGATCCTCCTCCACCGTGTTCGAGTTCAGCACCGAGGCACCGACCTTCTCGACCACCCAACGACCCTTCTCCCACGCCAGATCGAAATCGAACAGCGTCAGCCGCTGCCCCCACTTCAACGGCTCCGAAAGAACGACCTGCTTACCCGTCTCCTTGTTCGTCACGAAATACTCGGGAATCTCCGAATGCGCGTGACCCACCAGAATCGCGTCGATCCCCGGCACCTGCTCCGCCACCAGGCCCGCCGCGTTCTCCACATGCGGCAACTGATCCCCGTACGACGACGTACCCGACGAACCCGAATGCGCCGAGACGATCACCACATCCGCACCCATCGAACGCAGCTTCGGCACCCACTTCGCCGCCTGCTCCTCAAGACCCGGGAACACCATCTTCCCGCCCACATTCGCCTTGTCCCAGATCGCGATACCAGGATTCGTCAACCCCAGAACCGCCACCCGCACATCACGACCATGCGGCGTGCGCACCCGCTTGATCACATACGGAGCGAACGCCGGCCGCAACGTCCTCGCATCCAGCGCATTCGCACCCAGCAGCGGAAAATCGCACTGCTCCTCGAACTTCCGCAGCACCGGAATGCCGTAATTGAACTCATGGTTCCCGAGCGCGGCCGCGTCATAGCCGATCTTGTTCATCGCCTGCGCCATCGGATGAACCGGACCACGCTTCGCCGTGATCGGATCGACCTTCGCGTAGTAGTACGACAGCTGAGTGCCCTGGATCGTGTCACCCGCATCGATCAACAACGTGTTCCGCCGGCCCCGTTCCTCACGGATCCGATCCACCAGCGTCGAGATCTTCGCCAGCCCCACATCGTTGTGCGCCTTGTCGTCGAACTCCCTGTCCGTGAAGTAGTCCCAGTTGAAGACGTTGCCGTGCAGATCCGTCGTCCCCATCACCGTGAACGAGTACCGCTTCGGAGGGCGCCCGTGGCCGTGCCCCTTCGACTCCGAGGCGACCGCCGGCCCCGCACCGGCCCCGCCCGCCAACGCCACACCCGCACCGGCGACAGCCGAACGGCCCAGAAACGTCCTACGGTTCAACGGCATCCTTGACTCCTCGTGTCTGCGAACAACGCGCGTAGATTCTGGCCCAGTCACCCCCACCCGCAACACCCCGCGCAGGTTTCGATCTGGTGACCGGCAGCCACCACACGCCCCACCACAGGCCCCGGCACACGCTCATCGGAGCACCCCGCCGCACAATTCAACAGTTAGCAATAACCCTTCACCCAAGGGCCGTTGGACAGTCATGACGGGACAAATATCTACCCGCAGGTAAGGTCTAGGCTCGAACCATGCGCCGAGCGAAAATCGTTTGTACCCTGGGACCCGCAACCGACACATACGAGCAGATCAAGGCACTCGTCGAAGCGGGAATGGACATCGCCCGCCTCAACCTCAGCCACGGCACCTACGCCGAACACGAAGAGCGCTACCACCGCGTACGCAAAGCATCCGAAGAAACCGGCCGCAGCGTAGGAATCCTCGCCGACCTTCAAGGCCCGAAGATCCGCCTCGGCCGCTTCGCCGAAGGCCCCGTACTCCTTGAACGCGGCGACGACTTCACCATCACCGTCGAACCCATGGAAGGCGACCGCACCACCTGCGGCACCACCCACGACGGACTCGCCGCCGACGTCACCACCGGCGAACGCATCCTCGTCGACGACGGCCGCGTCACCCTCGAAGTCACCGCAGTCGACGGACCCCGCGTCCACACCACCGTCATCGAAGGCGGCATGGTCTCCGACCACAAGGGACTCAACCTCCCCGGCGTCGCCGTCTCCGTCCCCGCACTCTCCGAAAAGGACATCGAAGACCTCCGCTGGGCCCTCCGCACCGGCGCCGACATCATCGCCCTCTCCTTCGTACGCACCGGACGCGACATCGACGACGTCCACCGCATCATGGACGAGGAGGACCGCCGCCTTCCCGTCATCGCCAAGATCGAGAAGCCTCAGGCAGTCGACAACATCGACGACATCGTCGCCGCATTCGACGGCATCATGGTCGCCCGCGGCGACCTCGGCGTCGAAATGCCCCTGGAGCAGGTCCCGATCGTCCAGAAGCGCGCCATCAAGCTCGCAAGGCGCAACGCCAAGCCGGTCATCGTCGCCACCCAGATGCTCGACTCGATGATCGACAACTCCCGCCCCACCCGCGCCGAAGCATCCGACGTCGCCAACGCCGTCATCGACGGCACGGACGCGGTGATGCTCTCCGGCGAGACCAGCGTCGGCAAGTACCCCGTCGAGACCGTCCGCACCATGGCCCGCATCGTCGAAGCGGCCGAGGAGGACATCCTCGCCAAGGGCCTCCCGCCCCTCACCGACCGCAACAAGCCCCGCACCCAGGGCGGCGCGGTCGCCCGCGCGGCAGCCGAGATGGGCGACTTCCTCGGCGCCAAGTTCCTGGTGGCCTTCACCCAGAGCGGCGACACGGTCAAGCGCCTCTCCCGCTACCGCTCCCCGATCCCGCTCCTCGCCTTCACCCCGGACGAGGCCACCCGCGCCCAGCTGAACCTGACGTGGGGCGTGGAGACGTTCCTGGGACCGCACGTGGAGTCGACGGACGCGATGGTGGCGCAGGTGGACGAGGAGTTGCTGCGGATCGGCCGCTGTCAGGAGGGCGACATCGTGGTAATCACGGCGGGGTCCCCGCCCGGAGTGGCCGGCTCCACGAACCTGGTACGGGTGCACCGCATCGGCGAGGACGACAGCCCGAAGTGACGGCCGTCAGTACTTCGGCCCGACGTGAGCGTCCATGAGGGCCACGGACGCCCGTCGGGCTACGGAGATGTTGAGCGGGTCGCTGCCGCGGGAGAGGGTGGTCCACTCGACACCTACGGCAGTGAGTGTGTCGCTGAAGAGCTTGCGGATGTCGTCGGACTTGTTGGTAAAGAAGTACCGGGGGTACTCGTACCGTTTCCGCTCACCACGGACGAGGCGGGTGGTCCAGTTGATGATCCGACAGCCGTCGGAGTGGATGAGACCGCGAATGAAGTCCCAAGGGTGGGCGTCCACGATCTGTTGTTGCCAAGGTTCGAGCGTGATCTCACGGTTGTGCTTCTTGCCCGGCCCATGCTGAGGAAAGAAGCAAGGCCAGTGCTTGCTGAAGCTCGTGACGTACTGGCAGCCCTGACTCTGCACCCGGCAGACCTTATTGGCCGGGCGTGCACGTTGGACAGCCTCGGCGCAGGCGTCGATAAGGCCCGGCCAAGCATCGGCGCACGCGATGCGAAGGGAGTAGACGCCCCGTTTGGCCGAGCTGATGCAGCCATCCCCCAGGTAGAGACCGAGCAGGTAGGAGTACGAGGCGGGGTCTGGGGGAGGGCTCGCGGTATCGCCGCACCGAGGGCATTCGGCAGCGCGGTTGTAGCCGAGAGGCTCCAGTCGCTTCAGCCAGGATCGGATGGCGGCTCGCGATATGCCGGTCTGTTTACTGACGGAGTTCTGACTGAAGCCCTGAGCTACTAGTGTCAGGGCACGCTTTCGCGTATCAAGGTCGTACACACTGACGATCTTTGTTGAGCGCGCTGATCTGTGATGCGGGATGCGTCGCTGTTCACACGTTCACGTGAAGTTCCGTGGTTCCTGCAATGCCTTGGAATCTAAGGAAAAGTGCCCCAGGTGGGATTCGAACCCACACTGTCCGCTGTTTGAGAGCGGCCTCTCTGACCAGTTGGAGTACTGGGGCCTTGGAAAGGAAGGGCGGCAGCTGCCCTGCGTAGTGTCACCATATCGTAGCTAGGTAGGCTCGTGGGAGCTGTACCTGCCCTGGAACAAGGAGCCCCCGTGACCACCCCCGAGTCGCCCCAGCCCGTAGACGCCGCCGACGACGACAAGTCGCACGTCCCGCCGCTGACGACCCGCGTCGTCATCGCCGAGGACGAGGCCCTCATCCGCCTCGACCTCAAGGAGATGCTGGAGGAGGAGGGCTACTCGGTCGTCGGCGAGGCCGGGGACGGGCAGCAGGCTGTCGAGCTGGCGCGGGAGCACCGCCCGGACCTCGTGATCCTCGATGTGAAGATGCCGGTCCTCGACGGGATCTCCGCCGCCGAGAAGATCGCCGAGGAGTCGATCGCCCCGGTCCTGATGCTGACGGCGTTCTCACAGCGTGATCTCGTCGAGCGGGCCCGGGACGCCGGGGCGATGGCGTATCTGGTGAAGCCGTTCAGCAAGAGCGACGTGGTCCCGGCCATCGAGATGGCCGTGTCCCGGTTCGCCGAGCTGAAGGCGCTGGAGAACGAGATCGCGGACCTGTCGCAGCGGCTGGAGACCCGGAAGCTGGTGGACCGGGCGAAGAGCATCCTGCAGACGGATTACGGGCTCTCCGAGCCGGCTGCGTTCCGCTGGATCCAGAAGACGTCGATGGACCGGCGTATGTCGATGCAGCAGCTGGCGGAGGCTCTGATCGAGGACGCCGAGGAGAAGAAGAAGGCGGCGGAGTAGGTCCGCAGGCGCAGACGGAGAGAAGCCCGCCCCCGGGTGTCCGGGGGCGGGCTTCTCCTTGTGCGTGGGTGCTCAGTCCTCGCCGAGGTAGGCCTTGCGGACCGACTCGTCGTGGAGCAGGTCGGCGCCGGTGCCGGAGAGGACGACCTTGCCGACCTCCATGACGTGGCCCTGGTCCGCGAGGGAGAGGGCCGCCTGGGCGTTCTGTTCGACGAGCAGGATCGTGGTGCCCGAGGCCTTGAGCTCGACGATGGTTTCCATGATCTTCTGCATCATGATCGGGGAGAGGCCCATGGAGGGCTCGTCGAGCATGAGCAGTTTGGGCTGGGACATGAGTGCGCGTCCCATGGCGAGCATCTGCTGTTCGCCTCCGGAGAGGGTTCCGGCGGCCTGCTTCCGTCGTTCCCCGAGGATGGGGAAGAGGTCGTAGGCGCGCTGGACGTCCTTCTCGATGCCTGCCTTGTCCTTGCGGAGGTAGGCGCCGAGGAGGAGGTTCTCGGCGATCGTCAGCCGGGGGAAGATGTGGCGTCCCTCGGGGGAGTGGGCGATTCCCAGGGAGACGATCTTGTGCGCCGGGATGCCTGTCAGTGGCTTGCCCTCGAAGAGGACGCGGCCGCCGGCGGGCTTGAGGAGTCCGGAGAGGGTGCGCAGGGTGGTGGTCTTGCCCGCGCCGTTGGTGCCGATGAGGGTGACGACCTGGCCGGCTTCGACGGTGAAGGAGATCCCCTTGACGGCTTCGATCTTGCCGTAGGCGACGCGGAGGTCTTCGACCTCGAGCAGTGCGGTCATCGGGTGTCCTCCTCCTCGGTGCGGGTGGTGTCGGTGTCGTCCGTGGTGGCGGGGGCTTGTGCCTTGTCCGCGGTTGCGGTGGCGTCGGCTTTGCCGGTGCTTGCTGCCGAGGCTTCGGCGGCTTCGACCTCGGCGGCTTCTTCGGCGCCGGGGGCGCCTTCGAAGGGGGTGCCGAGGTAGGCGGCGACGACGCGTTCGTCGCCCTGGACGACGGGTGCGGTGCCCTCGACGAGTTTCTCGCCCTGTACGAGGACGGCGACGCGGTCGCAGAGGTTGAAGATGAACCGCATGTCGTGCTCGATGACGAGTACGGCGATGCCCTGGTCCCGGATGGCGAAGATGAGTTCTTCGGTGACGCGGGTTTCCTGGGGGTTCATGCCTGCGGTGGGCTCGTCCAGGAGGAGGAGGCCGGGGTCGCTGGCGAGGGCGCGGGCGATTTCCAGCTTGCGCTGGTCTCCGTAGGGGAGGTTGCGCGCGAGGTGGTCGGCCTTGTCGGCGAGGCCGATGAACTCGAGGAGTTCCATGCAGCGTTCGCGGCTGGCGTTCTCGGCCTTCTTGTAGCCGGGGAGGCGCAGGAGGGCGGACCAGAGGCCTTCTTTGGTCCTGGTGTGGCGTCCGACGAGGACGTTTTCCAGGACGGTCATGTTGGCGAAGAGGCGGATGTTCTGGAAGGTGCGGGCGATGCCTGCTTGGGTGACGAGGTGGGGCTTGGGTGGCAGGACGGTGCCTTTGTAGCTGACCTTGCCCTCGGTGGGGACGTAGAGGCCGGTGAGGCAGTTGAAGAAGGTGGTCTTGCCGGCGCCGTTGGGTCCGATGAGTCCGACGATCTCGCCCGCGTTGACGGTGAGGTCGACGCCTCGTACGGCGGTGAGGCCGCCGAAGCGCATGGTGACGCCGCTGGCGTCGAGGACCGTGGTGCCGGTGGTGGGTGTGTCTGTCTTGGTCATGGTGGTCACGCCCCCGCCTTC
Source organism: Streptomyces mutomycini (assembly GCF_001700505.1). Taxonomy (GTDB): domain Bacteria; phylum Actinomycetota; class Actinomycetes; order Streptomycetales; family Streptomycetaceae; genus Streptomyces; species Streptomyces mutomycini. The sequence continues at coordinate 7,731 of NZ_MAPV01000196.1, forward strand.
GTGGTGCCGGCGGCCGTGTCGGTGAGTGGTGTGTCCGGTGGTACGTCGAGTTGGCCGGTCTCGTGGAACTCGAGCTGCTTCCTGCGGTCGGCGACGAGGCCTTCGGGGCGGAAGCGCATCAGGAGGATGAGTGCGATTCCGAAGAGGAAGAGCTGGTAGTCCTGCATGAACTGGAGTTTGGCCGGGATGAGGTAGAGCAGTGCGGCGCCGACGAGGGGGCCGCTGAGGGTTCCCATGCCGCCGAGGATGACGGCGGCGAGGAGGAACGCGGAGTTGGGCGGTACGGATCCGGCGAACTGGTACTGCTCGGGGGTGACCGTGTAGGAGACGTGTGCCTGCACGGTTCCGGCGAGGCCGGCGAGGGTGGCGCCGAGGGCGAAGGCGAGCAGTTTGAGCCGGAAGGCGTTGATGCCCATGGCGGTGGCTGCGGTTTCGTCCTCGCGGATGGCGACCCAGGCGCGGCCGATGCGGGATTCTCCGGAGCGTCGGAAGACGAGGACGACGACGGCGGTGAAGACGAGCATCAGCAGGTAGTAGTTGGCTGACCTGCCGAGGGTGAAGCCGCCGATGTCGTGGCTGATTCCGAAGTCGAAGCCGAGGAGCTTGAGGTCGGGGATGCTGGGGATGCCCTGGGAGCCGTTGGTGAGGTCGGGGCCGCTGACGCCGTTGAGGGCGTTGACGGTGAGGCGGAAGATCTCACCGAATCCGAGGGTGACGATGGCGAGGTAGTCGCCGCGGAGGCGGAGTGTCGGGGCGCCGATGACGACGCCGAAGACGAGTGATGCCGCTGCTCCGGTGAGGACGGCGGCCCAGAAGGGGAACTGGACGCCGACGGGGGAGAGGGGGCTGCCGGAGACGAGTGCTGCGGCGTAGGCGCCGACGCCGAGGAAGGCGACGTAGCCGAGGTCGAGGAGGCCGGCGAGGCCGACGACGACGTTGAGGCCGAGTGCGACGGTCGCGAAGATGAGGATGTTGGCGCCGATGAGGGCGTATTCCTCGTTCTGCTGGGTGAAGGGGAAGCAGAAGGCTGCGACGAGTGCGGCGCACAGGGTGACGTTGCGGTGCTTCGAGGTCAGCGCGGTGATGCGGGCGATGAGTCCGGCCCGGGTGAGTGCGGTGAATCCGAAGGCGACGGCGATGACGTAGCCGATGAAGAGTTCGGCGTATTCGGTGTCGATGCCGTAGGTGAAGACCTCGAGTGCGACGCCGAAGGCTCCGGCGATGATGAGGATTTCGGCCCAGGAGGGGAGTGCCTTGGCGCGGGCGGGTGCCGGTGCGCGGAGGCTGCCGAGGAACCGGTTGAGTGCGTTCGGGGTGGTGGTGTCGTCCAGGGGCTGGTCGTTGGGGAGTCCGAGGGAGGCGACGGTGGCGACGATTGCGCCGGCGAGGCTGGTCCAGGCTCCGGGTTCGAGTTCGATCAGGCCGAGGAGGTTGCCGTTGTCGTCTTTGGTGACGATGACGGCGATGACGGTGTAGAGGGTGGTGACGAGGGTGCCGAGGGCGAGGAGCCTGGTGGGGCTGTTGGTGCCGCCGGGGGTGAGCCAGCGCAGGCCCTTGATGCCGTATCCGGAGAGGGCGAAGAGCAGGGTGAGTGCTGCGCTGATGAGGGTGAGGACCTGGAGGCCGCCGGGGTAGCCGGTGACGGTGAGGTCGCCGGGGAAGGTGTCGGTGTAGGTCCAGGCGAGGAAGGTGCCGATGAGGGCGAGTGCGGCGCCGGTGGTGGTGGCGGCGCGGGCTGCTGTGGTGGGCAGGGGGAGCAGGGCGCTGGGCGCGGCGGGGGTCGTGGTGGTCATGGGTATCACGCCCTGTCCGCGACGCGTTCGCCGAGCAGGCCTTGCGGGCGTATGAGGAGGACGAGGATGAGCAGTACGAAGGCCCATACGTCCTTCCAGGCGCCGCCTCCGAAGAGTTCCATGCCGGGGACGTCGCTCATGTAGCCGGTTGCGAGGGCTTCGGCGACGCCGAGGACGACTCCGCCGAGCATGGCGCCGTAGATGTTGCCGATGCCGCCGAGGACGGCTGCGGTGAAGGCTTTGAGGCCCATGATGAAGCCCATGCGGAAGCCGATCTGGCCGTTCTTGAGCCCGTAGGCGACGGCTGCGACGGCGGCGAACGCGGCGCCGATGGCGAAGGCCATGACGATGATGCGGTCGGTGTTGATGCCCATGAGCTTGGCGGTGTCGGGGTCCTGCGAGGTTGCTTGCATGCCGCGGCCGGCTCGTGTCTTGGAGACGAAGAGGCCGAGGGCGAGCATGCAGAGGGGTGCGGCGATGAGGACGAAGAGGTCGCCTCGTTGGATGTTGGCGCCGAAGATGTCGATCGCTTCGCCCTTGAACTGGGGGAAGGAGCGGTCCTTGGTGGCGTCGGGGTACCACATCCAGATGGCTTGCTGGAGTGCGAGGGAGAGGCCGATGGCGGTGATGAGGGGGGCGAGGCGTGGTGCGCTGCGCAGGGGCCGGTAGGCGAAGCGTTCGGCGGCGACGCTGACGGCGACGGAGCATATGACTCCGCCGGCGATCATGAGGGGTATCGCAGCGAGCAGGGAGAGTCCGGACGGAAGCCCGAGGTAGACCGTGAGGGCTCCGAAGCCCCCGATCATGAAGATCTCGCCGTGTGCGAAGTTGATGAGCTGGATGATTCCGTAGACCATCGTGTATCCGATCGCGATGAGACCGTACATCGCGCCGAGGATGAGTCCATTGGCCAGCTGTTGCGGCAGTTCGTTCACCGCAGGGCCTCCGTGGGTGGTTCGGATATGGCACCGCGCGGGAGTGCTCGTAGCGCTCCCGCGCGGTCTTGTGTGTGCGTTGTGGGCGTGGGGTCCTTGGTGGACCTACTTGACGGCCTCGCTGAGCTTGGAGGTCCACTTGCCGTCGGTGACCTGGTAGGCGGTCATCAGGGTGTTGGTGGTGTCGCCGTACTCGTCGAAGGAGACGGGGCCGGTGACGCCTTCGAAGCTGACCTTGGCCATGGCTTCGAGGACCTTGGCGCGGGCGTCGTCGGGGAGCTTGCCGTCGTTGTCGGCGACGACTGCCTTGACGGCCTCGATGATGGACCAGGCGGCGTCGTAGGTGCCGCCGCCGTAGGCCTCGTAGGCGTCCTTGTAGCCGGCTGTCTTGTAGTCGGCGATGAACTTCTTGGCGGAGTCGAGTTCTTCGACGGGCTTGCCGACGGAGGTGGCGATGTCGCCTTCGGCCTTCTTGTTGAGCTTGATGAAGTCGGCGCTGTACATGCCGTCGCCGCCCATGAGGGGGATCTTGACGCTGTCCTTGAGCTGCTGGCTCAGGGGTGCGCCGGCGGGGTATTCGCCGCCGTAGTAGACGGCCTTGGCGCCGGAGCTCTTGACCTTGGTGACGACGGAGTTGAAGTCGCGGTCGTCGGGGTTGATGTGGTCGGTTCCGACGATCTTGCCGCCGAGTTCGGTGAAGGTCGCCTTGAAGGAGGCGGCGAGGCCTGCGCCGTAGGGCTTCTGGTCGTCGATGAGGTAGACGTCCTTGACCTTGGCGTTCTTGAAGAGGTAGTTCGCGGCGAAGGCGCCCTGGATGGCGTCGGTGGTGGCGGTGCGGAAGTAGGCGGCGTAGGGGCGCTTCTTGTCGCCGGTCTTCCAGTTGTTGCCCTGGGTCAGTTCGGTGCCGGTGTTGGCGGGGGAGACCTGGGTGAGTTTGGCGTCGGTGAAGGGCTTCTGCATCGACTGGGCGACGCCGGAGTTCAGGGGGCCGACGACGCCGAGGAGGTCGTCGTTGCCGATGAACTTCTGGGCGTTCTGCTGGCCGACGGAGGGCTGGGCCTGGTCGTCGAGTGCCTGGATCTCGAACTTGATGCCGGGGACCGTCTTGTCGGCGTTGGCGGTCTTGGCGGCGAGGTCGGCGGAGTTCTTGATGCCGAGGCCGAGGGCGGAGAGGTCGCCGGTCAGGGGTGCGTCGACACCGATGACGACGGTCTGGGTGTCGCCGCCGCCGCTGCTCTTGGTGTCGTCGTCGCGCGATCCGCAGGCGGTGAGTGTGAGTGCGCCTGTGGTGAGCACTGTGGTGAGTATGAGCAAAGAACGGTGTCGCACGAAAGGTCCTTTCCCTGGCGCGGCCTCCTCTGCTGAGGTGCCGTGACGGTCGCCGGGCCGTACTGGTTTGTTCGGGGTGGTGCGGCAGACGCGCCCGGCGGCGCGGTGACTGGCCGTGACTCTATGGGCAGGTGAGGGGGTGCGGGATGGGTCCGCTGATGATGTGACTGTCTTGTTATGCCGTGGGGAAGGCTTCTTGGCCGCAGTGTGGAGGTGTACGGCTTTTGCCCGGGCGCGGAAATGACCGCATGGTGAGAACCCGCAGCTCTGCTAAGGGGCTTGGGGTGATCTTGGTGCTGTCGCGCGAATCGGGGCGCAAGGGGCACTGGGGGAGGCCGGCCGGTTGCGCGGGGGCGGGTGCGCGCCATTTTTCGTGTATTGCACACTTGTTACGCAGTGTTACATCTGTGGGATGTGTGTGGGTGTGCCGCAGGGGTGGTGTGCCCGCTGAAGTGGCTCGTGGGACGGGGTTGGTGGCCCAGGGGTGTTGACCCTGTGTGTCCGCCAAGTCCCGCCGGGGGTTGTGGATATGGGTCTGCCCGGTCCGGAATGCGGTGTGCTTTCCGGCCGGGCAGTGGGGTGTTGGGGCGGGGTGGTCAGCCCGCGTCGGGGCGTGGTGCGTCGCGGAGCAGGCAGGTGAGGCGGGCGGTGCAGACCCGCTTGTCGTGCTCGTCCGTGATGACGATCTCGTACGTGGCGGTGGAGCGGCCGCGGTGGACGGGGGTGGCGACGCCGGTGACGAGGCCGTTGCGGACGCCTCGGTGGTGGGTGCAGTTGAGGTCGACGCCTACGGCGATCTTGGTGGCGCCGCCATGGAGCATGGTGCCGATGGAGCCGAGGGTCTCGGCGAGGACGGCCGAGGCGCCGCCGTGGAGCAGTCCGTAGGGCTGGGTGTTGCCTTCGACGGGCATGGTGCCGACGACGCGTTCGGCGGAGGCTTCGACGATCGTGACGCCCATGCGCTCGCCGAGGTGTCCGGCGGAGAAGAGTGCGGGGAGGTCGACGCCGAGTGCCGCGTACTCGTCGATGATCTCCTGGGGGAACGTGGGTGCGGTGTGCTCGCCCATGGGGTCCGGCTCCGATCGTGTGCGGTCGTGCGTTGCTGTGTGCACTGTTCTTATCAGACGGCTGAGCGTGCGCTTAGTGCTTGTCGTCCGGATCACGCCGGGCTCGCGTGGGCCGGTGCGTGCGGGTGCTCAGGCCGTTTCGAACCTGATCACGACCGACTTGCTGGCCGGGGTGTTGCTGGTGTCCGCGGTGGAGTCGAGGGGGACGAGGACGTTCGTCTCCGGGTAGTACGCGGCGGCGCAGCCCCGTGCGGTGGGGTAGTGGACGACGCGGAAGCCGGGGGCGCGGCGTTCGACGCCGTCCTTCCATTCGCTGACGAGGTCGGTGTAGGTGCCGTCGGCGAGTCCGAGGGCGTTCGCGTCGTCGGGGTTGACCATGACGACGCGGCGGCCGCCCTTGATGCCGCGGTAGCGGTCGTCGAGGCCGTAGATCGTGGTGTTGTACTGGTCGTGGGAGCGCAGGGTCTGGAGCAGCAGCCGGCCTTCGGGGAGTGCGGGGTATTCGACGGGTGCGGCGGTGAAGTTGGCTTTGCCGGTGGTGGTGGGGAAGCGGCGTTCGTCGCGGGGGGCGTGGG
>NZ_MAPV01000197.1 GCF_001700505.1 Streptomyces mutomycini
GGTGCCGCCACCACCGCCGTGCGCAACGGACACGGCGGTGGTGGCGGCACCGCACCGCCCGGCCTCTGGCTGGAGGCCTTCACCCAGGCCGTCAACGGTGTGCCCAGGGACCCGGCGAACGACACAGACTCCGACGACGCGTGGGACAAGGGAGACGAGAAGTGATCCAGCAGCGGGGAAACATGGACTGGATGCTGAAGGAACTGGCCGACGACGTGCCGAGCATCCACCAGATCGTGGTGCTCTCCGCCGACGGCCTGCGCATCGCCAGGCACGGCGGCGACCCCGACGTCGCCGACCGTCTTGCCGCGGCCTGCGCCGGGCTGCAGAGCCTGGCCGCGGCCGTCGCCACCGAGATCCCCTACAGCGACGGCCTGATGAAGCTCGTCGTCATCGAGGTCACCGGAGGGTTCTTCTACCTGATGGCCGCGGGCACGGGCGCCTACCTCGCGGTCCTGGCCGGCGAGACGGTCGACGCCGGACTGGTGGGTGCCCGCATGCGCGACATGGTCGTCCGTATCGGAGCACACCTGACGAGCCCGCCGCGTCATGACGGGCAGGCCGGATGAGTCCTCCCCGACGAGAACGCCGAAAGGCCGACCCTGCGGTGAGCGACCCGGAACGGCTGTATGTGATCACTGGCGCGCCCGACGGCCGGAGAGCGGCACTCGACCTCGTCACCATGGTGGTTGCGCAGGCCGAGCCGTCGCCGATGGTCCAGCCGGAGCAGGCCGCGATCCTGCGGCTCTGCAAGGCGCCGTTGTCCGTCGCCGAGATCTCGGCCTACCTGAGTCTCCCTTTCAGCGTGGTCACCTCGCTCCTGACCGAACTCCTGGCGACCGAACTGATCGAGTCGCGCGCGCCGATCGTCCGCGCCGCGCTCCCGGACCGGTCCCTCCTCGAAGCGGTGATGCATGGACTCCAGAAACTCTGACACGATCACGGGCCCCCGCAGTGAGGACGTCCTCCCCGACACGGCCACGGCCGCGGTGAAGGTCGTCGTCGTCGGTGGGTTCGGGGTGGGCAAGACGACCATGGTCGGCTCGGTGAGCGAGATCCGGCCCCTGACGACCGAAGAGACCATGACCCAGGCCGGTGTCGGCGTGGACGACAACGTCGGGGTGGAGACCAAGACCGCCACCACCGTCGCCATGGACTTCGGCCGGATCAGTCTCAGTGACGAGCTGATCCTCTATCTGTTCGGCACCCCGGGCCAGGAGCGCTTCTGGTTCCTGTGGAACGGACTCTTCGAAGGAGCTCTGGGAGCCGTCGTCCTCATCGACACCCGGCGGCTCCAGGTCAGTTTCGACGTCATCGGCAGGCTGGAGGAGCGCGGCGTGCCGTTCGTCGTCGCCGTCAACACCTTCCCCGGGGCACCTCACCACCCCGTCGAGGCCCTGCGCAGTGCCCTGGACCTGTCCGACGAGGTCCCGATGATCGACTGCGACGCCCGGCTGCGCGCATCCAGCCGGGACGTGCTGATGACCCTGATGCGCTACCTGCACAGCCTTGCCGTGCCGCTCGCCTGATGCCTCAGCCTCCGAACGGGCCCTGTCCCGCCTCGCCCGGTTTCGGAGCGCCCTTATTCCTGGAGCCCTTGTGACAACCCCCTTCCAGCACGAACCCGGATCCGCCACAGGCCCGGTGCCGCCCCCGCAGTGCCCCGCTCACGGCATGGGCATCGGCCCCGGCGGACTGCGCCGGCTGTACGGCCCCGAGGCCGAGGCCGACCCTGCGGGTCTGTACGCCAAGCTGCGAGCCGAACACGGCACGGTGGCGCCCGTCCTGCTGCACGAGGACGTCCCCGCCTGGCTGGTGCTCGGGCACAGCGAGAACCTCCACATGACCCGCACCCCCTCGCAGTTCTCCCGCGATTCGCGGCGGTGGCGTGGTCTGCAGGACGGCAGTGTGTCCCCGGACCACCCGCTCGCCCCGCTCTTCACCTGGCAGCCGGTGTGTTCCTTCGCCGAGGGCGCCACCCACGAGCGGCTGCGCGGTGCGGTCACCGACAGCATGGCGCGCATCGACACCCGAGGCGTGCGCCGCCACATCAACCGGTACAGCAACCGGCTCGTGAACGACTTCTGCGGGGAGGGCCGCGCCGAGCTGGTCGGCCAGTTCGCGGAGCGGCTCCCGATGATGGTGATGTGCGCGATCATCGGCATGCCGGAGGAGTACAACGACCGGCTGGTGCAGGCCGCCCGTGACATGACGCGGGGCTCGGAGACCGCGGTCGCGAGCAACGCCTACGTGGTCGGCGCGCTGGACCGGCTGGTCCGGCGCCGCCGGGAGGCACCCGCCGAGGACTTCGCCACCTGGCTGGTCGAACACCCCGCCGCGCTCACCGACAAGGAGGTCAGCGAGCACCTGCGGGTGGTCCTGATCGTCGCCTACGAGACGACCACCAATCTGATCGCCAACGTGCTGCGCATGGTCCTCACCGATCCCCGGTTCCGCGCCCGGCTCAGCGGCGGGCACATGACCGTGCCCGAGGCGGTCGAGCAGACGCTGTGGGACGAGCCGCCGTTCACCTCGGTCCTCGGACGCTGGGCCGTGGGCGACACCGAGCTCGGCGGACAGCAGATCAAGGCGGGTGACGCCCTGATCGTCGGCATCGCGCCGGCCAACACGGACCCCGCCGTCCGGCCCGACCTCTCCGTCAGCATGGAGGGCAACCGCGCCCACATGGCGTTCAGCAGCGGACCCCACGAGTGTCCCGGCCAGGACATCGGACGCGCCATCGCCGATGTCGGGGTCGACGCCCTGCTGATGCGCCTGCCCGACCTCGAACTCGCCGTCAGCGAGGACAAGCTGAGCTGGGCAGGGAATTTCATGTCACGGCACCTGGAGGAACTCCCGGCGGGCTTCGCCCCCACTCCGCAGCAGGAGGTCGACGCCGAACCGCTGCCGGCGGTGGCCCGGACCCGCGCGCACGCCGACTGGGAGGTGTCCTCCCCCGCAGCCCCCCGGCGGGGCCCCGAGGCCGCCCCGGCCGCACCACGCACCGCGGAGCCGTACGCGACACCCGGAGAGGGCCTCGCCATCCCGGCTCAGCGGAGCGGGCCGGCGAAGATCTGGCACACCGTCGTGCGGTGGTGGAACGGACACTGACGGCCGCACCGTCCGCCGCCCCGGGCCACCGGGTCCGGGGCGCCGGGCTCCCCGCCGCGTACCATCGAGCAGCGTGAAGCTGACAATTCTGGGCGGCGGCGGATTCCGGGTCCCTCTCGTGTACGGGGCCCTGCTCGGTGACCACGCCGAAGGCCGCGTCTCGCGGGTGACCCTGTACGACACCGACGCGGACCGGCTCACCGCCGTCGCACGGGTCCTGGTCGAACAGGCGGCCGGCATCGCCGACGCACCCGGCGTACACGCCACCGGCGACCTCGACGAGGCACTCCGGGACGCGGACTTCGTCTTCTCCGCCATCAGGGTCGGCGGCCTGGAAGGCCGTGCGGCCGACGAACGCGTCGCGCTCGACGAGGGAGTCCTGGGCCAGGAGACGGTGGGGGCCGGCGGCATCGCCTACGGGCTGCGCACCGTCCCCGTCGCCACGGACCTCGCCCGGCGCATCGCCCGGCTCGCACCCGACGCGTGGGTCATCAACTTCACCAACCCGGCCGGCCTGGTCACCGAGGCCATGGCCCGGCACCTCGGCGACCGAGTCATCGGGATCTGCGACTCACCGGTGGGGCTCGGGCGCCGGATCGCACGGGTCCTGGGCGCGGATCCGGACCGGGCGTGGATCGACTACGTGGGGCTGAACCACCTCGGCTGGGTCCGCGGTCTGCGGATCGGGGGCCGCGACGAACTCCCGCGCCTGCTGGCGGACCCGGCGCTCCTCGGTTCCTTCGAGGAGGGCAGGCTGTTCGGTGCCGACTGGCTGCGCTCGCTGGGCGCGATCCCCAACGAATACCTGCACTACTACTACTTCAACCGGGAAGCGGTCCGGGCCTACCAGGACGCCGAGCAGACCCGCGGCGCCTTCCTCCGTGACCAGCAGGAGGGGTTCTACGCCCGGATGAAGGATCCTGCCGCCCCGCCGCTGGCCACGTGGGACCGTACGCGCGCCGAACGTGAGGCGACGTACATGGCGGAGAACCGGGACGTGGCGGGGGCCGGTGAGCGCGAGGAGTGCGATCTGGAGTCCGGGGGATACGAGCAGGTGGCCCTCGCCCTGATGCGCGCCGTCGCCCGCAACGAACGCGCCTCGCTGATCCTGAACGTCCGCAACCGGGGCACCCTCTCGGTCCTCGACGAGGAGGCCGTCATCGAGGTGCCGTGCCTCGTGGACGCCGACGGCGCGCATCCCGTCGCCGTCGACCCGCTCCCTTACCACGCTGTCGGGCTCGTCACCGCGGTCAAGGCGGTGGAGCGGGCGGTACTGGAAGCGGCCGGGAGCGGCTCACGGGCCGCAGCCGTGCGGGCGTTCGCCCTGCACCCGCTGGTCGACTCGGTCTCCGTGGCCCGCCGGCTGCTCGAGGGGTACACCAGGGTCCACCCGGGGCTCGCCTACCTCGACCGGCCGTGAGCGCGATCCGCCCGGTCAGGGAGCGGGCACGGCCCTCGGCCGGCCGGACGGATCCCAGGACGGTACGACGCCGGTGACCTGACAGACCATGAGGAAGAGCGGAATGGGCGGCGTGTAGGGAGTACGGCTGTCCGGCGCGTGGATCAGCCGGGGGCGGCCGGAGGGGACGTAGGCCCCGGTGGCGTACGACGCCTGCTCCGGCCAGTCCAGATCCAGATCCGAACCCGACGGGACGATCCACCACCACTGGTCGGCGTCGGCGAACACGCATCCCGCGCGCGGCAGATGCGACATCAACCGGAACCCGTACTGCGCGGGTACGCCCACGGCGTCGCAGCCGAGGCTGGCCGACAGCGCCGGTGGCAGCGGCAGCCGGACCCGTCCCGGCTCGCCGTCCTCGTCCGCCGGGCGGGCGCGGCGCGCGCCGAGCAGCTGGGACAGCGCGTTCCTCAACATGTCCGCTCCGGGCCGTACGGCAGCTCCGCCCACACGATGCGCCCCGAGTGGTTCCCCGTGTCGTGGGATCCCCAGGCGGCACTCACGGAGTCGACCAGGAGCAGTCCGCGTCCGTGTTCCCCCTCGGCGGTGAGCGACAGCCGGGGACCACCGGGCTGGTGGCCCTGGTCCTGCACGGAGATCCGCAGCCTGCCCTCGTCACAGCGGAGCTCGCAGACCACCCGGGCGCTCGCGGTGTGCACCACCGCGTTGGTGACCAGTTCGGAGACGATCAGCACCGCCGCGTCGTGGGTGTCCCCGGTCAGCCGCCAGTCCGCCAGCCGGGCCCGCGTGAGGCGCCGGGCCCCGGCGACCGACTCGGGGTGCGCCGGCAGCGCGAAGCAGTAACGGAGCGCCTCCGCTCCGGGACTGAGGTCCATGAGCCTGGGGATGAGCGCACTGCCAGGTGCCACGACCGATTCCTCACAGTGGGGGCTGTGTCACGCTTCGCACCGCCCCGAAATGGGCGGACGCGATCACGCGAACTTGGTTCGGTCACCAACTCTCCCCCTGACGCGAACACTTGGCAAGAGGCACTCTGAAAAATCCAGAGTGGCTGTGTCCCTGGAGCCGTGCGCGTGGCACACTGCTCGGACATAGCGCATCGGGAGGTCTGAAGTGAGCGAACCGCGGTCCGCCCCGACCGTGGGTCAGGTCGTTCTCGGCAAGCGCCTGCAGGATCTGCGGGAGCGCGTCGGCCTGAGCCGTGACCAGGCGGCGAAGGTGCTCCGTGTCGCCCCCGGGACCATACGCAGGATGGAGACGGCCGAGGTCGGGCTGAAGATCCCGTACGTCCAGCTCCTCCTCAAGGCCTACGGAATCGCCGACGAGGAGACCGACGCCTTCGTCGAACTCGCCGAGGAGGCCAACAAGCCCGGCTGGTGGCAGCGCTTCCACGACGTGCTGCCCGACTGGTTCAGCATGTACGTCAGCCTGGAAGGCGCCGCGAGCCTCCTGCGCACCTACGAGCCGCACTTCGTCCCCGGCCTGCTCCAGACCGAGGACTACGCGCGCTCCGTCCTGCGCACCGGTGCGGTCGGCCAGACACGGCCCGCGGACATCGAGCGCCATGTGGCGCTGCGGATGGAACGGCAGGCACTGCTCACCAAGGCGGAGGCGCCGAAGCTGTGGGTGGTGATGGACGAGACCGTCCTGCGCCGTCACGTCGGAGGTGCCGGCGCCATGCGGGCGCAGGTCGACCGTCTGCTCGAAGCGACCGACATGCCCCATGTGACCCTGCAGATCGCGGAGTTCGCGACAGGTCATCACCCGGGCACGTACGGCCCGTTCGTCCTCTTCCGTTTCGCGGTCCCCGAACTCCCGGACATGGTCTACAGCGAGTACCTGACCGGCGCCGTCTACTTCGACGCGCGCCCCGAGGTCGCTTCCTACCTCGAGGTCATGGACCGAATGGCGGCTCAGGCCGCCACTGCACAACGCACGAAGGAAATCCTCAGGGACTTCCGCAAGGAGCTGTGATGAACCACATATACAACGGCATGCCGGCCGCCGACCTCGGCACCGAAGGCTGGTACAAGCCGTGGAGCGGTGGTAACGGCGGCAATTGCATCGAAGCCATGAAGCTGGCCGACGGCAGGGTGGCGGTCCGTCAGTCGGCGGACCCGGACGGCCCCGCGCTCATCTACACCAACGGGGAGATCGCGGCCTTCATCCAGGGCGCCAAGGCCGGACAGGCCGATTTCCTTCTGACCTGACGTCACATATACCTGCGCTGCTCACTGTTCGTAAATCACCCAAGGGAGTGCGTTATGACCGGGCAGGAATCCCAGGCCGTCGAGATCGACACGAACAAGCCGCATCCCGCGCGGATGTACGACTGGTTCCTCGGCGGCAAGGACAACTACCCGGTCGACGCACAGATGGCACAGCAACTGCTCGCCCTGGACTCCCGTGGCCGCGACATGGCCCGGGTCAACCGTGCCTTCATGCACCGGGCCACCCGCTGGCTCACCGAGAACGGCGTGCGTCAGTTCCTCGACATCGGGTCCGGCATACCCACCGAGCCGAATCTGCACCAGATCGCCCAGCGGACCGCGCCGGACGCGCGCGTCGTCTACTGCGACAACGACCCCATCGTGCTCGCGCACGCGGCGGCGCTCCTGCGCTCCACACCCGAGGGCGCCACGCAGTACATCCAGGCCGACGCCCGCCGGCCCGACGCCATCCTGGAAGCGGCGGGCAAGGTCCTCGATTTCAGCCGGCCGATCGCGCTCTCCCTCCTCGCCCTGCTCCACTTCGTGGACGACGAGGACGGGGCCGCGGAACTCGTCGACCGGCTCGTGGAGCAGCTGCCCTCCGGCAGCTATCTCGTGCTCTCCCACACCACGGGTGACTTCGACCCCGAGGGCGCGGCCAAGGCCCGTGCGATGTACAAGGCGCGGGGGATGACCCTGCGGCCCCGCTCGCGGGCCGAGCTCACTGCGTTCTTCCACGGCCTCGAGATCGTCGAGCCGGGCGTCTCGCTCTCCGCGGACTGGCGCCCGGAGCTCGGCGAGGCCATCCAGGTCCCCGGCGACGAGCCGATCCCCGGGTACGCGGGAGTGGCGCGCAAGCGCTGACCCGCGGCCGGCCGGGACCCTCCCACCTGCGGGCCGGGAGCCCCGGCCCGCAGGTCACAATGGACCCATGTCACGACGCACCTCACGCCCCCGCCGGCCTGCCGGTCCGCAGCCGGGGTCACCGCGGATCACCCCGGAGGCCCCGTGCCCGTGCGGCCTGCAGGCCCCCTATGGGGACTGCTGCGGCCGATTCCACGCGGGCGCCGCCGCCGCCCCGACGTGCGAGGCGCTGATGCGCTCGCGGTACAGCGCCTTCGTCGTCCGGGACGCCGCCTACCTGCTGCGCACCTGGCGCCCGGAGACCCGGCCGCCGTCGGTCGACTTCGACCCCGCGATGCGCTGGACGGGCCTGGAGATCCTGGACACGACGGAGGGCAGCGCCTTCCACACCACCGGCACGGTCACCTTCCGCGCGCACTACACCGACGACGGCCGCCCCGACGCGCTCCACGAGAAGAGCCGGTTCGTCCGCCATGAAGGCGCCTGGGTCTACGCCTCGGCGGTCTTCATCGACTGAAACCCCGTTGTACGGGCCGGCCACCCGCCCATACGATCCGCCCATGAGCGAGGACACCGCGGCGTCGGCCGATGAGCGGGCGCGATGCTGGCGTGGTCGTGGCATCGCCTTCACACCCCTGGAGATCGCGGACGCGGAACTGCTTCACCACTGGCGCTCCGACGCGGTGGCCGCACACGAGACCGGCGTCTGGCCCGGTTCGCTGTACGAGCTCACCGAGCGCGTCGAACGCCACCTCGACGACAGCTCGCGCGACGACTTCGTCCTCCTGCTGCCGGACGGCACGCCGATCGGTCTCATCGCCCTGCACGACCAGCAGCTGAGCGAGGGCACCGCGGAGGCGTACCTGATGCTGGCACCGGAGCACCGAGGGCGGAGGCACGGTGTCGCCGCCCTCGACGCCCTGACCGATCTGGCGTTCGGCGAGCTTCCGATGCAGCGCGTCGAGGCATTCACGCACACCGACAACGCGGCGGCCCTCGCCGTCCTGGCCGCCGCGGGCTTCGTGCAGGAGGGCGTACGCCGCTCGTCCTGCCTGCATCGCGGCCGTCGCTACGACAACGCGGTGCTGTCCCTGCTCCGCCCGGAATGGGAAGCCCTGGACCGTCCCCGGTCATGGGAACTCTGAGCACGCCGCCTCAGACCGCGGCGACTGCCCGCCCGGGCGGCGACAGCTGCTGCTCCAGGTCTTCCGCGAGCAGTCGTTTGGCGATCACGTCGACGGCCGCCCGTAGCTCCCGGTCGTCGGGCCGGGCGCCGTCCTCGGCCAGCCGTGCGTTGAGCCAGCGGCCCCAGGCCGCCGAGATCGTCGCCGCCTCACGGCTGCCCGCCGCCGTATGGGTGAAGAGCCGGCCGTCGCCGGTGAGGTAGCCCTCCTCGATCATCCGGTCGAAGACGGGCACCAGCACCTCCGGCGGGATCCGGTGCCGGGCGGCGATGAGGCGCAGCCCCGCGTGGCCCACCATCCGGGTGAAGAGGTCCACCTGCATCACGGCCCAGGCACCCGCCATGTCGAGGCGGGTGTCGGACTCCGCGACGATCCGCCGGGCCGTGTCGGGACCCGCCCGGTGCAGAATCCTGGCGACGGCGGCTTCGAGTACCTTCGCCGGGTCCCCGGTGCTCGGCTGCGCGAACCCCTCGCCCATGTCCGTCGAGCTCGCCCTGGCGCTGTCGCGCAGTTTCACCTGCTTGAGGAAGAGCGAGACGACGAACCCCAGCAGGGCCACCGGCACCGTCCAGAGGAACACCGTGTGCAGGGTGTCCGCGTATGCCTGGGCGAGGGGCGCGGTCTGTCCGGCGGGCAGCGCGTGCACGGCCTGAGGGCTCTCCGCCGCCCGCGCCAGTGACGCCGGGTCGCCGCCCGCCCGTGCGGCCTGCTCGACGCCCTGCGTCAGATTCGGCCGCAGCGCGTTGGCGTAGATCGTGCCGAAGACCGCCGTGCCGAAGGAACTGCCCAGCGTACGGAAGAACGTCACGCCGGAGGTCGCGGTGCCCAGGTCCGAGTACTCGACGGTGTTCTGCACGGCGATCGTCAGTACCTGCATCGAGAGGCCGATGCCGATGCCCAGCACCAGCATGTACAGCGACTCCAGCCAGACTCCGGTTCCCGGGCCCATGCGGGACAGGAGGTAGAGACCCGCCGCCATCACGAGCGAACCGATGACGGGGAAGAAGCGGTAGTGGCCGGTCCTGCTCACCACGTTGCCACTGAAGACCGAGGCGGCCAGCAGACCCACCACCAGGGGCAGGGTCCGGACTCCGGAAAGGGTGGCCGAGTCCCCGTCGACGTACTGCAGGTAGGTCGGCAGATAGATCATCGCGCCGAGCATGGCGAAGCCCACGATGAAGCTCAGGATCGAGCAGACCGCGAACACCGGGTTGCGGAACAGCCTCATCGGCAGCATCGGCTCCTTCGCCCGCGTCTCCACGAGGCAGAAGAGCGCCAGGGCGACGAGACCTCCGACGAACAGGCCGATGATGACCGGCGAGCCCCAGGCGTACTCGTTGCCGCCCCAGCTCGTCCCGAGGATCAACGCGCCGGCGCCGACAGCGACCAGCACGATGCCCGGGTAGTCGATGACCGGCCGTCCGGCCGCCCGGACGGACGGGATGTTGCGGGCGGCGGCGATGACCACCACGATCGCGATCGGCACGTTGACGTAGAACGCCCAGCGCCAGGTCAGATGGTCGGTGAACAGCCCGCCCAGCAGCGGCCCGACGACCGTGGCGACGCCGAAGACAGCACCGATCGCCCCCTGGTACTTGCCCCGGTCGCGCAGCGGGATGACATCGGCGATCAGCGCCATGGAGGTGACCATGAGCCCACCCGCGCCGATGCCCTGCAGACCCCGCCAGATGATCAGCAGCAGCATGTCCGACGCCAGGCCGCAGAGGAACGAGCCCGTGATGAAGATGACCGCCGAGATCTGGAAGATCAGCTTCCGGCCGAAGAGGTCACCGAACTTGCCGACCAGCACCGTCGCCACGGTCTCCGCCAGCAGATAGGCCGTCACGACCCATGACATGTGCTCCGCGCCGCCCAGGTCCGAGACGATCGTGGGGAGAGCCGTCCCCACGATCGTCTGGTCCAGCGCGGCGAGCAGGATCCCCAGCACGATCGTGGCGAACACGATGTTCCGGCGCCTGGGGTCGAGAACGGGTGGCGCTGCGGCACTCTGCGCGGCGGGTGGGGTCTCGCTGGCAGTGGTCACCCTCGCACCCTCACACCCGGCCCTGTCTCACGCATGCGGGCGCGGCCCGTCCGGGTCAGGCCAGCAGGTCACGCACGGAGTCCTTCATCCGGGCCACGAAGGCCTCGCGGACGTCGTGGCCGAGCAGGCCGAGCGACAGATAGGGATTGAGGTCCTCCAGCTCGACGAGGAGCAGGTCGCCCTCCTGTGTCCGGCAGGCGTCCACCCGCTGGATGCCGTGCGAGAGCGTGTTCCACTCGACGAAGCGGTGTGCGAAGTCCAGGTCCGCGGGGCTGGGCGCGTACGGCTCGAGCACCCAGCGGCTTTCCGGACGCGGTGCGTGCAGGGCGTACTGGAAGTCGTGGTCGACGAAGTAGAAGGACACCTCGTAGCGGAAGTCGATCCGGGGCTGGACGAGCAGGGTGCCGTCGGCGCTCTCGGGGACCTCGGGCTGCTCGGTGAACCGCAGCCCCACCGAGTCCGCGCCGAGCTTGGGCTTGACCACGTATCCGGCCGACCGGGGGAGCAGCCCGAGATCCGAGGCACGGTCCACGGTGGGGATCACCGGGAAGCCGGCTCTGCTCAGATCGACAAGATACTGCTTGCCCGCCATGTCCCCGCGCCCGTCGAGCGTGTTGTAGACCCGCATCCCCGACTCCCGCGCCCGGACACGGAACGCGTCGTACGCCTCCTGGTAGTGCAGGACCGGACCGCTGTTGCGGACGACGACGGCGTCGAACCCGTCCAGCAGCGCCGCCGCGTCCCGGGGGTGGCAGAGCGCGAGATCGAAGGCCTCGCGCAGCCGGGACGTCAGGAAGATGTCCTCGTCGCAGTAGCGCCGCCCACGTGCCTCGTAGGCGAGATCGGTGACGAACAGGACGGCCGGACGTGGTGTGGAGGACGAGGCGGTCAAGAACACTCCCAGGGGGTTCGATATCGGGTCTTCGGTCAATAGCCTTGCTGGTGTTGCCCGTTCACTGCCATGAAGCACCCTGATCTCTGTCCCACAGGAGTCACACGTGTCCCAGGCCGCGTCACCGCCCGACATTCTCTCGCCCGCCTTCGCCGCCGATCCCTACGGGGCCTACCGGACGATGCGCGAGAGCGCACCGCTGATCCACCACGAGGCCACGGGCAGCTATCTCGTCTCCCGCTACGAGGATGTCGAGCGCGTCTTCAAGGACCGTGCTCAGGAGTTCACCACCGAGAACTACGACTGGCAGCTCGAGCCCGTCCACGGCCGGACGATCCTCCAGCTCAGTGGCAGGGAGCACGCCGTACGCCGGGCCCTGGTCGCCCCGGCCTTCCGCGGCGCCGACCTCCAGGAGAAGTTCCTGCCCGTCATCGAGCGCAATGCCCGCGAGCTCATCGACGCCTTCCGGCACAAGGGCGAGGCCGACCTCGTCGAGGCGTTCGCGACCCGCTTCCCCGTCCTGGTCATCGCCGACATGCTCGGTCTGGACAGGGGGGACCACCAGCGCTTCCACGGCTGGTACACCAACGTCATCGCCTTCCTCGGCAACCTGGCGGGTGACCCGGCGGTCACGGCGGCCGGGGAGCGCACCCGTCAGGAATTCGCCGAGTACATGATCCCGGTCATCCAGCGGCGCAGGGAGGAGCCCGGGGACGACCTGCTCTCCGCGCTCTGCGCCGCCGAGGTCGACGGCGTACGGATGAGCGACGAGGACATCAAGGCGTTCTGCAGCCTGCTGCTCGCGGCAGGGGGAGAGACGACCGACAAGGCCATCGCCTCCGTCTTCGCCAACCTGCTGGCCCACCCCGAGCAGCTCGCCGCCGTGCGGCGGGACCGGTCCCTGATCGACCGGGCCTTCGCCGAGACGCTGCGCTACACCCCGCCGGTCCACATGATCATGCGCCAGACGGCGGGCGAGGTGCAGCTGTCGGGCGGGACCGTCCCGGCCGGCGCCACCGTCACCTGCCTGATCGGTTCGGCCAACCGGGACGAGTCGCGCTACACCGACCCGGACCGCTTCGACCTGTTCCGGGACGATCTGACCAGCACCACGGCGTTCTCCGCGGCCGCCGACCACCTGGCGTTCGCGCTGGGCCGGCACTTCTGCGTGGGCGCGCTGCTGGCCAGGGCCGAGGTCGAGACCGGGGTGAACCAACTGCTCGACGCGATGCCGGAGCTGCGGCTCGCCGATGGTTTCAGCCCGGTCGAGGAGGGCGTCTTCACGCGCGGCCCGGCATCGCTCCGCGTCCGGTTCGCACCGGCCGGGGTGTGAGAGGGAGCCGGTGCGGTGGTCCGCCGCACCGGCTCCGGAGGCGTCAGCGGATATGACGTCCCGAGATGGCCCGCGAGATGACCAGCCGCTGGATCTCGCTCGTGCCCTCGAAGATCGTGTAGATCTTGGCGTCGCGGTACATGCGCTCCACCGGGTGCTCCCTGCTGTAACCGGCGCCGCCGAGGATCTGGACCGCCTTCTCCGTCGCGGACACGGCCAGCTCACCCGCGCGGAGCTTGGACATGGAGCCCTGGCCGGCGTCGAAGGTCCGGTCGTTGCGGGCCATCCAGGCGGCCTGCCAGATCAGCAGGCGTACGGCCTCGATCTCGGTACGGATGTCCGCGAGGGCGAACGCGATCGACTGGTTCTCGATGATGGGCCGGCCGAACGCCTCTCGCTGCCCGGCGTACTCCAGGGCGTACTCGTAGGCGGCCCGGGCGATGCCCAGCGCCTGTGCGCCCACGGTGGGGCGGCTCACCTCGAAGGTCGCCATGGCAGCCTGGCCCTTGGCCGTGCCGCCCTCGCGGGCACGGGCGAGCCGGGCGTCCAGCTTCTCCTTCCCGCCCAGCAGGCAGTGCCCGGGGACGCGTACGCCGTCGAGGAAGACGTCCGCGGTGTGCGATGCGCGCAGACCGAGCTTCTTGATGGTGCGGCTCGCCGCCAGGCCCTTCATGCCGGGCGGGACGATGAACGCGGCCTGGCCGCGCGCTCCGAGCGAGGGGTCGACCGAGGCGACCACCACATGGACCTCGGCGATCCCGCCGTTCGTGATCCACGCCTTCTGGCCGGAGAGCACCCACTCGTCCTTGGCCTCGTCGTAGCGGGCCCTGGTGGCCATGGCGGAGACATCGGAACCGGCCTGGGGCTCGGAGACGCAGAAGGCGGCCACCTTGGGGTCGTCCTCGTCGCCGTAGCACTGCGGGACCCACTCGGCGAGCTGGTCGGGCGTGCCGGACGCGAAGATCCCGGCGACGGCGAGCGAGGTGCCGAACAGCGCCATGCCGATCCCCGCGTCGCCCCAGAAGAGCTCCTCGTTGGCGATCTGGAGGGAGAGCCCGCTCGGGTCCCCGTACATGTCGGCGAGCGACTCGAATCCGTACAGACCGATCTTGGCGGCCTCCTGGATGACCGGCCACGGGGTCTCCTCCCGGGCGTCCCACTCGGCCGCCGCGGGGCGCACCACCTGGGCGGCGAAGCCGTGCACCCAGTTGCGCAGGTCCTGCTGTTCCTCGGTCAGGGCGAGGGAGAAGTAGGACATGGGCTCAGGCCTTCGGGATGTCGAAGTAGCGGGTCAGCCCCGAGGCCAGGCCGACGTCACCGGCGACCTTCAGCTTGCGCATCATGAACATCGTCACGGGATTGCCGTTGCCGGAGACGAGCTTGAGGAATTCGGCGTCGCCCATCACCAGCGTCGTGCGCGGCTCGGCGTCCGACCGGCCCGCGCTCACCGTGCAGGTTCCGTCGGCTATGGAGGTCTCGTAGACCGCCTCGCTCTCGCCCGTGATCTTCCAGCGGATCAGGGCCGTCAGCCCGCCCGCCGCTTCCGGGCGGAACTGCTGCCGCATCCGGCCGAAGACCTCGCCGAGCACCCGGGTGCGCAGGTCACCGCGCATGACCTCGCCGAGCTGCCGCGTGGACAGGCCCTTGACGATCCGTGCGAACTCCTCCGGGGAGACGGTGGTGAGGTCGAGCCCGGACAGTTCACCGATGAGGTTGCCACTGCTGTTGTCGGCCACGCCAGATCCTTACTCCAGAGTAAACTTACTTCTGGGTAAGGTAAGGCGACCGCCGCCGCTTAGCAAGCAGTCGTCACCAGGCACCGTCCCGACGCACCGCGAGGTGCGGGTGGTGCGCGGACAGCACCTTGTTGGCCCACGCGAGCTCCGACAGTGCCTGCTCGCGGTCGGCCTGGTCCTCGATGCCGAGCCTCGGACCCCGGAACCTGCGCACCTCGCGGGCGGCGCAGTCGGCTTCGAACTCGGCCTGCAGGACGTGCGCCGGCGTGCAGGACCCGATCAGCGCGGCGATCCGGTCCGGGATCGGGACCGGGACGAGGAGGTGTGAGGCGGTCATGTGGGGGTTCCCTCTCGGATGGCTGGCCAGGAGGTGGCGCTCCGCGCCGGCCGGTGGGCCGCCGCTCCTCCCTATGTAACGGGACGCAGTTCCGCGTTTCTCGTTGAGAACGTCTCCGTGTCGCAACCGTCTGGGACTGACCGTCTATTTCGCCTTACCTGGCGGTAAGTTGACTGCGTGCCGCGAGTGTGATGATGAATCAGTTGAGGGACTGGCCGCCGCGAGCCCGTAACTGCGTGGCGCGCAGCACGGCTTCGGTCGAGAAGCGGCTCTCGGGATCGGTGAGCTGCTCGCCGAAGATGGCCTCCAGACTGCGCATCCGGTAGCGGACCGTCTGGGGGTGCACATCCAGCAACTCGCCCATCTGCGCGGCGGTTCCACGGGTGTCGAGCCAGATCCGCAGCGTCTCGATCAGACGCTCACGCCGGGTGGCGCTGATGCCGGCGACGGCGGCGAGCTCGCGCTCGGCGAGCTGGTCGAGGAGGGCGGGATCGGAGAGGAGCCACAGCGTGATGAGGTGGTCCTCGCAGAGGATGACCGGCGCGTCGTCGATGACCCCGGCGTCGACCAGCTCGAGAACGCGGCGGGCCCAGCGGATCGAGTCGGCGGCGAGCGTGGTCGGCACGGTCAGCCCGATCGCCGCCCCACCACCGGGGACGGTCCGGTCGAGCATCTCCCTCCGTGCGTCGTTCATCGGCCCGGGGATCAGCAGGTGTGGCTGCGGGTCGCCGGGATCGATCAGGACGTCGTGGTCCGCGCTGATCCGGTCGAGGCCGGCCGGGGCGCGCACCGCGACGAGCGTGACCTCCTCGGGCAGCGCCCATCCGGTCTGCTCGCACAGCTCGGCGATGGCGCTGCGGGGTGCCGGCCGGCCCGCGAGGATCAGATGCAGCAGGCGGCGGCGTACCGTCTCGCTCTGCTGGTCGGACTGTGCCTGCACTTCCATGAAGCCCTCGCGCGACAGCGACTCGAGCTCGTCCACGTACTCGAACAGCGCGTCGGCGAAGCTGAGCATCAGGGCGGGCGAGAAGTTGTAACTCCGGCCCACCTTCTTCGCCCGCCGCAGTGCCACGCGCGCCCCCAGCCGGTACGCGCCCTGGAGCGCGTCCATGGTGCGGCCCCCGTACGCCTCGAACCTGCCGAATCTCCGGCACATGTCGTCACGCAGGACCGTGGGGGTGGAGGGCTCGGCGACGAGGTCGACGAAGGAGGAAAGGCTCTGCTCGACACCCAGGCGGATGGCGGCGCCGTTGGGGCCGTTGAGCAGACGCGCGTATTCCGGATAGGCGCGGGTCACTTCCATGCCTATCTCTTTGATCAGGCTCGGCAGTTCGGGCCGCATGATTGCGGCGAACTCCTGGGGGAGAGGCCCCAGCGGGTCTCCGGTGTCCAGCGGCTGGATGAGTCTCGGCATGACCGTCCCCTTGCTTTCCTGGGCCCGGCGTCGTGAAGCAGGTGGGGGAAAGCGCTCCCACGGACCGACAGGTGTATCCCAACATCGGCGCCGAAGATAGACCAAGTGGGGTGGGACGCACACTGTCTGGACAAGATCGGAGTGTAAGGGGCACGTAATGTGCCCCATTGATGGTGCTCCGGTGCAGGTGGGACGGGAAATGCTCACTTCCGGACAATGTTTTCGGCCGTGGGCTGCGTCGACGCGGCCGGCCTGATGGCCCGGCAGTCGCACCACCCGGCCGTCCCGGGGGTGTTCGTCGTGTCCCCGGTCGGCACGGCTCGGCCCCGCCGGGGGCCACGGACGAGTGGGGCGGCGAGTCGGACGCCCGGATGCCCACGGGATTTCCGCGGAATATTGCGCACCAAGTGACAACTGCACGGCGTGAATTAGTGACCTGGTGACGAGGAAAAAAACTTGCCGAACCAATCTTGACCGACGGGATTGTGCTCCAAGTTTCCCGCCAGTAACGTCACGCCCTGTCACAGAGCATATGTGGCTGAAAGAGCAGCACGGCCCCCACGCAAGGCGATTCACCGCGGCACTCCCTGCGCATTTGCAGGATCCCGGGTGCTGTCCCCGCAACAGTGCGCCCGCACTGTCGAATCGGAGGAAATCACTGTGCGCAACTCCTTCAAGAAGATCGCAGTGGCAGCCGGTGCTGCCGCCGCTGCCGTCACCCTCGGAGCCACCACCGCCACCGCCGGCGTCGCCGCTCCCACCTGGACCGTCGGCCCCAGCTCGCCGCTGACGGCCTCGGCCGCCTCCACCGGCACCGTCACGCTCAGCCTCAACGGCATCCCGTTGACGTGTACGACGTCGGCGGCCACGGCCGCCCTGAAGACCGCCTCCGGCACCACCGGCGTGACGGTCGGCACCATCGCTCCGCTGACCTGGAGCGGGTGCACCAGCCCGTTCGGCCCCGTGACGCCGACTGCCAACACCACCACACCGTGGGGCATCGTGGCGAACACCTACGCCTCCGGCGTCACCACCGGGTACATCTCCGGTGTGAAGGCCACCCTGTCGGTTCTGACCTGCACCTTCACGGTGACGGGCAACGTTCCCGCCACCTACAACAACACCACCGGCCAGTTGAAGGCCGCCAGCACCGCGGCGTCCACCTACAAGCTGACCGTCGCGACCGCCTCCGCGGGCTGCGCCGGCATCGCGGCCGTGGGCCAGAACCCGCTCTACACCGCCACGTACAACGTGGTCAAGAGCGGTACGACCACCAAGCCGACCATCGTGTACACCCCCTGATCCGGCCCTGCACCGGTAACGGGTGAACGAAGGATCGCACGGCGGGTGAGCCCGCCGTGCGATCCCGTGCCCCATCCTCCGGACGCGGCGTCGGAGGTGGCTGCCGGCAGCTGTTTCCGAGTGAGCAGGAACCCGTGGTGAGTCCGCCCGCCACGCGATGCACGTCCGAAAGGGGACATCGTCAGTGAGAGGCAGTCGTATGACGGGAACACGGCGGCGCACGGCACGTGGTGCCGCGGTAGCCACCGCTGTGCTGCTTGGAGGGATGATCCCTGGGGCGCAGGCCGCATCCGGTGTTCAGGAGATCGATGCGGAACTGGTCTACACATGCGAATTCCCCACCGGCAGACAGTCGGTGAAGGTCGGGGTCTCCGCGAAGATTCCCGAGTCGGCCCGGGCCGGGCAGGCGATCCAGCCCGAGGACGTGGCCTTGGACGTCACTCTGCCCGAGGGTGCGCTCGCCGGCCCGGCCGACTCCGCTGCGGCGACCGTGAGTGCCGAGACAAGGCTCTCCGTCGACGTGTCCCAGGGCGGTCAGCAGGCCCGGGCCGAGTGGCTCGGGACGACCGCCGTGCCCTCGCCGGTCCCGGGGACAGGGGAGTTGACGCTGAGCACGTCGGGAAATGTTCCGTACGTGAAGCCCGGGACCTCGGGAGGCCTGACGTTGGACGCGGCCGCCCTCGACGTGGTCCTCGACCTGAAGAAGGCCGACGGAACCCCGGCCGAACCGCCGAGCGTCTCCCTGAACTGCGCTTTGGACGGGGACCAGAAGACGGTGCTGGCGGCGGTGGACGTCGGCGACGAGGGCGAGGAGGGTACGCCGGAGCCGACGCCGTCCGACGCCTTGCCCGGTGAGGAGGAGGACACGGCCGGCGCCGGAGACATACCCGAGATCGGAGCGGAGACGAAGGAATCCGCCGCGACCGATGCGCCTCCCTGTGCCGGTGACCCCAGCGATGACTTCGCCCTGGTCGCCTACGTGACCGGGTACGCGAACGTGGAGAAGCTGAACGGAGCGACCAAGTTCCCGGCGGCCTGCACGAAGATCAAGCAAGGACCGAGCAGGCTCGTTCCTGGTGAAGACGGATCCCTTCACGTGTACCAGGATTCTACTGCGGATCTGGAGTACAAGGGGAAACCGCAGCTTCCGCCCACGTCGGGGACATTCCTTACCTTCGGGTTCATGCCCACCACGGCGAAACTGGAGATGACGCAGATCCCCTCAGGTACTGCGGCCGATGGGACCCGTATTCCGAATATCCACTCGGATCTGCACATCTTCAACGGCATCAGCGAGAACCGTACGGACATCAACCTGGAATTCATGCTCAGGCTGTACGACGTCGAGGTCAACGGTGTCCCCCTGGATGTGGGCGATGCGTGCCGTACGAGCCGGCCGTTCACTCTGCGCCTTCTCGGCCTGGGGTGGTACGGCAGAGAAGACCCCGGCTACATGCTGGTCACCGGCGGCCCGCTGACGGGTTCGGTGACGATCCCGCCCTTCAGCGGATGCGGCGTCGGCGAGGACCTCGACGACATCTTCACGGCGTCGTTGTCCGGAGTGACCAACTACGTCAAGCAGATCCAGGGAGCCCCCTGCATCCCCGTGAACGGCAGCAACTGCACGGCCGAGAACGAGCCGACCGACATCCCCAAGGCCACCCGCTGACCCCCGCAGTCGCGCCGACCGTCACACCGCACGCAGTAATCCCCCGAGCTTCAACCGAATTGAGGGAACAATGAGATCTGCCTCGAAGACCTGGATCAAGGCCGCCGGCGCCGTCACCGCGTCCGCCGCGCTGGTCATGCCCCTGACCGCGTCGCCGGCCGGTGCCGCCACCACCGCCGCGACCCAGCTCAACGGCGGCTGGGCCCCGTTCGACCGCTGTCCGGTGGACGCCCCCGCCATGCTCGCGGCGGACGGCGACACCGACGTCCCGCTGTGCGTGACGTCCACCTCGCCCAACGGGTCGATCAAACTGGGCAACACCGAGGCGACGACCGGCTCGACGAACCTGCAGTTCGGTGTCCTGCAGCACCCGGCCGAGGGGACCTACACGGTCGTCCCGCCGCCGGAGGGATCCATCATCAGCGGCAAGACCACGATTCCGGGCGGCCTCCTGGGCCTCATGTGCCCGAGCAAGGTACCGGTCGTCTCCGCCGTGTGTGACCAGATCACCAACGGGACCCTCAACAAGGTGACCGCCACCGTCGAATCGGCCGGCGCGCCGACCGACTTCAGCCTGGTCGCGGGCATATCCTCCGGGCCGATCGTCACACTGCCCATCAAGATCCGGCTGGACAACCCGCTGCTCGGTTCCAAGTGCTACATAGGCAGCAACAGCAACCCCGTGGTCCTGCACCCCGGCAACCTGAGCATGCCGTCGCTGGCCGTCTCCCGGTTCAACGGTGACGGCACCGCGAACGACGAGGGCTCGCTGATCCAGTTCGGGCTGTCCGGCGCAGGCCAGGGCGACAACCAGTTCTCCGTGCCGAAGGCCAACGGCTGCGGTCTCGGCGGCATCCTCAGCTGGGCGATCGACCTCAAGGTCGGACTGCCGGCGGCGGCAGGGACCAGCAACCTCGTCCTCAACGACGCCAAGACCTCCACGATAGGCCTGACGGCTCCGGGCCTGTCGGTGCCCAACGCGGGCAAGGAACTGGCCGAGAGCTGGAAGTCCGCGGTCCAGTAGCCGAAAAGCGCTGCCTGGGCGTCACATCCTGATCCTTGTCACTTCGTGCGCCCACCCATGACAGCACATGAGCCCGCCCCGACCGGATGAACCCTGGTCGGGGTGGGTTTCTGCGTGTCCGGAGCGGTTCACGACACCCGCTGTCCCGTTCCGCAGCCCTCACTTTTCGACAGGTTTCACGCGCCGATTACTCACTGCGGTACAAGAAATCGGCGCCTGGCGATTGACCCGGAGAAAATTGGTGAATCGCTATTGCGGACTTAGGTTACTGGCCCGTAGCGTCGCATCCGAGCGGCTCGGAAACGTATCCGGACCTGCTTGTTCGACGCACGTGGAGTCCAGGTCGCGCCCTCTTGACCCGGGATTCCTCCGGGAGTTCCCGCCGGCCCGAACCCCTTCCACCCGGGGCTGGGTCTCCCACCCGTCGGGGTCTCGTGGTCCCGCCCCCCTGGGTGCAGGACCCCGGTGCACCTGGAGAGCTTGCGCAGATTCCGACAAACCCGCCGGGCGGGCTTGTCATTCGGTGACAAGTGATCCACGCCAAGATCGACGTCCGGCGATTCCCGCTGTTCAACGGCTTGTCCTGGCGGATTCGACGGACATAACGTGCGCCTCCTGGTGCATGTGTGACGAGCCGTCCTTGCATTCACCGGAGCCGGAGCGCAGACAGATGACGTCGTTCACCACCATTTCGAGGGAGGGCCGATGGGAATCGAAGTAGTCGTCGAAGGCCTGACGAAATCCTTCGGCAAGCAGAAAATCTGGCAGGACGTCAGTCTCACGCTGCCGGCCGGTGAGGTGAGCGTCATGCTCGGTCCTTCCGGCACCGGGAAGACCGTGTTCCTGAAATCCATCATCGGCCTGCTGAAGCCGGAAAAGGGCCGGGTCCTCATCAACGGCGTCGACATGGTGAACAGTCCCGAGCGGGAAATCATGGAGACCCGGAAGCTGTTCGGACTCATGTTCCAGGACGGCGCCCTCTTCGGCTCGATGTCGCTCTTCGACAACATCGCCTTCCCCCTGCGTGAACACACCCGCAGGACGGAGTCCGAGATCCGGCGCATCGTCATGGAGCGGATCGACATCGTCGGCCTGCTGGGTGCCGAGGGAAAGCTGCCGGGCGAGATATCCGGCGGGATGCGCAAGCGGGCCGGCCTCGCCCGTGCCCTGGTCCTCGACCCCCAGATCATCCTCTGCGACGAGCCGGACTCCGGGCTCGACCCGGTGCGCACCGCCTACCTCTCGCAGCTGCTCATCGATCTCAACGCGCAGATCGACGCCACCATGCTCATCGTCACCCACAACCTCGACATCGCGGCCACCGTCCCCGACAACATGGGCATGCTGTTCTGCCGCAACCTCGTCACCTTCGGACCGCGCGAGGTACTGCTCACCAGCGACATGCCCGTGGTCTCCCAGTTCCTGGCCGGACGCCGTGAGGGTCCGATCGGCATGTCGGAGGAGAAGGACGCGGCCACCCTCGCGGCCGAGCAGACGAACGGCAACGGTCATGCCGCCCCGCGCACCGTCGTCCCGCAGCTGGAGCCCTCACCGGGGATGCCCGTGCGCCAGGCGGCCCTGCGCCGCCGGGAGCGGGTCATCTCCATGATGGGCCAGCTGCCGGAGGCCGCCCGTACGGCCATCATGAACAGCTACACGCCGACCTTGGACGGTGGGCGCCGATGACGGCACCACTGCCCGTGCGGCCACCGGAGCCGGCCACCGGGGAGCAGCAGGAGGAAGCGCCGCGGCGGAGGACGCCCTCGCGGCTCCTCGCCCCGCTGCGCCAGACCGGCCAGCTGTTCGCGCTCGCCCTGGCGGTCGTCCGGGCCGTCTTCCGCCGGCCCTTCCAGTTACGCGAGTTCATCGAGCAGTTCTGGTTCGTCGCCAGCGTGACCATCCTGCCCGCCGCTCTCGTCTCCATCCCGTTCGGCGCGGTCATCGCCCTCCAGGTCGGCTCGCTCACCGAGCAGCTCGGCGCCCAGTCCTTCACCGGAGGCGCCAGCGTCCTCGCGGTCATCCAGCAGGCCAGCCCGCTCATCGTGGCGCTGCTGATCGCCGGGGCCGCAGGGTCCGCCATCTGCGCCGACCTCGGCTCGCGGAAGATCCGGGAGGAGCTCGACGCCATGGAGGTCATGGGCGTCTCGCCCATCCAGCGCCTCGTCGTCCCGCGGGTGCTGGCCACCATGTTCGTCGCCGTCCTGCTCAACGGGCTGGTCTCCGTCGTCGGCACGCTCGGCGGCTACTTCTTCAACGTGATCATGCAGGGCGGGACACCCGGCGCCTACCTCGCCAGCTTCTCCGCCCTGGCGCAGCTTCCCGACCTCTACGTCGGTGAACTCAAGGCGCTCATCTTCGGCTTCATCGCCGGCATCGTCGCCTCCTACCGGGGACTCAACCCGCGTGGCGGGCCCAAGGGCGTCGGCGACGCGGTCAACCAGTCCGTCGTCATCACCTTCATGCTCCTGTTCGCCGTGAACATGGTCCTCACGGCGATCTACCTCCAGATCGTCCCCCCGAAGGGGGGCTGAGCCATGTCGATGCTCGGCTGGCTCGACCGCTCGGGTGAGCAACTCACCTTCTACGTGAGGGCTCTGATCTGGATCCCCAGAACCCTGCGCCGCTACCTCAAGGAGGTGCAGCGGCTGCTCGCCGAGGTCGCCTTCGGCAGCGGCGGCCTCGGGGTCATCGGCGGAACGATCGGCGTGATGATCGCGATGACCCTCGCCACCGGCTCGGTCGTCGGCCTCCAGGGGTACGCGGCCCTCGACCAGATCGGCACCTCCGCCTTCACCGGCTTCATCTCCGCCTACTTCAACACCCGGGAGATCGCCCCGCTCGTCGCCGGCCTCGCCCTCTCCGCGACCGTCGGCGCCGGCTTCACCGCCCAGCTCGGCGCGATGAGGATCAACGAGGAGGTCGACGCCCTCGAGGCGATGGGAGTGCGCTCGATGCCCTACCTCGTCACGACGCGGATCATCGCCGGCGTCGTCGCCATCATCCCGCTCTACGCGATCGGGCTGCTCTCCTCCTACCTGGCGTCCCGCTACATCACCGTCCTGTTCAACGGGCAGTCGGCGGGCACCTACGACCACTACTTCAATCTCTTCCTCTCCCCGGACGACGTCCTGCTGTCGGTGCTCAAGGTGCTGATCTTCAGCGTGCTGGTGATCCTCGCCCACTGCTACTACGGCTTCCACGCGACCGGCGGTCCCGCCGGAGTCGGCGTGGCCGTGGGGCGGTCGGTGCGCAACGCCATCGTGCTCATCAGCGTCACCGACTTCTTCCTCTCGCTCGCCATCTGGGGCGCGACGACAACGGTGAAGGTGGCCGGCTGATGACCTCCTCCACGGCGCAGACGGTGCGCCGCAGACTCGCCGGCGTGGCCTTCGTGCTCGTGCCCGCCGTCCTCGTGTGGGTGTCGGTCTCGGTGTACGAGAAGGACTTCACCGACGACGCCACCGTGACCGTACGCACCGGAAGCGTCGGCAACGAGATGCACGACAACGCCGAGGTGAAGCTGCGCGGCGTCGTGATCGGCGAGGTGCGCGACATCGCGGCCGACGGTGACGGGGCCCGGCTCACCCTCGCGATCGAGCCGGACCGGCTCGACCGGATCCCGGCCGACGTCACCGCGCAGATGCTGCCCACCACCCTGTTCGGGGAACGGTTCGTCGCCCTCGTGCCACCCGCCGTCCCCTCCGCCGAGACCCTGCGGGCCGGGGCGGTGATTCCGCAGGACCGCTCCAGCAACGCCATCGAGCTGGAAGAGGTCCTCGACAACGTCCTGCCGATGCTGACCGCCGTCAAGCCGGAGAAGCTCGCCGCGACCCTGGGCGCCGTCTCCCAGGCGCTCCGGGGGCGCGGCGACAAGCTCGGCGACACCCTGGTCACCCTCGACGCGCACCTCAAGGAGTTCAACCCGCAACTCCCCACGCTCAACGCGGACATCAAGGAACTCGTCAAGGTGAGCCACCTCTACGCGGACGCCGCGCCCGACGTCCTGGACGCGCTCACCGACTTCACCACCACCAGCGGCACGATCGCCGAACAGCAGGCGGAGCTGGCCGACCTGTACGGGTCGACCACCGCCTCCGCGAACGACGTCACCGCCTTCCTGCGGAAGAACAAGGACAACCTCATCCGGCTCTCCGCCTCCGGCCGCCCGACACTGGAGCTCCTCGCGGAGTACTCCGACGCCTTCCCCTGCACCCTGCGCACCATGGCCGGGTTCGTCCCCGCCATGGACAAGGCGCTCGGCAAGGGCACCGACAAGCCGGGGCTCCACGTCACCGTCAAGGCCGTCGAGTCCAAGGGCAAGTACGTCGCCGGCAAGGACTCCCCGGTCTACGACGCGACCGGTGGCCCGCACTGCTATTCGGTGCCGTACACCGGCCGGGCGGTCCCGACCGCCGACTCGCGCAGGTCCGCCGCCCCGGCGGGGGACGCCGGTGACGCGGAAGCGGCCGAGGTGCCCGCCGCCACCGACAGCGCGCTCGGCATGCCCAACTCTCCCCAGGAGAGCCGGCTCGTCAACGAACTCGTCGCACCCTCACTCGAAGTCAAGCCGCAGTCCCTGCCCGACTGGAGCAGCGTGCTCATCGGTCCGGCCTTCCGCGGTGCGGAGGTGAAGCTCAAGTGAAGCGCCGCTCCCTCACGGGTCCGCTCGTGAAATCCCTCGTCTTCGTCGTGGTGACCACGCTGGCCACCACCGTCCTCGCCCTGTCCATCGCCAACACCGGCGTCGGCGACACCACCTCGTACAAGGCGAGGTTCACCGACGCCACCGGACTGGTCGTCGGTGACAGCGTCAGGATCGCGGGCGTCAAGGTCGGGCAGGTCGAATCCATCAGGGTCGCCGACAGGCGGGAGGCCGAAGTCGGCTTCGCCGTGCGCAAGGGCCGCGAGCTGCCCGCCTCGGTGACCGCGTCGATCAAGTACCTCAACATGGTCGGCCAGCGCTACATCGACCTCGACCAGGGCGCCGGACCCGTCGGGGCGGCCTTCCGGTCCGGGGCGACCATCCCGCTCGCGCGCACCACCCCCGCGCTCGACCTCACGCAGTTGTTCAACGGCTTCCAGCCGCTCTTCGAGGGACTCTCCCCGCCGGACGTCAACCAGCTCGCCGGCTCCATCGTGCAGGTCCTCCAGGGCGAGGGCGGCACCGTCGACAGCATCCTCTCCCACGTCGGATCGCTGACCGGCACCGTCGCGGCCAAGGACGAGGTGATCGGCGAGGTGATCAAGAACCTCAACACGGTTCTCAAGACCGTCAACGACCGCGAGGCGGGCTTCGACGAGCTGGTCCTCACCCTCGAGAAGCTCGTCAAGGGCTTTTCCGGCGACCGCAAGCCGCTCGGCGAGGCGGTCACGGCGATGGGCGCCCTCACCACCGTCACCGCGGACCTCCTGCAGGACGGCCGTGCACCCCTGAAGGAGGACATCGCGCAGCTCGGAAGGCTCAGCGGGCAGCTCGACGAGAACGCACCGAAGATCGAGAGCTTCCTGCGGAAGACGCCCGCCAAGATGGAGGCGATCACCCGTCTCACCTCGTACGGGTCGTGGCTGAACCTCTACCTCTGCGAGGCCAGGGTCGCCGGTGTGACGACCGAGGACGGCAGCGCGCCGCCCACCGGCATCACGATCGGCGGATCGAGGTGCACGGGATGAGGATCAAGCCCGTACGGGAACGCAACCCCGTCGCCATCGGCATCATCGGACTCGTCGTCCTGGCCCTCCTCGGCCTCGCCGCCTACCGTGCCGACGCACTGCCCTTCATCGGCGGCGGCACCTCCTACAGCGCCGACTTCACCGAGTCCGCCGGCCTGGAGGCCGGCGACGAGGTCCGGATCGCCGGTGTGAAGGTCGGAGAGGTGACCGGGGTGTCGCTCGACGGTGACCGGGTGAAGGTCGACTTCAAGGTGAAGGACGCCTGGATCGGGAACTCCTCCACCGTAGGCATCGCCATCAAGACCCTCCTGGGCGACAAGTACCTCGCCGTCGACCCGCTCGGCAACGCGCCGCAGAACCCGGACTCCCGCATCACGTCGAGCCGCACGACCTCCCCGTACGACGTCACCCAGGCGTTCGACGGACTCGGCGACACCATCGAGGAGATCGACACCGCCCAGCTCGCCGAGAGCTTCGAGACCATCTCGGACACCTTCAAGGACTCGCCGCCCGACGTACGCAGCGCCGCGGAAGGACTCTCGGCGCTGTCGAAGACGGTCTCCGAGCGCGACGCACAGCTGGCCACCCTCCTCAAGGGCAGCAGGCAGCTGTCCAAGACGCTCGCCACGAAGAAGAGCAGCTTCGAGACCCTGCTCGAGGACGGCAACCTGCTCCTCGGCGAGATCCAGGCCCGCCGCGACTCCATCCACCTGCTGCTCACCGGCACCCGGGACCTCGGCACACAGCTCACCGGTCTCGTCACCGACAACAACAAGCAGCTGCAGCCCACTCTCGAATCGCTGGGGCGGGTCACCACCGTGCTGGTGAAGAACCGCAAGAGCCTCGACAAGGTGCTCTCGATGGCCGGCACCTACAACCGGCTCGTCGGCAACACCCTCGGCAACGGCCGGTGGTTCGACAACTACGTCTGCGGAGTCGTGCCGAAGAACTACCTGCCCAAGGACACGCCGCCGGTGAACGACTGCATGCCGCCGAAGCAGGGGGGCCGCTGACATGAGACGCACCCGCATCATCGGCATCGGCGCCGGACTCGCCGTCGTGGCCGTGGCCGTCGGCTCCGGCGTGACAGCCATGGACCAGGAAGGCACGACCACCGTCACCGCCTACTTCGACCGGGCCACCGGCGTGTACCCGGGGTCGGACCTGCGCATCCTCGGCGTGAAGGTCGGCACCGTCGAATCGGTGGACCCGCGCGGCGAGGAGGTCAGGGTCACCCTGCGGCTCGACAAGGGCGTAGAGGCCCCGGCGGACGCGCACGCCGTCGTCGTCGCCCCCAGCCTCGTCGCCGACCGTTACGTCCAGCTCGCTCCCGCCTACACCGGGGGAGCGAGACTGGAGGGCGGCGCCGTGCTGCCGGCCGAGAAGAACGCCACGCCCATCGAGGTGGACCAGCTCTACGAGTCGATCACGGAGCTCTCCACCGCACTCGGCCCCGACGGCGCCAACGCCGACGGAGCGCTCTCCGGACTCCTGAGGACCGGCTCCGAGAACCTCAAGGGGAACGGAGAGGCCATCGGGGACTCCATCGAGCAGTTCGGCAAGGCGACGAAGACGCTGGACAAGAGCAGCGGCAACCTCTTCGACACGCTGTCCTACCTGCAGACCTTCACCACGATGCTGAAGGAGAAGGACAGCGACGTGCGGACCGCGGAGCAGCAGCTCAACTCCGTCACCGGTTTCCTCGCCGACGACAAGGAGAACCTCAGTGCGGCGCTGAAGGAGCTGGGCACCGCACTCGGCCAGGTCAAGAGCTTCATCCAGAAGAACCGCGGCGCCCTCAAGAAGAACGTGGACCTCCTGGTGCCGCTCACCCAGACCCTGGTCGACCAGCGTGCCTCGCTCGCCGAGTCGCTCGACACACTCCCGCTCGCGGCCGGCAACGTGCTCAACGCCTACGACCCGGCGAACCGGACCCTCAACGGGCGTACGAATCTCAACGAGCTGTCGATGGGCGGCCCGCTCACCGAACCCGGGCAGGAGACCGCCGGCCTCGAAGGGCTGGCTCCGGTGGACGCCGGCCGTCAAAAGGCGCTCCCCGTCCTGCCGCTGCCCGCCGTCGGCACCGTCTACGGCACCCCGGCGGACACCCCGACCAAGAGCGGTACGGGCGAGAAGAAGGAGGCGGACCGATGAGCCCCGCCCTGCGCAGACCCGGCAACCGCGCGGTCGCGGGCCTCGGTGCCCTGGCTGCCGCCGGCGTCTGCTTCGCACTCGTCGCCACGACGACCGGCCTGCCCTCGCTCGGGGGCATCGAGCAGATGCCACTGCCCGGTGGCGCCGACCTCGGCGACCACCCGTACGAGATCACTGCCGAGTTCGGGGACGTCCTCAGCCTCGCACCGCAGTCGTCCGTCAAGGTCAACGACGTGGCCGTGGGCCGGGTCACCAAGATCACCCTGACTCCGGGCAGCTGGACCGCCAAGGTGACCATGCGTGTCAACGGCGATATCAAGATGCCGGGCAACGCCTACGCACACCTCGAACAGTCCAGCCTCCTCGGCGAGAAGTACGTCCAGCTATCACCGCCCGCCGACGGCACGGCCGAGGGCGCGCTGTCCGACGGTGCCCGGATCCCCCTCGTCCGCACCAACCGCAACCCGGAGGTCGAAGAGGTCTTCGGTGCCCTGTCGATGCTCCTCAACGGTGGCGGTGTCGCCCAGCTGAAGACCATCACCACCGAACTCAACAAGGCGCTGGCCGGACAGGAACCCCAGATCCGGTCGATGCTGACCCGCGTCGACACGCTGGTCACCGACCTGGACACCCACAAGGAGGACATCACCGACGCACTCGACGGCGTCAACCGGCTCGCCGCCACGCTCGCCACCCGGAAACAGGACGTCGGCACCGTACTCACCGGGCTGAGCCCGGGCCTGAAAGTACTGGAGAAGCAGCGCGGATCGCTCCTCACCATGCTGCGCTCGCTCGACACGCTCTCCACCGTCGCCGTCGACACGGTCAACAGGAGCAAGGCCGACATGATCGCCGACCTCAAGGCCCTCGCCCCCACCCTCACCGCGCTCGCCGACTCCGGTAACGACCTGCCCGACTCCCTGCAGGTGCTGCTCACCTACCCGTTCACGGACGAGGTGCTGCGCGGAGTGAAGGGCGACTACCTCAACGTCTACCTGGACGTCACCGCCATGCCCGGCACGCAGATCATCCCCGCACTCACCCCGCCGGCCACCGGCACCCAGCAGAAAACCGGCTCGGCGCCGCCCCTGCCGCTTCCGTCGGTCACCGCATCCGGCACGGAGGGCACCCGCTGATGATCACCCTCACCACCCGGCTCAAGAACATCGCCTTCCTGATCATCGCGGTGCTGGTCCTCGGCTACCTGGGTGTCAGGTACGCCGACCTGGGGCACTACGTCGGACTGCGCAGCTACTACACGGTGAAGATTCAACTCCCGCAGACGGGCGGCCTGTTCACCCACTCCAACGTCACCTACCGGGGTGTGTCCGTCGGCCGGGTCGGCCCGATCGAGCTCACCGACGACGGCGTCGAGGCGGAGCTCCGCATCGAGAACGACGCGCCGCGCATCCCCGACAGCCTGCAGGCCGTCGTCGCCAGCCTCTCCGCGGTCGGCGAGCAGTACGTCGACCTTCGGCCCACCCGCCAGGACGGCCCCTTCCTGGAGAACGGCTCGGTCATCGACCAGGCCGACACCACCGTTCCCGCGCCCGTCACCGACGTCCTCACCAGTGTCAACGACCTCACCGCCTCCGTCGACGCCGAGGACCTGCGGACCGTCGTCGAGGAGTTCGGTGCGGCCTTCGAGGGGCGCGGCGACGACCTCGAGGTCCTCCTCGACACCAGCGGCGAGTTCGTCGACGCCGCCGACGAGGCACTGCCTACGACCACGAAGCTCATGACGGACGGCGAGACGGTCCTGCGCACCCAGGCCGAACAGGGCGAAGCGCTCAGGGGATTCGCCTCCGGAGCCGAGGAACTCGCCGCCGAACTGAAGGGGTCCGACACCGATCTGCGGCGGCTGATCGCGACGGCGCCCGGAGCCACCGCCGAGATCAGCGGGCTCCTGCGCGACCTCGAACCCAGCTTCGGAGTCGTCGTCGCCAACCTCCTCACCACGTCGGAGGTCGCCGTCACCCGGCAGCGGGGCCTGGAGGAGCTGCTGGTGAAGGTGCCC
Source organism: Streptomyces mutomycini (assembly GCF_001700505.1). Taxonomy (GTDB): domain Bacteria; phylum Actinomycetota; class Actinomycetes; order Streptomycetales; family Streptomycetaceae; genus Streptomyces; species Streptomyces mutomycini. The sequence continues at coordinate 30,382 of NZ_MAPV01000197.1, forward strand.
GCGGTCGCGGCGGCCGGCGCGAGCATCATCGACGAGGACGGAGACGCCCGGTTCGGCATGTCCGTCACCTTCTTCGAGCCACTGCCCTGCACCGCCGGATACGGCGCCACCACCTACCGCCCGGGCAAGGACCTCTCGGCAGCACCCGCGGTCAACACCGGGGCGCGCTGCGTCTCCCCGCCGGGCAGCGGCATCAACGTCCGCGGCAGCGCCAACGCCCCCGCGGGCGGCGGCGTGCCGGAACCCGCGAAGCCCGGCTCGCTGCTCGCCGGAACCGACGGGACCGGGCTGCCCGGAGCCCTCGGAGCCCTCGGAGCCACGGGAGGGGCCGAGCGCCCGGCCGACGGCATGGCCGGCCTGCTGGGCCTGGGAGGTGGCGCGTGAACGCCCGTACCAGGCGCATGGGTGGATGGGCCGTCATGCTCGCGGCCGCGCTGGTCTGCGCCCTCGGCGGCTGGTCGTACACGCAGGCGCGCGGCGACGAGACCCTGGCGTACGCCAAGGCCCGTGACGCGGCCGTCGCCGACGGCAGGGAGCACCTGGCCCGCCTGAACAGCATGGACGGAAGGAGCGCCGCGAGCGTGAAGTCCGCTCTGGCAGCCTGGCTCGCCGCCTCCACCGGCCCTCTGCACGACCGGCTGGAGAGCACCCGGAAGAAGGACACCGCCGAGCTCACCGAGTCGGGCGCCACCGCACGCGGCAAGGTCACCGACGCCGCGCTCACGGCACTCGACGAACGGGCCGGAACGGCGGCGCTGATCGCCACCGTGGACGTCGAGGTCACCCCCCGCACCGGCAAGGGCGGTACGGAGCGCAAACGCTTCGAGGCGGCCCTGGAACGGACCGGCGACGGCTGGAAGATCAAGGCACTGGACGCGATACCTGTCGGGAGCGGCGGATGAGACGGACCGGAGGGACCACGGTCGAGGACGACTCCTCGAATCCGGCCCCGGACGCGGACCTACAGGACGAAGGTACGGACACCACCCAGGACCCGGGCGCGTCCCGCCACGCACCCTGGCGCCGTGTTCTCGCGGCGGTTCTGGCCGTCGCGCTGCTGGCCGCCGGGGCCGTCCTCCTCGTCAAGGCACGGCAGCTCCGTGACACCCCCGCCACCTCGAACCGCGCGCTGACCGACACCGCCGAGACCACCCGGGTCGTGGGCGACGTCAGCAGCGCGCTGGGCAAGGTCTTCTCGTACAGCCCGCAGGGCACCGCCGCCACCAGGGAATCGGCGAAGCGACTCCTCGCGGGTGAGGCGCTGCGGCAGTACGCGGCACTGTTCGGCCAGGTCGAGAAGCAGGCGGGGGACCAGAAGCTCACGCTCACCTCGCAGGCCGTACGCGCCGGAGTCACCCGGCTCGGCACCCGCAGCGCCCACCTCCTCGTCTTCCTCGACCAGGTGTACGAGCGCGAGGGGAAGCCCGCCACCACGGCGGCGGCGCAGCTCTCGGTGACGGCGGAACTGCGCGGCGGCCGCTGGATCATCGTCGACATCACCTCCAGGTAGGGAGAGGCACCAATGGCACGGGTACGGACGACGAGGAATCCGCTGGTGGCGGCGGCGATCGTGCTGACGGTCGCGGCGGCCGGAGCGGCGGGCTGGGGCGGCTGGTCGCGCTACGACGCGGCACACGACGACTCGGCGGCCTACGCCGAGGCGCGTGACGACGTGCTGGCCGCGGGGGAGCAGGCCGTGCAGAACATGAACACGCTCGATCACGCGAGGGTGGAGAAGGGGCTCGACAGCTGGGAAGAGTCGACCACCGGTGATCTGCACAAGCAACTCGTCGACGGACGGGCCGCGTTCGTCAAGCAGATCGAGGCGGCCAGGACCGTCAGCACCGCCAGGATCCTGTCGGGCGCGGTGACCGAGCTGGACGACAGGGCGGGCAGGGCGAGGGTGATGGTGGCGCTCCGGGTGACCGTCACTGCCCCGGAGGGCAAGCCCGCGGTGAAGGAGAGCCGGATGCTGGGGCAGCTCACCCGCACCTCCGGGGGGTGGAAGCTCAGCGCCCTCGGACAGGCGCCCGTCGGCAACACCGCCGGCTGACCCCCGCCCGACCGCCCCGCCCCGAGAGGACCACCGACATGTCGACGACCCGCCACCTCGTGAACCGCCGCCGCAGGCTCGCCACCGTCGCGGCGACCACCGCCCCGCCGCGTGCGGACACGGCTCCCGTGGAGGAGCCGGAGCCCACGGGCGCAACCGCCCCGGAACCGGAGCGCACCGACGGACCCGCCGAGGACCCCGCCACCGAGACCGCCGCGGTGGAGGAACCGGCCGGGCAGGGGCGCCCCGCCCGCAGACCGCCCCGCCTCCGCATCCGGCTCCCCGCCGTGCTCTGCGCGGCCACCGTCCTCCTCGGCGCCTTCGCAGCCTGGGCGTTCACCTCCGCCGCGACCATCCGTGACGACCCGACGCGGCAGAACAGCGCCCTCACCGACATCAGCCGGACGAGCGAGGTCAAGGGCCGGATCACCGAGGCCGTGGGCGCCGTCTTCTCGTACAACTACGCCTCGCCCGGGAAGTCGGACCTGGCCGCGCAGAAGTACCTCACCGGCAAGGCGGTCCAGCAGCACAAGGACATGCTCGCCGAGGTACGCGCACAGGCGCCGAAGCAGAAGCTCGTCCTCACCACGACCGTCACCGAGAGCGGCGTCGAGCTGCTCGACGGCGACCGGGCCCGGCTGCTGGTCTTCGCCGACCAGAGCAACACCCGTACCGGCAAGAAGGAGCAGACGACGTACGCGGCCGCCATGTTCGCCGTGGACGCCGTCCGCCGCGGTGACACCTGGCGGATCGCGGCCATCGACACGTTCACGCGATGACTCAGGAGAAGGAGGACACATGAGGTTCAACGGAACCATGCGCCGCGGACTCACCGGCACGGCCACCGCGGTCGCCGCCATGGCGGCGCTCAC
>NZ_MAPV01000198.1 GCF_001700505.1 Streptomyces mutomycini
GTCCGGGCCGTCTCGGCGGGGGCAGGAGTGGGCGACGGGGGCGCTTCGGCGGGCGTCGCTTCGCGCATGGGTGCCTCGGCTGCCGTGCGGATGTGTTCGCGGTCCTGTTCCGTCTCGTACGGCGCCGGGGCCGCGTTCCTCTGCTTCCGGACCAGCCGCCAGCGCGTCACCACGCCCACCGCGAACACGGCCAGGACCAGCAGCACCATCACTTCACCGATGAGCAGGCCCCAGAACAGCCCGTATCCGGAGAGGGCACCCGGCGGGGTGTCCGGCCAGGCGGCCGGCAGGTCCGCCGGCTCGACGGCCAGGGCGCGCAGGGCCAGCGGCGTCCGCATGAAGGTGACGCCGTCGGGCCAGCCCCCGTGTGCGAGGAGTCCGGCGAGACCCGTGGCCGTCCAGGCCAGGACCATCAGCCCGAAGAGGAAGACCAGGAGGCCGATCAGCAGGCCGTCCGGGATGCCGCCCTGCCGCTCGCCGCCGTGTCCCGGTCCCGGTGGTGCCTGGCGTGCCATGTCATGCCACCGTTGACTCGGACGACTCGTTCAGCCGTTGCTGGTGCTCGATCCGCGCCGCCCGCTGCTCCGCCTCCAGCTCCGCGGCCCGTACGTCCTCGGGGAGCAGATCCACTGCTGAGCCCTCGGTCATCGCGCGGTCGGTGAAGACCAGGGGGCGTTCCGCCTCGGTGATGAGGTGCTTGACGACCTGGACGTTGCCGTTGACGTCCCATACGGCGATGCCCGGGGTCAGGGTCGGGATGATCTCCACCGCCCATCTGGGCAGACCGATGACCTTGCCCGTCGCTCTGGCCTCGTCGGCCTTCTGGGCGTAGATCGTGCGGGTGGAGGCCATCTTCAGGATGGCTGCCGCCTCCTTCGCCGCGGCTCCGTCGACGACGTCGCTGAGGTGGTGGACGACCGCAACGAAGGACAGGCCGAGGCGTCGCCCGAATTTCAGCAGGCGCTGGAAGAGCTGGGCGACGAAGGGTGAGTTGATGATGTGCCAGGCCTCTTCGACCAGGAAGATGCGCTTCTTCCGGTCGGGCCTGATCCAGGTGTGCTCGAGCCACACGCCGACGATCGCCATGAGGATCGGCATGGCGATGGAGTTCCGGTCGATGTGCGAGAGGTCGAAGACGATCAGTGGTGCGTCGAGGTCGATGCCGATCGTGGTCGGGCCGTCGAACATACCGCGCAGGTCACCGTCGACGAGCCGGTCCAGGACGAGGGCGACGTCCAGGCCCCAGGCCCGTACGTCGTCTATGTCGACGTTCATCGCTTCGGCGGACTCCGGCTTGGGGTGGCGGAGTTGCTCCACGATGTCCATCAGGACCGGCTGGCGGTGGGTGATGGTGTCGTTGACGTAGGCGTGCGCCACCTTGAGTGCGAAGCCGGACCGCTCGTCGAGGCCGTGGCCCATGGCGACCTCGATGATCGTACGGAGCAGGGCGAGCTGGCCCGTCGTCGTGATCGAGGGGTCCAGGGGGTTGAGCCGGATCCCGTCGTTCAGCGCGGCGGTGGGGTCCAGCCTGATGGGCGTGATGCCCAGCTCCTCGGCGATGAGGTTCCACTCGCCCACGCCGTCCTCGCCCTGGGCGTCCAGGACGACGACCTGGCGGTCCCGGAAGCGGAGCTGGCGCAGGACGTATGTCTTCTCCAGCGCCGACTTGCCGTTGCCGGACTCGCCGAGCACCAGCCAGTGCGGGGCGGGGAGCTGCTGTCCGTACAGCTGGAACGGGTCGTAGATGTAGCCCTTGCCCGAATACACCTCACGCCCGATGATCACGCCGGAGTCGCCGAGGCCGGGCGCGGCGGTCGGCAGGTAGACGGCCTGGGCCTGCCCCGTCGACGTACGCACCGGGAGCCGGGTGGTCTCCACGTTCCCGAAGAGGAAGGCGGTGAAGGCATCCGACAACGCGGACAGCGGATCTCGCATGGCGTGACTGCCCTCTCGTTAGCGACGGATGCCGGTGGCGAACGGCAAGGTGTTCACAAAGGCGCGGTGGTGCTCCCGGTCGCACCACTCCAGCTTGAGGTACGACTTGCCGGCCGAGGCGCGGATCGTCCGCTTGTCGCGGGCGAGCGCCTCGGGGGACCTGGACGACACGGTGATGTACCCCACGAGATTCACCCCGGCCGCGCCGCTCGCCAGATCCTCACCCCGCTGGTCGAGCCTGCCGTGGGCGGCGATGTCGCGTGGGTCGACCGTGCGGTTCATCTTGGCCTGGCGGCTCGCCTCGGCGTCGTCGTTGGTCTTCTCCGTCAGCATCCGCTCGATGGCGACCTCGGTGGGTTCGAGGTCCATGCAGACCGCGACCGTGCGGATCACATCAGGCGTGTGGACGAGGAGAGGGGCGAGGAAGTTGACGCCGACGGGGGTCATCGGCCATTCCTTCACCCAAGCCGTGGAGTGGCACCAGGGGGCGCGGGTCGTCGACTCGCGGGTCTTGGCCTGCAGGAACGTCGGTTCGACCGCGTCGAGTTCGGCCGGCCAGGCGTTGCGCTTCGTCATCGCCTGGATGTGGTCGATGGGGTGGTCCGGGTCGTACATCGAGTGCACGAGTGAGGCCAGCCGGCTCTGGCCGAGCGGCTGGCGGACCCGGATGTCGGCCTCGGCGAGCCGGGCGCAGATGTCGGTCAGCTCGCGTGCCATGACGACGGCGAGACCGGCGTCGCGGTCGACCCTGCGGCCGCCCTGGGGCCGCATGGCCCGGGCCATGGCGTTGGCCTCGGCGGCCAGGTCGCGGCTGTAGTGCATGCAGGCGACGAGGTAGGCGCGGTGCTGCTCGCTGGAGGTGGAGACCATCGACTGGAGCTGGTCGTAGGAGTCCTGGAGCCAGCCGGGCGCGGACCTGTCACCGCGCTGGGCGACGTCCTTGGCGTGCGCGTCCGGGTCGGCGGGCAGTGTGCGGGCCAGCATCTGGAGGCGCGTCACGAAGCCGTCGCCGTTGGCCACGTGCTTGAGCAGCGTGCCGAAGCGGTCGACCAGGGCCTCCTGGTCCTCGCTGTCGCGCAGGCCGACCCCTGGGCCCTCGATCTCGATGGCGGCGGTGACCGTACGCCGGTCCGCGTGCAGGAGTACGGCGATCTCGTCGGGGCCGAACGGGGCGGCGAGCCAGCTGATCCGGCCGATGCCGGGCGGCGGCCCGATCTCCACCTCGCGCCCGTCGGCGCTGACACCGGCTTCGATGGCGGCGGAACGGTAGGCCGTGCCCCGGCGCAGGGTGCGCTTGAAGCTGCGGTTGATCTCGAACCATTTGTAGAAGGTGCGGCCCTTGTAGGGGACGTACACGACGGCCAGGGCGAGCATGGGGAAGCCCATGAGTGCCACGATCCGCAGGGAGAGGACCGGGACGAGGAGTCCGCTCATCATGCCGAGGAAGGCTCCGGCGATGATCAGCGCGATCTCGCCCGTCTCACGGTTCTTGCCGACGATCGCGTTCGGCCGGGCGCGGCCGATGAGATACGTGCGGCGGGGCGCGATCGTGTGGGACTGGGTCGTCAACGCCCGCCACCTCCTGTGCTCGTGTTACCTGTGCTGCCTGGACCGCTTCGTGGGGAGCGGGTGCCGTGGGGGGTACCGGAGGTGGGCCCCGACCCGCTGCGGGGTGAGGGCGCGGCGCCGCCCCCTCCTCCCGGGTTGCGTGAGCTGTGTGCGGCGACACCGCCACTGACCGGGTTGGAGGGCCGCGCGCCGCCGCCACCGCCTTCGCCGCCGCCACTGCGGCCGCTGTGGGTCTTGATGCCCTGCGAGACGAGCGCGGCGGGCGAGCTGATCATCGCGGCTGCCTGGGAGCCGTCGGTTGCCTGCTTGCGGTTGGTGCGGGCGCCCTGGATCTCGTCGCCGAAGCCGGGTACGAAGCGGTAGATCATGGCGGAGGCGAAGATGGCCAGCAGGATGATGGCGAGGCCGGAGACGACGGCCGAGAAGGCGTTGGGTCCGTCGTCCGCGGAGAGTGCGCCGGCGAGCCCGAGCACGATGACGATGACCGGCTTCACCATGATCACAGCGATCATGATGCCCGCCCAGCGGCGGACGTGGCCCCACATGTTCTTGTCGACGAGCCCGGAGTACACGACGACACCCAGTAGGGCGCCCACGTAGAGCAGGGCGGCCCTGATCACGAGCTCCAGCCACAGGATGCCGGCGGCGAGGATCGACACGAGCGACACGACGATCAGCATGATCGGCCCGCCGCCGATGTCGGTGCCCTTCTTGAGCGCTTCGGCGAACGAACCGAAGAACACATCGGTCTGCCCGCCCGTCGCGGCGGAGATGACCTCGGTGACGCCGTCGGTGGCGGAGACGACCACGTACAGGATGAGCGGGGTGAAGGCCGAGGCGAGGACCGTGAGCCAGAGGAAGCCGATGGCTTCGGAGATCGCGGTGGTGAACGGCACGCCCCTGATGGCGCGCTTGGCCACGGCGAAGAGCCACAGGACGAGGGTGAGGATGGTGGACGCCGCGAAGACGACTGCGTACTGGGTGCGGAAGGTGGAGTTGGTGAAGTCGACGGTCGCCGTGCTCTCGACGGCCTCGCTGAGCTTGCCCACGAGGTAGGCGGCGGCGTCGGCGCAGCCGCGGGCGAGGGAAGTCAGGGGGTCCAGGGCGTCGTCGGTGGTGGGGGGAGTGCTGCGGGCGGTGCCGCCGCCGGCTTCGCCCTCGCAGTAGTCCTTGGCGGGGCCAACGATGAGGTCGCACTTGTCCTGATCGGACGGAGAGGGGGTCGGTGTGGGAGCTGCTGCTGCGCGCGCCGCCAGGATGACCAGTGTTGCTTGGAGACCTGCGAAGACAGCACCTGTTTTGAGCGCCAGGCGCGAACTAGCGGGCATAGGTGAACCCTCCGTACTCCTCGACAGCCTTGGCGATCTCGTCGGCATTGGAGGCTGTGCGGTCGGTGTTCACAGGAGCCGGGCCGTCCTTCTGGGAAAAGCTGTCGACCTTCCAGTCGTCATCAGCCCACCTGAGTGCCAGCGTCATGGTGAACCAGTCGTTACTCACTGGGTTGGTCGAGCTGACGCCAGCCGTACCGAAGACACCGGTACACCACACTTCCACGGTGGCGGAGGAGGTCGTGTAGGCGGTCGCTTTTGTCCCGACAGGTGCGGTTCTGGAGACGTAGGTCATTCCCGAGGCCGCGTTCCCCTTCTCGTCCAGGCCGACCTTGTCGAGGAAAGCCTTGTCGTAGGCCTGATTGAACCTCGCATCCAGCTCGCTCACCCGCTCTGCAACGAAGATCTGACGCACAATCTCGCTGCGACGATCAGGCTGGAGGATCTCGGCAGAGACCAGCGCCACCGCGTAATTCGCCGCCGCGCTCTGCGCCCCCTGCTCGTCATGAGCGAAGCCTGAGGCGATCGTGCCGTTCTTGCCCGTGACCGGCTTCGTGCCCGTCGCGGCGGTGGGGCCTGCCCCCGCCGCGGCCGATTCCTTCTCCTTGCCGCCGTCCGAGGCGCCGCCCCCACTCTGGTTCGCAAACGCGATCGCCGCGATCAGCAGCACCACCACACCCACCACCGTGATCAGCGAGCGGGAGTTCCGGGTGGGCCGGCGGCCGTAGCCGTCGCCGTCGTCGCCGCCGGGCAGCCGTGTGCGTGTCTGGCGCGTTCCGCCGAGGGTGCTGTACGCGTCCTCGGAGCGGCTCCCCGCCTCGTTGCCGCCGTAACCGCGCTCATCGCCCTGGCTCATGCCGCGTACGCCCCCTCGGCCGTGTGCAGTTCCGCGTAGTACGACGGTAGCGCTGCTGGTTTCCGCGTGGGCGCGGTGTGGTTACTCGACATCAGGGGACGCAACCTCTGCCGGTGGGCACGACGGACGGATGGTGTGGGTGGACGGGGCCGGCCCGGGGGCAGGCTTGCCTGACAACCGGTCAGACAGCCATTCCGTAAACAATCGTGAACAGTGTGCCCAGCGATCCGATGATGAAGACGCCGGTCAGCCCTGCCACGATCAGCCCCTTGCCCTGCTCCGCGCTGAAGGTGTCGCGCAGTGCGGTCGCGCCGATGCGCTGTTTCGCCGCGCCCCAGATCGCGATGCCGAGGCAGAGCAGGATGGCGATCGCCATCACCACCTCGATCATGATGCGTGCCTCGTTGCCCAGGGTCCCGAACGGCCCCCAGTTCGGGGCGATTCCGCCGATGATGGTGGTGATGTCGCCCTTTTCCGCTGCCAGGATCATGTAAGTCACCGCCCCTGTTGGGTAGTTCGCAGCCCGCGCCGTGCGACACGGGTCGGTCTCTATCTTCGCTGATGAAACCGGCATCGCACGACGCCTTCCCGGGTCTCTTTACCCGGATCTCGCACGTTTGACCGGAGGAGCCGCCCTGACCTGCGGTTAGCAACGGAATCCGCCTGCATATGCATGGTTACTCTGTGTATCACGCGGTGTGACGGCTAGCAACGACGGTGGCCATGGGTTCAGGGTGCGGTTGATGCGCTCACGGGACGCGGAGCATTCGTACGCGCTGTTCGAGAGCCTTGTGTGCGCCGGTGGCTCCGGGCCGACGTGTCGTCAGGCCCCGTGCGGGGAAGGCCTGACGGCCCTGTTCGACACAGGACAGTGCGTACGGGCTCCGGTCCCCGATCCGGGGTGGTCCGGTGCGACGGTGGCTTGAAGTCGCACCCGGGGTGCCCGGTCTTCTGGGCGAACGACCGCTCGTCCTTCCATCGCCGAGTCCGGTCCGGTGCCACGGCGATGTCGGGCTTCTGGTCATCGTGCGAGCAGCGCCAGGTCCTCGGCGGTGAGCCGGAGTGCGCCGGCGGCCACGTTCTCGACGAGGTGGTCCGGGTTGCCGGTGCCGGGGATGGCCAGCACGTGTGGTCCCTGGTGGAGTGTCCAGGCCAGTCGCACCTGCGCGGGCGTCGCCCCGTGGTTGCGTGCGACGGTCAGCGTCGCGTCGTCCTGCTCGGTGCCGGCGCCCCTTTCGCGCCCCGTGCCGGCGATGGCGAAGAAGGGGACGAATGCGATGCCCTGTTCGCCGCAGGCGCGCAGGAAGGCGTGGTGGTCGGCCGGGGAGTCGAGGCCGTACGCGTTCTGTACGCAGACCACGGGTGCGATGCCCCGCGCCTCGGTGAGCTGTTCCGGTGTGGTGTTGGAGATGCCGAGGTGGCGGACGAGTCCTGCCTCGCGGAGTTCGGCCAGGGCGCCGAAGAGTTCGGCGACGGGCGCCGAGGCCTGGCTCACCGCGAGGCGCAGGTTCACCACGTCCAGGTGGTCCCGGCCGAGCTGGCGCAGATTCTCCTCGACCTGACCGCGCAGCTGCTCCGGTGTGGCCCACACCCAGGCACCGGAGGGGTCCCGGCCGGGGCCGACCTTGGTGGTGATGACCAGGTCGTCGGCGTACGGGGCGAGCGCGCTGTTGATCAGCTCGTTGGCGGACCGCAGCGGCGAGAAGTAGAAGGCGGCGGTGTCGATGTGGTTCACACCGAGCTCGACGGCGCGGCGCAGGACGCGCAGGGCGCGGTTCCGGTCGCTGGAGGTCCCGTCGGCGAACGCCGTGCCGTCCTGGGCTAGACGCATCGAGCCGAAGCCGAGGCGGTTGACCGTCAGGTCGCCGAGTTTCCAGGTGCCGGAAGCCGCTGCGGTGATCGTTTCGGATGATGAGGGCATCATTGGATTCTTCCGCTCGTCCGCTCGTCCGTCTGCGTGGTCGTTCTCGATGCCCATTGGGCGGCAGTGATCCGCCACACCACGTCGATCCCCACTTCACCCGGGGCGGTCGGCCCTTCAGGTGTGGGGCCCCGTTCGGCCTCCGTGAAACCCAGGCGGCGGGCGACTGCTCCGCTGGCCGGGTTGGCGGCATCGTGGTGGATTTCCACGCGATCGGTGCCCGTCAGCCGGAAGCCCTGTCCGACGAGCGCGGTCGCGGCCATGGTGGCGAGGCCACGCCCGGTCCACCGAGGGTGCAGCCAGTAGCCGATGTCGAGTCCGCCCGCACCGATCCGGCGGTAGAGGCCGCAGCTGCCGATGACTGTGCCGTTCGTGGTGATCGCGTAGCCGAAGGCATCCCCGCTCGCCCACTCTTCCTTGTTCCGTGCGAGGAACGCGGGGCCCAGCTGTCGGTCGTAGGTCGCGGCCCAGGGCATCCACGGAATCAGGTGGTGCAGCGAACCGGAGATCGCCTCGTGCAGGGCATCCAGGTCGCTCGCGTGCCAGCGGCGCAGTTCGACCTGGCCGTGACTCAGGAGTTCAGCGGGCTCTTCCATGCCCGGGATGCTCTCCCGGCCGGGGCACGCCCGACAACCGCTTTGCCGGGGTGCGCTCCCTCAGGTCCTCCGCGCGAGAGTCGCCGTGAAGCTGCGGCCGTAGGCATGGTGGGTCGTGACGTCGAGACGGGTGCCGCCGGGGACGCGGTGGACGCGGACTCCGGCGTCGGCCGAGACGTGTTTCAGGGGTCTGCCGTGGAGGGTGATGGATACCGTGCCCCGTGTCGTCGTGGGGTCGGACACCGCGACGGAGTACGTGCCTTCCGCTGTCCGCCGCAGCAGGACCGACGCGGGCCCGTCGATCGAGAGACGCCCCACCCGGTGCGTCCCGGCGGTGAAGGCGTTGGCGGCGGTGATGCCCAGGCGCGTATGTGCCGCGGCCTGCAGGCGGTCCGTGTTGGACAGCACGGAGAGCGGGCCATGGGCGTACCCGGCGAGTTGTCGCGCGGAGGCGTTGGGGATGAGGGCGTGCGCCATGGAAGTGGGCCGCTCACCGGCGGCCTGCTCGTAGGACAGTGTGAAGAGCTGCTTGGTCACCGCTGTGTCCGCGTTGGCGAGGCGTACGAGGCGCCGGCTGCGCGTGACCGTGTCGAGCGCGACGACAGGCGGCGGGCCTGACAGGAAGACGTACCCGACGGAGAGCCCCCGTCCTTCGTCGGCGTACCGCAGCCAGGTAGGCGGGGCGGCCCCGGTGCTGTGCCAGGGCGACCCGTCGCGGAGGCCGCCCGTGACGACGACGGGGGAGGAGGGATCGGCGATGCGGCTGTCGACCGTCGTGGTCACCGCGCGGCCCGCCCGGCCCGTCACACCGGCCGACAGCACGAGGATCTCGTCGTCGAACATGAACCAGGACCTGGTGGCACCCGCCGCGCGGTAGGCGACGAAGTCGTCGGGCAGCGTGCCTGCCTGCTGCGCGGCATAGGCGGCGTCGTCGGACTGCACGAGACCGGCCGCACCGTATGTGCCGAGGCGGGCTCCGCCGGAGAACTCCTGTGTGGCGCGCGGGAAGTAGACGTACGCGTTCTGCGACTCGGAGGACGACGTGAAACCGCGCTCGGGGTTGTCGTACCAGAGGGTGCCGTACAGCTCGGGGACGGTGCGGCGCGTCTCGGCGGGGGCGGTGACGCCCGCGAGGCGTTGGGGCGGGACAGCGGTGAAGTAGTCGACGCCGTAGGCCTGCCGCTGGTCCGCGCCGGACAGATACAGGTAGTGGGCGCCGGCGCCCTGGAACCACGGCATCAGGTTCTCGCCGCTCATGTACTCGTACATGCTGACGCGGGCGGAGCTGCGGGCCAGGGCGAAGGCGTAGCCGGGCCGGCGGTGGACGGTCCGGTCCATCGCGTTGTACGCGGCGTGGGCGGCTGCCGGGACGAGGTCCCGGGCGGGCGCCGGGGAGTCCAGGATGTCGGCGTAGCGGGCGATGCTGACGGGGGAGACGAAGGCGGTCGGGTCGAGGCCCGCCTTCGAGGTCTGCCGGATGTGTTTGACGTAGCTCTCGAGGGCCTCCGCATCGCTGCCGGCCGTGTGCGCGGAGAGATCGACGACGGCCTCCACGACGGCTGTGACGTCCGCGTACCCCGTCCCGGTCCGTGAGACCGCGCGCCCCTTGACGATCTCCATCATCCAGCCCTCGAAGATCAGCGGGGCGAAGCCGTCGGCCACCCAGCCCTGCACGACGCCGACCAGGCTGTCGTCGGGGACGTAGCCGGTGCCGTCGAGGATCTTGACCGTCTGGACGATCCGGGTGAGCAGTCCCTTGCCGTAGGAGCCGGTGTACGCGACGGAGCCGTGCTGGACGAAGGACCCGTCGGCGTAGAAACCGTCGGTGACCCCGTGGCGCGGGCGGTAGGGGTCGATCGTCGCGAAGACGGTCAGCTGGTCGGCGAGGGCCTTGGTGATCCGGGTTCCGTCGCCGAGCAGGGCACCTTGGAGGATCCGGTTCGTCGTGATGTCGGCGAGATTGGCGCCGGTGTGGAAGCGCGAGTCGAGGTCGACGTCGCCGTCCTTGCCGTTGCGCAGGTAGGCGTCCATGGAGGCGACGTACGTCGCGGTGAGATCGGGCCGGTGTGCCGCGAGCTCGTCCCTGAGCAGGATCAGGGTTCTGGTCGCGTGGGCCGGGATCCCGATCTCCCAGTGGAACCAGTTGCCGTAGTAGCCCTTCGACTGGTCGCCGAACCAGTCGTCGTGGAGCCGTGCCAGGGCGTCGACGACCCGGCGCCGGACCGTCGCGTTCCCGTACAGGCCGGAGGCACCGGTGCCGGGGAGACAGGTGGCGAGAGCGATCTCGTAGAGGTACTGGTACGACGTGCTCAGGTTGGGGTCGCTGGTGCCGAGGGGGACGCCTTCGAAGATCTCGTCCGGCCCGGCGCCGTCCATCGCGGTGAGCCGGGTGTGGGCCGTCGCCAGGAGGGAGGCCAGTTTGGGGGCGACCTCGGGGCGGGAGTTGGACTCGGTGGTGCCGGCGAAGACGGCGACGGTGTTGCTGAGGAGGGTGGCCGGGGGTTCTTCCGGGGACCCGGGGGACGGCGGAGTGTTCGGAGAGGCGGCTGCCTCCGTACGGAGCGCCTGGGACACCGTCCAGAGGGCGGCGGCGGGAATCACGGACAGTGCGGTACGACGCGAGAGCTCCACCGGCACGCTCCAAAGTCCGTCCCGTAAGCGCTTGTTACCTCGACCCCAGCCAAGCAACGGGCGCGCACCGGTGTCAACGGGCCGGTGCGATGTCAACGGGCCGCTGCGTGTCAGTGCCGTCGTCTACGGTCGATCGCATGACGACTCCTGTGACGGCTTCTGCCGACGGCCACGATGTCATCCAGGTCCGCGGTGCCCGCGAGAACAACCTCACCGACGTGTCGCTGGACATTCCGAAGCGTCGGCTGACCGTGTTCACCGGTGTGTCCGGGTCCGGGAAGTCCTCGCTGGTCTTCGGCACCGTCGCAGCCGAGTCGCAGCGGCTGATCAACGAGACGTACACCGCCTTCGTCCAGTCCTTCATGCCGAGCCTGGGCCGCCCCGACGTGGACGCGCTGCACAACCTGAGCGCCGCGATCGTGGTCGACCAGGAGCGCATGGGGGCCAACTCCCGCTCGACCGTCGGCACCGCCACCGACGCGTACACGATGCTGCGGATCGTCTTCTCGCGGCTCGGCACGCCTCACATCGGGACGTCGAGTGCCTTCAGCTTCAACGTGCCGGAGGGCATGTGCCCGCGATGCGAGGGCGTCGGCCAGATCTCGGACATCGACATCGACCAGCTGGTCGACCGGGAGAAGTCGATGAACGAGGGCGCCATCACCGTGCCCCACTTCGCGGTCGACTCCTGGTACTGGCAGGTCATGGCCCGGTCAGGTTTCTACGACCCGGACAAGAAGCTCAAGGACTTCACGGAGCAGGAGTGGGCCGACTTCCTCCACAAGCCGCAGACCAAGGTGAAGATGGACAGCAACCACGTCACCTACGAGGGCCTCGTCCAGAAGGTCCAGCGGACCATGCTCAGCAAGGACCGCGACGCCATGCAGTCCCACATCCGCGCCTTCGTGGACCGGGCCGTGGTCTTCGGCGAGTGCCCCGGCTGCGGGGGGACGCGGCTGACGGCCGCCGCCCTGTCGTCCAGGATCGACGGGGTGAACATCGCGGAGTGCTCCACGATGCAGATCAGCGATCTGGCCGTGTTCATACGGAGGATCGACGATCCGGGTGTGGCGCCGCTGCTGGCCGGACTGAGGGACCTGCTGGACTCACTCGTCGAGATCGGCCTCGGCTATCTCAGCCTGGACCGGCCCGCCGGAACGCTCTCGGGTGGTGAGGCGCAGCGGGTGAAGATGGTGCGGCATCTCGGATCCAGCCTGTCGGATGTCACGTATGTCTTCGACGAGCCCACCAGCGGGCTCCACCCCCACGACATCCGGCGCATGAACGACCTGCTGCTGCGCCTGCGCGACAAGGGGAACACCGTGCTCGTCGTCGAGCACAAGCCCGAGGTGATCGCGATCGCCGACCACGTCGTCGACCTCGGGCCGGGCGCGGGGACGGACGGTGGGCGGATCTGCTTCAGCGGGGACGTCGCGGGGCTGCGCGCCTCGGGCACCCTGACGGGACGCCATCTCGAGCACCGGGCGCGGCTGCGGGACGAGGTGCGGAAGCCGACCGGGCAGTTGTCCATCGAGGGTGCGGACCTGCACAACCTCCAGGACGTGACCGTCGACATCCCGCTCGGGGTGCTCACCGTCGTCACCGGTGTCGCGGGGTCGGGCAAGAGCTCGCTCATCCACGGGAGCCTGCCCGCGGGGCAGGGAGTGGTGGTCGCCGACCAGACGCCCATCCGCGGCTCGCGCCGCTCGAACCCGGCGACGTACACCGGTCTGCTCAGCCCGATCCGCACGGCCTTCGCCAAGGCCAACGGGGTCAAGGCGGCGCTCTTCAGCGCCAACTCGGAGGGCGCCTGCCCCAAGTGCAACGGCCTCGGGCTGGTCTACACCGACCTCGCCATGATGGCCGGGGTCGCGTCGGTGTGCGAGGAGTGCCAGGGGAAGCGGTTCACACCCGAAGTGCTCACCTACACCCTGCGCGGCAAGAACATCAGCGAGGTACTGGGGATGTCGGTGGCGGAGGCCTACGACTTCTTCACCTCCGGCCAGGCGCGCGCCATCCTCGGACGGCTGCGCGATGTCGGGCTCGGCTATCTCCGGCTGGGGCAGCCGCTGAACACCCTGTCCGGTGGCGAGCGCCAGCGTCTCAAGCTCGCCATCCACATGGCGGAGAAGGCCGCGACGTACGTCCTCGACGAGCCGACCACCGGTCTGCACATGGCCGACGTGGACCAGCTGCTCGCGCTGCTCGACCGGCTGGTGGACGCGGGCAACACGGTGATCGTCATCGAACACCACCAGGCGGTGATGGCTCATGCGGACTGGATCGTCGACCTCGGCCCCGGAGCCGGGCACGACGGCGGCCGCGTGGTCTTCGAGGGGACGCCCGCGGACCTGGTCGCCGACGGGAGCACCCTCACCGCGCAGCACCTGCGGGAGTACGTCGGAGGCTGACAGGGCGCTGCGGGCTCGCCCCGCACTGTCGGTCGGCCAAGCGCTGTCCTGGAAGCCTGTGGGGTCACGGCGCAGAAGGCGAAGGAAGCCGATGTCGCGTACGACCCGGGGGACCCTGCCTCGACGTACTGGGGCGGCCTCGGGGAGCTGATCCTCGGCGCCCATCGCCCGTGGAAGCGCAGGAGGGTGAGGACGTCGGTGTTCACCGTCCGCCACACCCACGCCGCTACGGACCTGACGGAACAAAGCCATCGTGGTTCACCTCGGGTTGCACCCGAGCCTCCGCGCAGCAGTCAGACTGAGGCAGCGCGCATGATCGTCGACCCAGTGGCGCCACGGCGGCAAGAGGTCCACCTCGAGCGCTTCAAGTCGGCCAACGGGGAGCCGGTGTCTCGATCAGGAGAGAGTTTCGACCATGACCGATTTCATCCGCACGGGAAGGCTGTTCCGGGTCGTTGGGTTCAATCCGTCCCACCGACAGCTCTTCCTGCAGAGCGAAGCCACATTGGTCGACCGGACCACCACACGCATCGAGATCTACATCGGGCATGTGGAGCTGATGCTGCTTGAGCCCTACTACAGAAACGGGCTCCACATCCGGCGCGCCAGTTCCGAGGAGTTCGCCGTGTTGAAGGAACGGCACGGGTTGGACCCATCCGATGCCGAGTACACCTGGATGCTGGACCCTGACGGAGGCAGCTTCGTCATCGGGAGTATTCCGAGCTGGCGCGAGGCGGAGTACGAGTTGATGGGCGACCGGGAGTCGCTGTACGACTGGTCCAAGCCGTGGCCGCCGGACTTCCCGGCGGAGTCGGGCTGGGTCTGCTGACTCGTCTTTCTGGACGAGCTGACATTGCTGGGCGGCACCCGGAGCTCCGGGTGCCGCCGGCGCGCCCATAGGGTGCACCGATGGAAACTGAGCAGCGTCGGACCGGCAGCGTGACGCGACGATCCCCGTATTTCGTCGGCGCCACGATCTTGCTGGCCCTTGCAGCCGTTGCGGGCTGGAGCAGTCTGATCCTGGTTGTACGGGGGCATGTGATCCCGGCCTGGGTGGTGAGTACCTCACTGCTCGTCATTTCGCTGGTCCTGACGGGTGTTCATAAGGCTCGGAGGCGCTTCGCTACCGACCGGGCACCGTTACCTCGGCCGCGCCTGCCCCACTTCGTCCTCGGCCTGCTGGCGGCCGTGGCCGGACTCGGCAGTGCTTTCGGGGCAGTCAGCGACCTCACCGGCGGTGCGGATTACCGAGTTCTCCAGCCCGCCGGTCCTGACGGTTGTGTGGCTGTGGTGCGGGAGACGTCTTTCCTGAAGATCAGCAACGGCGAGGTGTACGCGGTGGGCCGCACCGGAGTGGCTTTGCGACCGTCAGGTTCCTGGATGGCGGACGACATGCACCGGCCTGTGGCCGAAGGCACGTACGAACTGCGCTGGAGCAGGTCCGGCGGCATCTTCGCGGTCAGCGGCTCCGCCACCGACCCGATCGTCGCTTCGGAAATGAACCCGCTGGAGTGCGGCTGAACGATGGGTCCTGCGCTGAGAGTCAATCGTCCGTGGCGGTGACGTCCGTCTCGGCGAAATGGTCGAATTCGCCGGCCACGACGCCCTGGGCGAAAGCCTCCCACTTCTGGGCCGTGGTGGTCACCACCGTGCCGGGGTCACCGGTCTCACGGAGATACACGAGCCCGCCGGGACCGAACGCGATCTCGATCCAGGGGCCGGGGCCCTCAGCCTCCTCGGGGGCGGCGCGGGTCCAGGTGAGGTCGGCGGGGTGGTCAGCCACGGGCTCGGGATTCCTTCACGGCGCGGATGAGGGCGGCCCAGGCCGCCCGCGTGATGTGAATCACGGCGTTGTCGGGTCGACATTTTTGGCCAGGCGGACAGCGCCATGGTGTGCGGCGCCATACATGCGGGATACCTCTGGCTGCAGAACAAGGATTTCAGCCAATCTGGCGTAATTATCTACGTCCCCTCAAGGTGCTGAATATTCTCGTGGGTGAGTTCTCAGGCTTGCACCGTCAACAGCCCGGAAGCCTGAAGCCCTTCGTGTGGTAGCTGGTACCGGTAAACCTGAGGATCTCGACCCTTGTTAACCCACACTGCGGATGCTACGGCGTCCGATGTCTCATTGCCAACGCCCTTAATTGCAAGTCGTTATGAGGGAGGTTGGTGCGCTAGCGTCCATGTGACAGCGCGGAGCACCCGCGTTTTGAGAAGTGGGCGGGGCTGGGTTGCAGGTGGCTTGGGACGAATGGGAACAGTTGAAGGCCGAAGCGGCAGGCGGGCCTGGGGCGCGGATGTCCCTCGCCGGGGTCACGACTGACTCCTCGGAAAGCAGTTCAGGAGCGAGTGGGGGTAAGGACGGCCTGAAGCACAGCGGCGGACCGTGGACCAGCGCATCCGGAACTGCCGCCACGCTGCGGACCAACGCACAGACGAGCCGAAGTCGCCTTCGCCCAGCGCACGAAGGTGTTGCCACTGGCGCGTTGGGGCTTGCATCCGTTGCGGCGCTGACCGCTGTGCTGGATTCCTGGGACGAACGGCTTGTCGCTGTACGCGGTGAGTGTCACTACCTGGAAGGCGCTTTGTCGAAAGTCGCCAAGGAGATGGGCGAGACGGAGACTTCTGTGGACAAGTCCTTCAACTCGGTGGATCCAGGCAAGGGTGATCACCGGTGACCGGCGCAACGCTGACATGGCAGCGACTACGAGACCTGAAGCGGTCGGAGTTCGAGGACGCGGGCGATGGCTGGCACGAGGTCTCGGGGCGGGCAGATGCCGATCGTGTCAGGACCGAAAGGGCTATGACGGCGAAGCTGCGCGAGACTCAGGAGAGTGACTCGGCGCGGGCGGCTATCGGGAGGCTCGAGCGGCTGAGTCGCAATTTTGAGTACGTTCATGCGGAGGCCGGGCTGATTCGTACGGCGTTGAACGGTCTGGTTGCTGAACTCGCCGGACCTCAGAAGCAACTGGCGCAGGCGCTGGAGGACGCGGAGAGTCTGAAGTTCACTGTGCACGCCGATGGTTCGGTCAGCTACCCCGCAGCGGAAGGCGAGACGCTGCTGGGAAAGCAGGACCATCCCGGCGGCTCGGTGCAGGGCAATGCGAGGCTCCCGCTGGAAGCTCCCGGGCTGAGTGAGAGGCCGGGTCTACCCGGGGGCCGCTTCAATCCCAATCCGAACGCGGCGAAGGCGGAAACGATTGCAGATCTCATTGCCCGTGCGCTGCGGTCGGCCACCGAGATTGACGACCGATACGCGAAGGTACTAAACAAGCTCAAGGCAGCCAAGGGGCTCGATGTCACCAAGGCAACCTTGGCCGACGTCTTCCAGGACACAGCGAGCGTACGGTCGACCGCCTCCAAGTACCTCGCTCAGGGGATTCCTTGGGACGAATCGCCTGCGGAGCGCAAGGAGTGGTGGGAAGGACTGACCAAGGAACGACAGCAGGAGTACCTCGAGGTCGCCCCGCAACTTGTAGGCGGTCTCGACGGGATCCCGGCCACGGTACGAGACGAGGCGAACAGGAATTATCTTCCGGTTCTCATCGACGAACTGGCGGGGAAAGAGGGTGAAGATGCCCGGATGAAGCTGGATGCCCTGCGGGGAATCGAAGCGAAACTGGGTGAGCCGTCGAAGGTTCCGATGTTTCTGCTGGGCATCGGCGACGAAGGGAACGGTCGGGCCATCGTGGCGTACGGGAACCCGGACACGTCGAGAAATGTATCAGCCTATGTGCCTGGCTTGGGTACAAAGTTGGACAAGGGTTTTGTCGACGATACCCTGCAACGGGGTTTGGACACGGCGGTAGGCGCGCGAGGCTATGATTCATCTAGCTCGGCAATTGTCTGGCTCGGCTATGACGCCCCAAATATCGCAACCGTCACAAGTACTGGCAGCGCAGAGGCGGGAGCTCCCGCCTACAATCAGTTCATGGATGGCTTGGACGTCACAAATCAGAATAAAGACCCGCATGTGACCGCAATTGGCCATTCCTATGGCTCGCTCACCGTCGGTACAGCGGCAAGGCAGGACGGCGGCATTCCGGCCGCTGACGACATCGTCCTGCTTGGTAGTCCAGGCGTGGGCGTCGACAAGGCGGAGGACCTCGGCGTGGGCAAGGAGCACGTTTTCGTCGGAGCAGCTGACAACGATCCCGTGACCCATCTGCCATCTAAGCAGCAAAGCGGTGTGGGTGTTCTGGCGATGGCCGGAGGTCCTTTCGTTGCATACGCCGCGGGTGATATCGCCGACCAGGGGGACGATGATGTCTACTTTGGCAAGGATCCCGCCAGCGAGGCTTTCGGTGCCCGGCGTTTCGAAGTCGACGACGGCCCGCGCCCAGTCCTTGACGCGGGTGGCTTCGACGCCCACTCTCAGTACTTCACGCCGGAGAAGGACAAAGTGTCGGCAGAAAACATCGCTCTGATCGTTGCGGGGCACCCCGATCGCATTAAGACGGAGGGGTGGCGATGACTGCTGGTGCGCGGTGGGCTCTGGGCCTTGCGTTTGCAGTCATTTCACTCACCGGGTGCGAGATGTCGAACGAGGAAAGGGCTGCGAGTAGCATGGATATGCAGGAGGCGGCGGAGTATTCGGACACTATGCTGGATATGACGCTGGAGGCAATTAACCCACAGGTTCAGTGGGCTCACGACCAGAACTCGTCCGGGAGTTGCGACGTGACTCGTCGACGGACTGTTCTAACGGTTATCTCTGAGCAGCGGCGCGGGAGTTTCCTGGGTGTGGTGGAGCGTTTTTGGAAGAAGAGTGGCTACGATATTTACTCGGTAAGGAGTGACGATCAATTCCCTGCTCTTTTCGCTAAATCGCCTGAGGGATTTGGTATTTCGCTGGTGATTGCAGACAAAGGCCAGGCGCGTTTTGAGGTCAACACCCCTTGCGTGGACGAATCTGAGGTAGCCGCGCCTACGGCAAAGCCCAACGGTCCCGCCTACGAGGGTGTCGAGATCCCCCGTCCCAATGTTCGGTCCGATTTCTGGTCTGCAGGCACCCCAGTTTCGTCGCCTGTGCCGAAGGAAAGTTGACGCTACTACGCGCGGGTGCCCCTGCTGGAGTCTGCAGCCGATATGTCTCCGGCGAGACGGAGCCCGTGATTTCGATCCAGGGGCCGGGGCCCTCTGCGTCCTCGGGGGCGGCGCGGGTCCAGGTGAGGTCGGCGGGGTGGTCAGCAACGGGCTCGGGATTCCTTCACGGCGCGGATGAGGGCGGCCCAGGCCGGCGCACTGGTCCGGAGTATCGCGCCGCCGGGGTCGCTGCTCTCGGTGAGGGCGACGGAATCCTGGTCGGTGGCGACGTGTATGCAGGCTTCTCCTTGCGCGCAGTAGGAGGACTTCTGCCAGTCCCTGGTGATCATCTTCGTTCTCCTTACAGTTCCTGGGCGATGCCGTGAATGAGATCTCGTGACTGCTCCGGCGGCAGCGCGGCAGCATCGAGCCGTTCGAGCAGGAGCCGGTACTGGGCCAGTTGGGTCTCGGAGTCGATGAACACCGGGCCGTGGGACTGGTCGAGCTGAGCGGTGTCGAGAGTGGGGACCGGGCCTTTTACGTAATACACGGATTGGTCTGACCCCGGGTAGTACGTAGCGGAGAAGGGGAACGCCGCCCTGGGCGTACACCCTCCAACTTCCGCAGGATCCCCGTGGGCCCGGTATCGCCCGGGAGACTCTGCGGACCGTGCTCCTGGTGCACGGGATGTGGGACCTCATCGACACAGCCGAACTGCTGGCGAGCGAGCTGGTCACCAACGCGTACAGGCACTCCTCGGGCTCGTACTCGCTCCGGCTGCGCGGCGCGGGCAGGAACCGGGTGCGGGTCGGGGTGTGGGACAGCAATCCGGAGATCCCGGCTCCGTTCGGCGGCGGCGTCATGGAGGAATCGTGCGTCCTGGCCGAGCGGGGGCGCGGGCTGCAGCTCGTACGGGAGTGTGCGGAGAGCTGGGGCGCGTACCCGATCAGGGGCGGGCTGCCTGGGCAGGGCGGGAAGGTGCTGTGGGTCGAGTGCACCGTCCCGCCCACTCGTGATCGGGCTGGGCAGGATCAGGCCGTGTAGCGGGACTCGAAGGTGCGGAAGGACTGTTCCTGGCGCCATTCCAGGCGGGCCTTCGGGCTGTTGGCCAGCAGTCGGGCGCAGCGGGCCGACTGCGGTGCCTGGCACTCCTGGACCGGGCGGAAGCCCTGGCGTACGGGGTCCGGGCGCCACAGGCTGCGGCCCGGCAGGAAGGCGTACTCCAGGGATGCCCGGGCCAGGTCCTTCAGCTCCGGGTAGCCGAGTCCGTAGGTGCGGGCGGCACGGCGGTACTCCTGGCCGATGTCGCCGCGTGACACCCCGGGGTCGTCGGTGGAGAGCACCACCGGGACCCCGTACTTCCGGTAGACGGGGAACGGGTGCTCGTCGCCCTCGACCTGGAGGATCTGCGCGTTACTGGTGAGCGGCACCTCGACGGCGATCTGCCGGCGCGCCATGTCGCGCGCCAGGCGCCGCCAGTCGTCCTCATGTGTGAGGTCGACGCCGTGGCCGATGCGTTCGGCTTGGCCCGTGCGCACGGCGTCGTCGATGTGGAAGGTGAGGTCCTCGGGCTTCACGAGGCCGGGGACGAGTTCGCCGGCGTGCAGGGTGATGTGGGCGCGGGGATAGACACCGTGCAGGTAGTTCAGCATGCGCATGTGCAGGCGGTAGTCCCGCAGGGAGATCTCACCGTCCTCCGGCTGGACCAGGTTGACGGCGACGAACCGCTGATCGCGTTCGGCCAGGCGGAGGCCCAGGGCGATCTGGGTGAAGACGCGTTCCGGGGCGCTGTTGCGTGACACCTGGGAGACCCAGCGCACGGTGATCCCGCACGCACGGGAGGGGGTGGCGGCCGCGCAGTGCGCGGCCTCGCTGAACTCGGCGTCAGCGGTGTCGGCTTCGCGCTTCGCGTCCGTTACGAGCTGGTCCAGCCGGCCACGGGCCAGGAGCTTGCGGTGCAGGGCTGTCAGGTCGGCATCCCAGCCTACGTCCGTCGCCAACTGCCGGGCTCCTGCCGAGGCGGGACTGACCATCGTCTCCAGATAGGTCTGGTTCTGCGCCGCCGCGGTGCGCGCCACATCGGCCAGCATCTTCCCGCGGTGCGATGTGGCGGCGCCGAACTTTCCGAACGTGGCGAAGAAGTGGTCGTGGCCTGACTCGCCCTGAGGGAAGTCCTGCATGGACCAGGCCCGGACGATCTCGCGACGGAAGCCGGCATCCGTGAGGGCGTCGGCAGCCGGACGGGTGCCGGTGGCGCACGGTGGGGCGACTGCGGTCCTCGTGGCGTCGATGCAGAGACCGTCGTCGGCCGCGAGCTGGATGAGGTATTCCGTCCGTACCGCGCCGGAGAGGTGATTGTGCGAGTCACCTCCCTTGGGCAGGTCCCGGAAGAACCGGGCTGCCTCCTTCGGGTGGGTGTCCAGCCAGGCGGCGGTGCGGGCCTCGGCGGCAGTGGCCGTCCGGGGCGGCGGTACGGAGGCGGACGTTGCCGCACGGGCCGGCGTATCGGCGGGCAGGGACGCGGCGAGGGCCGCCGCAGCGAGGCCTGCGGCCGTCAACAACCTTCGGGCCCGCGATGAGTTGTGCTGTACGGAGATCACGTATCGCATGATCACGAAGAGAGTCCCGCCTCGCCCCGGAGCGCGTGGACAGTCCTTCGTAAACCATCCGTCCGGGGGAAAACGACCGCCTCGGCCCGCCGTGCCCGTTCGGGTGATGTCGCTGTTGGGCGTTCCTTGCGGGGGCAGGGGTGCGGGCTCACGACGCGGGTTAGACCGGCGTGTCGGGTACGTGGCGTTTGGCACAGTGCCGCTCCGTGACGGACGAACGGGGTGAGCGCTGTGACTGTGGTGCGAGGGCTGAGTGATCCGGCGGTGCCGTCGGGCGGGGGTGACTGCGGTCAGCGGCTGAAGCACAGCGACGGGCCGTGGCTGCGGGCCGCCGCCGGAGCGGACGAGCTGGTGACCCAGCTGGGTCCGGTGCGCGGCGAGTTGGGTTTGGCGCACCAGGGGCTCATGGCGGGGGCTGGCCGGCTGACGGCTCTGGCCGAGCTGGCGGCCGTACGGGAGTCCTGGGAGCGGCGGATCCAGGCGGCGCAGGGCGAGTGCGGCAGCCTGGCGGCCAAACTGCGGGATGTCGCACGTACACAGGGCGCGACGAACGAGGCCGTCAGATCGTCCTTCGCCGCGGTGCTGCCGTGCGAAGGCGACGCACGGTGACGCCGACCCTGACCTGGGCGCAGTTACGGGATCTGAAGTGCGCCGAGCTGGAGGGCGCTGCCGACGGATGGGGCAAGTCCAGCAACCGGGCCGACGCGGCGCGGGACCGCATCGAGCGGCAAATGCTCACCGGGCTCCGTGACACGCAGGAGGGAGAGGCGGCGCAGGCGGCGGTCGCACGGCTGCGGCAGCTGGGCCGGAACTTCCAGTACGTGTACACCGAGTGCGGGCTCGTCCGCACGACGCTGAACTCCCTGGCGCATGAGATGAAGACCCAGCAGCGGGCGCTGAGGGAGGCGCTCGACGACGCGGCCGCGCTGAGGTTCACCGTGCACGCGGACGGGACGGTGTCGTACCCGGCGGGCGGCGAAGGGCTGATCGGGGGCGCACCGCTGCGGGGCGGCACGGCGGCGTCGAGCGGGCTTCCGGGGCTGGTGCCGCCCTCGGGCCTGGTCGCGCCGAACCCCAACGCGGCCAAGGCGCAGGACATCGCGGATCGGGTGACCGGGGCGGTTCGGGCGGCGGCCGAGATCGACTGGCGGTATGCGGGCATCCTGCGCCGGCTGAAGGCGGAGGAGGGCCTGAAGGTCCCCGACTCCACGTGGAAGGACGCGGCGGGCGACGCGGCGGAGGTCCGTGACGCGGCGGCGGCGTACCTCGAGGACGCCATCCCGCACGATGCGTCTCCGGCGGAGCGGCGGGACTGGTGGGCGGGGCTGACCCAGGAACAACGCGAGGAGTACCTCGCGGTGTACCCGGACCGGATCGGCAACTTGGACGGCATCTCGGCACTGGTCCGGGACGCGGCCAACCGGGACAACCTGCAGTTGCTGATCGGCAAGCTGGAAGGGCGGGACGACGAGAGGTCGATGACGCAGTTGGCGGGGCTGCGGGAGATCGACCGGCAGTTGGGGGCGGGGACGCAGCCGCCGATGTTTCTCCTCGGCATTGGGGACGAGGGGAACGGTCGGGCGATCGTCTCGTTCGGGAACCCTGATACGGCGAAGAATGTGGCGGCTTACGTGCCGGGGCTGGGGACGTCGTTGGACAGGGATTTCGCGGAGGGTGACCTCAAACGGGCCCGGGATACGGCAATTGGGGCAGCAGAGATGAACCCCGATTCGTCAACCGCCTCTATTGTGTGGCTTGGATACGATGCTCCTCAGGTCGCACTCAACGATGCGGCCGGGAGTTTGGACGTAGCCGGTGAGGGGGCGGCAAGATCCGGGGCGCATGAATACAACGAATTCATGACGGGGCTGTCCGCGACCAATCAAAATGATGACCCGCACGTCACGGCGATTGGCCATTCCTATGGTTCGCTTGCGGTCGGCCTTGCCGCTCAGGAAAGGGGCGGAATCCCTGGGGCCGATGACATCATCTTGGTGGGCAGCCCTGGAACGGGTGCGCGGACTGCAGATGAACTCGGGGTGGGGCCCGAACATGTTTTCGTCGGAGCGGCTGAGAACGACTCGGTGACGAAGTTGCCCAACAGTCGAGAGGCCAGTGGCCTGGGAAGCGGTATCGCGGGTGGGGCCTCGGCCGGCTTCGCCCTTGGTGCGAGTCTGGGCCCCGCAGGTGCTGTAGTGGGCGGTGCCGTCGGCGGAGCCGCTGGAGGCGCAGTTGGATATCTCGCGCAGGGCGCGCAGTCCAAGGAAAGTGACGTGTGGTTCGGTACTGATCCTGCACATCAAGATTTCGGGGCAAATCGATTTGCAGTCAGTGAGGGACCCGAGCCGGTGCAGCGCGGACACGGACTCATGGAGGCCCACTCCAACTACTTTCATCCGACGAAGGATCAGATGTCGTCAGACAATATTTCGCGCATCGTTTCGGGTAAATCCGAAGACATTGTACGGGAGCGCCCCAGGTGAAAGTTCACAGTTCCGCGATTCTGGTAGCCATCCTTGTGAGCGCGGGGTGTGCCTCGGTGGATCGATCGGTGGAATCAGGCGGTGAGGATGATGGTGGACGTATGAACATGCAGGAAGCGGCAGACAGGGCAGACGCCATTCTCGATGAGACGTTCGCTGGTATCAAGCCGCCTGTGGAGTGGGTGCACGGGCAGTCGACCGAGGGGGGTTGTGACGTTTCACGCAGGCGCGCTGTCCTCACAGTGATTTCGGAGCAGCGGCGCGGTGGTTTCCTCGGTGTCGTGGAGCGTGGTTGGAAAGAGGCTGGATACCGTCAGCTCGGTGTGAACCCAAGCGTCAAGAGCCCTGCGACCTACTTCGAGACGACGGACGGGTTTCGCGTGAGGCTTCTCATCGGTGGAGGCGGGCAAGCCTTCTTCGAGGTCGCGACGCCGTGCGTTGAGAAGTCTCAGGTGGCCCCGCCGAGTACGCCACCCGGGAACGCGAGCCGTGTGGGCGAACCCACCCCCCGCCCCAGCATCCGCTCACCTTTCTGGTCAGCCGGCGCCCCCTGACC
>NZ_MAPV01000199.1 GCF_001700505.1 Streptomyces mutomycini
GCTCAGCGGACCAGCGCCTCGAGGTCCTCCGCGAACGTGGGGAACTCCGCCCGGGCCCCGGTGACGATCTCCTCCGCCGTGCGGCGCGGGGTCGTCGCGTGGCGTTCGGCGATGCGGGTCAGGCGCTGGTCGGGTTCGGAGGCGAACTCATCGGCTTCCGCGGCCTCCATCGGGCCGTAGCCGTCGGCCAGGAGCCACAGGAAGTCGGAGAGGCTGCCCGCCACCACACCGCGCTCGCCCTCCGATCCCAGGAACACCACCGGCTGGTCGACGAGGGGCTCGCCGGGGCGTGCGCGCCAGATCATGGCCTGGCCTCCGGAGCCGTTCTGGCCGAAGACGAGGTACGCGTCGCCGTCCACCTCCTTGTTTCCCGTCCAGCTGCGCAAGAAGTCGGTGGTCCACTCCGCGGACTCGAAGTCCGTGGCCGGCTCGAAGTCGATGCGGTAGTCCCCCTCGTCACGGGCCTCGCCCGTGGCGTCGTGGCCGTAGTAGAAGTCCACCTCCGCCACCTCGGCCAGGGCGGCGGGGAAAGTGCGGTCGGGCGTCTCGGAGATGTCGTTCACGGGTGCAGGCTATGCGGCCCCTCCGACAACCGGCCGGGCATCCCGCAGCCGGGCCCCTCCGGCGCACCCGCCTGCCCAGGAGGCCGCCACCCGCTCCGGTCGCGTGCGGCGGACTGGGGACCGATGCTTGTTGCGTACGTGCCCGCGTGTGCGGAGGCTCGGTCCTCCCGGGTCTCGTGAGGGGGGCGAAGGAGCTGGGCTCATGGCTGATGCGCCTCTGATGGTCGTGGACGGCGCCGGAGTGATCACCGGGTGGAGCCGGGCGGCCGAGCGGCGCTTCGGGCCTGCCACCGCCGATGCGCTGGGCCGGCGCCTGATGGACGTCCTCGCGAACGACACCCGCCGGGTGCGCCGGGGCGACGAGATGCCCCCGGGGCTGCGCCTGGAGCCGCTCGCGGGGGAGGGCTGGGCCGTCTGGTCGACCGAGGCGAGCGCCGGGTCCGGCACGGGCGGCGACGTCGTCGAGGCGGCGCTGCTGGACGTCATGTTCACCCAGGCGCGCGTACGCGTTCACGTGCTCGATCCCGAACTCCGCATCCTGCGGATCAGCGACCCCTACACCGACCCCGACCCGGCCGAGACCGAGCGGCTGCGGGGCCGGCCGTTCCACGAGGTGTGCGCGTTCGACGAACCGGACCGGGTGGAGTCCTTCGTGCGGGAGGTCCTGCGCACCGGTGTGCCCGGCATCGAGAGGCTGTTCCGTACCGCCGCCGGTGACGTGCCCGGCGGACACCGCGCCCTCTCCATGACCGCGTTCCGGCTCCAGGAGGGTCACGGGGCGCGGCAGAGCGAGGACGGCAGGGTGCTGGGGGTCGCCGTCTCCATGGTCGACGTCAGCGCGCAGATCAGGCACCGGGGCCGGGACGCGGCACTCGCCGCGGTCCGCGACACCGTGGGCCGGACGCTGGACGTCGACGCCACCTGCCGTGACCTCGTGGAGGCACTGGTACCCGGCTACGCAGACGTCGCCGTCGTCGAGGTCGTCGACGACGTCCTGCGGGGTGAGACCCCTGAGCCCGGGCCGCTCGACCTGCACGTGCCACTGCGGCGCGCCGCGTACGGCGGCAGCAACCCGGCCGCCCACCCGGTCGGGGACGTGCGGGCCGTGGTCCCGGGAACCCCTTACCAGCGGGCTCTCTCCGATATGCGGGTCCGCGTCCTTCCGCTCGCCGACGCCACGTGGACCGACGCCGACGCCGCGCGTGCGGGTGCCATCCGGAACTTCGGCGCGCACACCCTGCTGGTGGCCCCGCTGACGGTGCGCGGGGCGGTCCTCGGGCTGGTGAGCCTCTACCGGTGCGGGGACTCCGAGCCGTTCGACGAGGGGGACGTCCCCGTGGTGGCGGCGATGGCGTCCCGTGCCGCTCTCGGCATCGACAACGCCCGCCGCTACGTGCACGAGTACACCATCGCCAGCGCTCTCCAGCGGCGGCTGCTGCCGCAGCACGCGGCGCCCCAGCCCGCCGTCGAGACGGACCACCTGCTGCTGCCCGGAGGGGACGCCGGCCACTGGTTCGACACGATCGCCCTGTCCGGTGCCCGTACGGCCCTCGCCATCGGGGAGGTGGCCGAGCGCGGCATCCACGCGGCCACCACCATGGGGCAGCTGCGCACCGTCGTCCACGCCCTCGCCGCCCTGGACCTGGAACCCGACGAGCTCCTCGCGCGCCTGTACGACACGGCGGCGCGACTGGCCGCGGAACGCACACAGCTGCCGCGGAGCGGCCCCCTCCACCAGGAGCCACTGGCCGCGAGCTGCGCCTACGCGGTGTACGACCCGTTCACCGAGACGTGCACCATCGCCTCCGCGGGCCACCCCGCCCCCCTCGTCGTCGAACCGGACGGCGCCGCCTTCGTGGTCGGCCTGCCCGTGGGACCGCCGCTGGGAACGGCGGAGCGGGCCCCTGTGGCGGCGGTACCCGTCCAGCTCAGGGAGGGCAGCCTGCTCGTGCTCCACAGCAGCGCGCTGCGGGGCCACGCCCAGCCCACATCGGGCGCCCTGCGCCAGGCGCTCGTGCCGACGGACCGGCCGATGCGGGACCTGTGCGACGCGGTTGCGTACGCCCTGCCCGACATCCCCGAGCTCCGGGGCTCCGCCCTGCTGCTGGCCCGGACGCACGCCATGCCCGAGGACCGCTACGCCGCCTGGGAACTGCCCTACGACAAGACGGCACCGGCCACCGCCCGCCGCCTCACGTCCAGGACGCTGGCGGACTGGCACCTGGAGGGCGACACCGGTGACGCGACCGAGCTGATCGTCAGCGAGCTGGTGACCAACGCCGTGCGCTACGGCAGCCCGCCGCTGAAGCTGCGCCTCATCCTCGACCGGGGACTGACCTGCGAGATCCGGGACAGCAGCACCACCGCCCCGTACATGAAGTACGCGGGAGCGGTCGACGAGGGCGGTCGGGGGCTGTTCATCATCTCCCAGCTTGCCTCGCTGTGGGGCACCCGGTTCGCCTCCGAGGGCAAGACCGTCTGGTCGGAGCAGACGATCCCCGGCAAGAAGAAGCGAGCCGGGTCCTAGTTACCGCCCTTGTCCTCGGCGAGCGTGTGCGCGACCAGGGCGTTGGCGTGGCCGTGGCCCAGACCGTGCTCGGTCTTCAGCCAGGAGACGATCTCCATGTGCCTGGTCAGGGGCGAGGAGCGGATGAGGTCCTTCCACTCCGCGATCGGGCGTCCGTGCTTCTTCTCGATCGAGGGGAAGTAGCTCGCCGGGCCCTTCGTCGCTTCAGTCATGTCTGCGCGTCCCATCCGTCGGTGGAGTCCGTAGTGGTCGGCCCCACGGGTGTCCCTGGGGTTCTCGGAAGATATGACCGCCGGCGGACGCGAAAGTGATCGATGGATGTGTAACAGCTCCCGGATGAAGCGGAGCGAACAGGTGACCCGCGTCAACTCCCGTGAAATAATTGCGTGTTCAGTTGCCCTCCCCCTGAGGGGTGATGGCGGCGGGGTCGGCGGCGCTGATGGGGGCAGGCATGGCGGACGGGACGAACACGGGCGGGCGGCAGCAGGGACAGGGGAAGACCGAGTTACGGATCAGCCTCGGCGGGACGCACACCCGGCGCGACGACCTCGAAGCCCTGCACACCTGGCTGAAGAGCGCACCGGTCCTCGAGGACGCCCTGGAAAGCGGCGAACTCACCCTGAAGCGGCAGGACTCGCTCACGCAGACCGAGACGATGAGCGGGGAGCTGATCCAGGACATCATCCTCGTCGTCTCCGTCGAGGTGGCGCGCTCCGTGTCCGAGAACGCGTGGCGGTCCGTGGAGACCTGGCTGCGCAACCGGCGCCGCTTCGCCGACCCCGAGGAGACGCCGCGCGTCACCCTCGACGGGCCGCCTCAGGGGCCGGGCTCCGACCTGAGCCGTGACACCGACACCGATCCCCGCACCGATCCCGGCACCGGACCGGGCACGGGCCGGGCCGCGGACCCCGACGCGGGACCACCGGAGCCCGGTGGACGTGACCGGACGCGCGGTGGCGACGAGCCCGGAGAGGTCTAGCAGCCGTGCCGCCGTACGACGCGCGCGGCGAGGAGAACAGGGGCAAGCGGCACAGAGCCGTGCTCATCGGGGTGGAGCGATACGAGGGTGCCCGCAACGACCTTCCGGCCGTCGCCACGAACCTCCGCCTCATGCGCGAGGCACTGACCGCCGGACACGGCGGAGTGCTCGGCCCGGAGGATCTCGTCGTGATACCCGCGAGCGGCGGCTCGGCGGCCACCGTCGATCCGCTCCGGGTGCGTGAGGCGCTGACCGCCGCCCGCGACGAGGTGACCGGGCTGCTGGTCGTCTACTTCGCGGGACACGGCATCGTGCGCCCCGACGGCAGCGACCTCAACCTGATGTTCACCGACTCACGGGTCACCAGGGACCGGCAGCACCCGTTCGTGGACACACTGTCCTGGCGCGACGACATCATGCCCGAGCTGCGCTACGCCCGCGCCGACTGGGTCGTCGTCATCCTGGACTGCTGCTTCGCCGGCAACGCCCTCGGGGCTTTCAACCCCCTCGGCGGACAGAACTTCGCCCTGCTCACCGCGGCGGAGCCGGGCGTGGAGATCCCGCCCGGCGATCCCGGCACCGGCACGGAGTTCACGGCCGCCCTGCACCGTCTGCTGACCACGGGCGTGGGGGAGCCGGTCACCTTCACCCGGATCGTCACCGGCATACGCGAGGCGATGGCACCGCTCAAAGCCGTCGACGGGCACCCATGGGTCCCGGACGAGCGGCGCCACGGCGACGACGTGGTGCTCGCGCTCGCGGCGGACGCGGACGAGGATCCCCCGCCGGACGACTGGCTGACGGCGATCAGGAAGTCGGTGACGCGGCTGTCCGCCGCGGTGTCCTCCCGCCGTCCGTTTCCCGCCCTGGCCCGCCGCATGACGCGTACGACCGCCCTCGTCCTGGCCGGTGTCGTCGCGCTCGCCGGGGTGGGTGCGTGGTATCTCCTGGGACCGCCCCCGGGCGGCTGCGGCCTGCCCCTGGAGCTGCGCGTACTCACCGACCCCGATCTGCGGGCCACCGTCCAGAAGGCCGCTGACGCCTACCCCGAGCGGGACGGCGACCGCTGCCGGACCGTCAGCATCAACGTGTACGACGCCAAGGCCACCGACGCCGTGGCAGCCTTCCGGTCCTCCTCGCTCTGGCAGGAGCCGCCCGCCTCCTGCCCGGCCTCGGGTGACTGCCTGCGGCCCCAGCGCAACGTCGGCGCACAGCCGGACATCTGGATCCCGGCCGCCGGCAGCGCCTGGCAGCGGGCGACGGCCGACGGAGCGGGCGGCGGCACGGCCTCCGCAGAGTCCGGGACGGAGGAGCAAGCCGCAGAGGTGGGGAAGAGCGTCGTCGACCTCGACCGGCTGGGGTCCATCGCCTACACGCCGATGGTCCTCGGCGTGCCGGACACCATGTCCCTTCCGCAGTCCCTGCAGACCGACGATCCGCTCGACGCGATCGTGTCCGCTCTCAAGGACGCCCAGGAGGTCGTGGTACTGCGCCCCGACCCCGAGGGCACCGAAGGCGCCCTCCTGGCGACCGACGCGCTCTACTCCTCCTCCGGCTCCGGGCGCGCCTCCACGGTCGAACAGGGCATCGCCAAGGCACTGCGGCCCATGCCCTCCACCGCGCGGGAACTGATGTGCGTACTGGCCGACGGTCTGCACAACGACGTGGAGGACCAGGCCGCCGTCCTCGTGCCGGAGCAGACCCTGGCGCAGTTCAACCTGTCGGCGGGGGTGCCCGGCCGCCCTGACTGCGCGACGGAGGCGCTGCGGCACCGTGTGGCCCACTACCCCTCCGACGTGCCGATGCTGGACCTTCCCTTCGTCCGGGTCACCTGGGCCGGTGCCGACCGGGACGCCGATGTGCGCAAGGCGGCCGTCGAGGACTTCTACCAGTGGCTGGCCACGGACCAGGACGCGCAGAAGCGCTTCACGGACGACGGTTTCCGCGGGGTCGAGGAGGGCGAACCGGCCCCGCCCGAAGACGACTCGGTGCTGCGGTCCGAGGACAACACGACGGCCGTGCGCGAGCAGGTCCCGGCCACCGGTGAGGGCACCGGCACCTCGGCGTCGTTGAGCGACACCCTGAGCCGCTACCGGGGAGCGCTCGGGGCCGGCCGGGTCCTGTACCTCCTCGACAACTCGACCTCGACTGCGGACAAGCGGGTCTGGGACGGCGCCGGTGGCGCCAGGGAACTGGTCGCCCGCTCGATGACCTCCCTGGGAGCCAAGGACTCGTTCGGGGTCCGGATGACAGCCGTCGCAGAAGGGAGACCGGCCGTGGAACTCGTGAAGTTCGGGCCGAACAGCAGGGCGGAGGCGCAGAAGACCGTCGTCGGCGCGAAGACCGCCGCTCACGACGCCCGCATCGGGGCGGGCCTGCGCGCGGCGCTGGAGACCCTGCGCCGCGACCCCGCCGATGCGGAGCAGCCGCAGCTCCTCGTCCTGGTCACCGACGGCGAGGACTTCGAGGCCGTCGAGAAGGAGGAACAGAAGGAGCTGGTCGCGGAGGCGGGCAGGGCACCGCTCGTGAGGATCGTGACGGTCTCCCTGCAGAGCGGCGCATGCACGCCCGGCCGGTTCGGGGACCGGCTCGCCGAGGCCAGCGGCGGACGCTGCCTGGACCCGGGCGACGACATCGCGGCCGAGCTGGCGGCGGAGGTCGCCAGGACCGGGACGGGGGACGCGGAATGACTCACGGCGGCCGTCACACCAGCCGCCGCCGGCCCGGGAGAGCCGTCACCCTCGGCTGCCTGCTCGCGCTCGTCTCCGCCGCCTGTACGGGAGGGCCCGAGGACACGCAGCAGTCCGGCCAGGACGAGGACCGGGGGCCCATCGTCGTCGCCAGCGGGCTCGACGTCACCGGCTCCGGCAGCGTGCGGCAGCAGCTCATCGAGGAATGGAACCGCCGGCACGCCGGGTCGAAAGCCCTGCAGGCCAAGCTCGTCGAACTGCCCGGCGGCGCCGACCAGCAGCGCAGCCAGCTCCTCGGTGCCCTCCAGTCGGGCAGCGCCCGCTACGACGTGGTGAACCTCGACATCACCTGGATCCCCGAGTTCGCCGAGGCCGGACTCATCAGCCCGCTGCCGGTCGCGAAGACCGGCGCCGCCGACGACGCCGACTTCATCCGCCGGGTCCACGACACCACCGTCTGGAAAAACCGCTCCTACGCCCGGCCGTTCAACACCGACGTGGGGCTCCTCTACTACCGGCCCGACCTCCTGACGAACGCCGACATCGAGCTGGACAGGCAGCCCACCGCCAACTGGACGTGGGACCAGCTCTACTCCTCCGTCAAGACCCTCGGGCTGAACCCGGTCCGGCGCGACGAGCGGGCGGGCTGGACCACACAGCTGAAGCAGTACGAAGGACTGACGGTCAACACCGTCGAGGCGTTCGCCGATGCCGGAGTCGAGCTCACCGACAGCCAAGGGCGGTACAGCTCCAGCGCCGGAGAGCTGAAGAAGGGGCTCGACGCGCTCCTCGACCGCGTCGCCCAGGGCCGCGTCCAGCCCGCCGCGATCACCTCCGACGAGACGGCCTCCCTCACCGACTTCGCCGAGGGCCGAGCCGTCTTCCTGCGGCACTGGCCCTACGCCTACGGGGCCCTGGAGAGCCTGATGGGCGAGAAGCCCTACGCGGTGAACCGGCTGCCGGGGAAGGCCGTGCTCGGCGGGCAGAACCTCGCCGTGACCGCCGGCTCGGCCCACGCCGACGACGCCCGTGCGCTCATCACCTTCCTGACCTCGCGTGAGAGCGAGCGCTGCCTGCTCGACGCGGGCTTCGCGGCGACCCGGGCCTCCGTCTACGGCAGCACCGCGAAGCCGTGCTGGCCCCGTGTCGCCGCAGCGCTCCGGCCTGCCGGCGACGCGGCCGAGGCGGCGGCCACGGAGAAGGGCACACCGAAGGGGCAGGGCCCGGAGGCCCGGGCCGCGTACATCCGGATCCTCGGCGCCGCGCTGACCGAGGCGGTGCAGCGGCCGCGTACCCCGTACTACGGCGCGTTCACCCAGGTGCTGCAGTCCCATGTGTACGCGCTGCTGACGGCGAAGCGGCCCGAGACCGCCGAGGCCGCCGAAGAGCTCGACGCGGCGCTGCGGGAGGTGTTCGCGGGCAGGTGACCGGAGCGGGCGCGGTCCTCCGGCTCAGGCGGCCCCGTGGCACTCGCGGTACGAACGCCCCGAACCGCACCAGCACGCCGCGCTGCGCGCCGGGGGCCACGTGTCGGCGCGGCCGCGGGCCGCCAGCGTCGTGGCGTACTGGGGGAGCAGGTCGGGGTCGGACGGGGACGCGGCCTCCGACGCGGCGAACGCCTCGTAGGAGGGGACCGTGCCCGTCACGATGCCGAGATTCGGCGTGCCCGCGGCGTGCAGATCCCGCAACGCCGCCTCCAGGCGCGCCAGATGGTCCTCGTGCGAGACGTACTCCTGGGCCAGCTCCGGGTAGGCGCTGAGGAGTTCGCGCAGCTCGTCCTCGGGCCAGTGCAGTACGGCGACGGGGAACGGGCGGGACAGAGCGCTGCGGTAGGTGCCCAGCTCGGCGCGGAGGCGGTTGATCTCCGCCTGCAGCTCGCCCGGGTCCGAGGAGCCGAGGGACCACAGACGCTTGGGGTCGTGAAGCTCGTCGAGGGGGACGGCGGCCGTGTGCAGCGCGTCCGCCAGCTCGTCCCACGGGTCATGGGCGACGCCCATCAGCCTGCGCACCCTGTGCCGGCCGACCACCAGCGACTGGGTGGCGTACGGGACTTCCTCGCCCGGCGTGAGGAGCAGCGTCAGCGCGGTCGAGAAGAAGTCGTGGGCCGCCTCCAGCTCGTCGTGCGCTTCGAGCGTCTCCGCGGCGATCTCCCACGGCGCCGCGTCCAGCGGGCCGGCGGTGCGGAGGCCGTCGATGATCGCGCGGGCCTCCGCCTCGTGGCCGTACTCCCACAGGTTCGACGCTTTCAGTGCTTTGACCAGGTGCGGGCGCTCCATGGTGATTTCGGTGGAGCCGAGCAGTTCGTCGTAGAGGGTGGCCGCGCGGGCGCGCTCACCGGCGAGCTCCAGATGGGCCGCGGCCTGCAGGAACAGCGGCTCGCGGTCCTCGGGATACTGCGCCGCGGTGCGCAGCAGGCGCTCGGCTTCGGTGGTGTGGTCGGCAGGCGTGTCGGGGCGCATGGCCACACGGTACTGCGGGACGGGCATGAGGTGAGAGGGTGCGTGCCGGAGCGCGGATGAAGGCCGGAGGACGGCGGGAGGAACACTCGGTGCCCACGGCCGGCACCGCTCCGTGCGACGGCCTGCGCGGGGAGCAGCCCCGCCGGGGGCCGGCCCCGGACTGCTCGCCCCGTCGGCTCCGCCGGCCCCGGACGCCGATCGTGTATAACGGCTGGAGGACACGATCGAGCGCGAGGCGAAGGGGGAGGACCGATGAACGACGTCATGAACCGCGTACGCCGTGCGGCCGTCCGACTCTTCCGCTCCGCCGCCTTCGTCGTCCTGTTCCTCACCGAGGTCCTCCTCGCCGAAGGCGGCAGCCTCTCCGCCGCCGTCGCCCTCGCCGCCACCGCGGCCGCCGGCTCGGCGCTCCTCCTCTGCTCCGTGATCAGCGCCCGCTGCGCCGCCCCCGTACCCCGTACGAGAGTGCGCACCGCCATGCGCGACCGCGAGAAGCGCACCGCGTTCCTCCCTCAACGGGACCCCGACGCCCGGGGACGCACCAGGCCCCGAGCGCCCGGGGCCGCCCTCCTGACGGCCGCGTAGAAGGCGCACCATCCACGACCTCCTGCGCGGGTCGTCCTGCCGAGTTCCCCAGGCCGACAGGCCTTACTCCCCGGCACGACGAGACCCCCGGAGGGCTCACCCATGTCCGCATTCATGTCCGCTTTCGCGAGCCTGGTCGGCGCGTTCGCCGACCTGCTCCAGCCCCTCTTCCAGAACGCGTCCACCGCCGCCGCGATCGTCCTGTTCACCGCCCTCGTACGCCTCGCCGTCCACCCCCTCTCGCGGGCGGCGGCACGCGGGCAGAAGGCCCGTACCAAGCTCCAGCCGCAGATCGCCGAACTGCGCAAGAAGCACGCCAAGAACCCCGACCGGATGCAGAAGGCGCTCATGGAGCTCCACGCGAAGGAGAAGGTCTCACCCCTCTCCGGCTGCCTGCCGAGCCTGCTCCAGATGCCCGCCTTCTTCCTGCTCTACCACCTCTTCTCCAGCCGGAGCATCGGCGGCGAGCCGAACTCCCTGCTCGGCCACGAGCTCCTCGGCGCACCGCTCGGCGAGCGCTGGCACGACGCGCTCGCCGACGGCGGCCCCTTCGGTGGACAAGGGCTGGTCTACCTCGCGCTCTTCGTGATCGTCGCCGCCGTCGCCACCTTCAACTACGGCCGCACCAAGAGGCAGATGGCCGCGCACCCGGTCGCACCGGCCACCGGCCCGGACGGACAGCCCGTGCCCGGCATGGGGGCGATGACGAAGGTCATGCCGCTGATGTCCTTCCTCACGCTCTTCTCCGTGGCCTTCGTGCCGCTCGCGGCGGCTCTCTACATCGTCACGAGCACCACCTGGACCGCGCTCGAGCGCGCCTACCTCTACCGCGAGACCCCGGCGGCCGAGGCCGCGGTCGCGCCCGCCGTCTGAGCGGTCCGGGGGCCGCCTTCGGGTCCAGTGTGTGAACAGGGTCTTGCGGAGTGATCCGATGTCTTGGAGGATCGACCAAGCCTTTCGCTGGCCGCAACCCACCGACGGGCTCGATCTCGACCAAGGAGAGATGGACCGTTGAAGCTTCTTCGAG
Organism: Streptomyces mutomycini; assembly: GCF_001700505.1. Classification (GTDB taxonomy): domain Bacteria; phylum Actinomycetota; class Actinomycetes; order Streptomycetales; family Streptomycetaceae; genus Streptomyces; species Streptomyces mutomycini. The sequence continues at coordinate 10,831 of NZ_MAPV01000199.1, forward strand.
TGGGTACAGCGGGCTCGGAACGCCCCGCACTCCTTGACCGTAACGGGACCTTGCGTGACCTTTCGGGCCTCGTCACCGACATCGACGGTGAGCTCCTCGCCGACGCCTCGGCCCTGGCCCGACTGCGCGAGGCGTCCCAGACGCCCGACGTCCTGCCCCCGCTCGACGCGAACGGCCTCCGGGTCGGGCCGCCCGTCGGACGGATCGGCAAGATCGTCTGCATCGGGCTGAACTACCACGACCACGCCGCCGAGACCGGGGCCGCGATCCCGGACGAGCCGATCCTGTTCTTCAAGGCCCCCGACACCGTCGTGGGGCCCGAGGACACGGTCCTCGTGCCGCGCGGCAGCCGGAAGACCGACTGGGAGGTCGAGCTCGCCGTCGTGATCGGCCGTACCGCCCGCTACCTGGACTCCGCCGAGGAGGCGCTCGGGCACGTCGCCGGATACGCGACCGCGCACGACGTCTCCGAGCGGGAATTCCAGATCGAGCGCGGCGGCACCTGGGACAAGGGCAAGAACTGCGAGACGTTCAACCCGCTGGGCCCCTGGCTCGTCACGGCGGACGAGGTGCCCGACCCACAGGCCCTGCCGCTGAAGCTGTGGGTCAACGGGGAACTGAAGCAGAACGGCACGACGGCCGACCAGATCTTCCCGGTCGGCGAGGTCGTGCGCTACCTCAGCCACTTCATGACGCTCTACCCCGGCGACATCATCAACACGGGCACCCCGGCCGGGGTGGCCATGGGCCGGCCGGAGCCGAAGCCGTACCTCCGGGCAGGAGACGTGGTGGAGCTCGAGGTGGAGGGACTGGGGCGGCAGCGCCAGGAACTCAAGGACGCCTAGAGCGCGACCCGGAGGCCGCCGGAAGCACCGGTACGCGGACCGCCGCTGGGAAGCACCTGTATACGCGGACGGCCGCCGGGACACCCCGGCGGCCGTCCGCGCCGTACGGGTGCTCAGTCCCGGGGCAGCGCCGTGAACTGCTCCAGCGCCTCCACCACCAGCGCGTGGTCCTCGGCCTGCGGCAGACCCGAGACCGTGACCGAGCCGATCACCCCCGCACCCTCCACCGCGATGGGGAACGAACCGCCGTGCGCGGCGTAGGTGTCCAGGTCCAGCCGCGAGGACTCCTCGAACGTGGTGCCCTTAGCCCTGAAGCGCGTACCGACCAGGTAGGAGCTCTCCCCGTACCGCTCCACCACCTTGCGCTTACGGTCGATCCAGGCGTCGTTGTCCGCGCTCGAACCCGGCAGGGCGGCATGGAACATCTGCTGTGCGCCCCGCCTGATGTCGATCGCGACCGGCGCGTGCCGCTCACGGGCCAGCGCGACCAGCAGGCCGCCCAGCGCATACGCGTCGTCGTAGCCGAAACGCGGCAGCGTCAGACGCCGCTCCTGCGCGATCAGCTCGGAGATGCTCGGCGCACCGGTACTCATGCGTGCTGCTCCTCGTCGTGGTGGGGAAGAAGGGTCACTGACACGCCCTCACGGGACGAGCGCCGCGCCGCTTCCAGGACGTCCAGCGCGGCGGCGGCCTGCAGCGCCGTCACCGGGTTCCCGCCCTCGCCGCGCAGGGCGGCGGCCACAGCGGCGTAGTACGCGGGATAGTCGCCCGGGAGGGTGCGGACCGGGTCACCGCCGCCGGTCAGCGGGGACTCACCCGAACCGATCCGGCCCCACAGCTCCTCCGGCTCCACGCCCCACGCCTCGCCCGCCGTCGGACGCGCGCCCTCACGCAGGGCGGCCTCCTGCGGGTCCAGGCCGTACTTCACATAGCCCGCCTTCGAACCGAGCACCCGGAAACGCGGGCCGAGCTGCGCCGTGGTGGCGCTCGCGTACAGGTGCGAGCGCACCCCGTTGGCGTGCGTGATCGCGATGAACGTGTCGTCATCGGCCGCCGCACCCGGGCGGCGCACGTCGGACTCCGCGTACACCTGCACCGCCGGCCCGAACAGGGTGAGCGCCTGGTCGACGACATGGCTGCCCAGGTCGAACAGCAGCCCGCCGATCTCCTCCGGGTCGCCCGACTCGCGCCAGCCGCCCTTCAGCTGCGGACGCCACCGCTCGAAGCGGGACTCGAAACGCTGCACCTCACCGAGCTCACCGTCCTCGATCAGGCCGGCCAGCGTGAGGAAGTCGTTGTCCCAGCGGCGGTTCTGGAACACCGAGAGCAGCAGCCCCCGCTCCGCCGCCAGCGCGGCCAGCTCACGGGCCTCGGCGGCCGTACCGGCGAGCGGCTTGTCCACGACCACCGGCAGCCCCGCCTCCAGGGCCGCCCTCGCGAGCGGGACATGCGTCCTGTTCGGCGAGGCGATCACGATCAGGTCCAGCTCGTCCGCCCGCGGCCACAGCTCGTCCGGCGAGGCCGCCAGGCGCACGCCGGGGAACTCCGCGCGGGCCTGCGCCTGCCGCTCCTCGTTCGACGTGACGACCGTGTCGAGGACAAGGCCCTCGGTCGCGGAGACCAGCGGTGCGTGGAAAACGGAACCCGCCAGGCCGTAGCCGACGAGCCCGACGCGGAGAGGAGCGTAGGCAGTCATGCAAACCACTTAAGCAACGCTGTTGCCAAAGTGCAAGCGATGGAGACAATGGTGCCGTGGACAGGAGCAGCAGGTGAACAGGGGCAGCAGGAGCGGCGGGGCCAATCTGCCGGCCCTGCGCCACCACAACGCGTCGCTCGTCCTCGACCTGCTGCGCGTGGCCGGTGAGCAGGGCATCAGCCGGCTGGAGCTCGCCGGGCGCACGGGACTCACCCCGCAGGCCGTCAGTAAGATCACCGCCAGACTCCGCACGGAGGGCCTCGCCACCGAAGCGGGCCGCCTCGCCTCCACCGGCGGCAAGCCCCGCACCGTCCTGCGGCTGGTCCCGGACGCCGGATACGCCGTCGGACTCCACCTGGACCGCGACGAACTCACCGCCGTCCTCGCCGACCTCGCCGGCACCACGGTCGCGACCCGCACCTTCCCGCTCCACCTCGGGGCCCCGGCCGCCGAGGTCCTCGCCACGGCCGCCCACGCGGTGCGGACCGTACGGGCGGACGCACCCGCGGCCGCGGCCCGGCAGGTCTTCGGCGTGGGCGCCGCCCTGCCCGGCCCGCTGGACCACCGGAGCGGGGTGCTGCACCGGGTCACCGGCTTCCCCCGCTGGGACGGCTACCCGCTGCGCGACGCCCTCGCCGAGCACACCGGGCTGCCGGTCGTCGTCGACAAGGACACCAACGCCGCCGCCCTCGGCCTCGCCCTGCGAGAACGCGCCGAAGCCGACTTCGTCTACCTCCACCTGGGCACCGGCCTCGGCGCCGGGCTCGTCCTCGGCGGCGCCCTGCACCGCGGGGCCCGTACCGGAGCCGGAGAGTTCGGCCACCAGACCCTCCAGCTGGACGGCCCCCCGTGCGACTGCGGCGGGCACGGCTGCATCGAGGCACTCTGCCTGACCGCCGTCGCCCGCGGCGACATCCCCGAGGCGGCCAGGATCCTCGGGGCGGGCGCCGCCAACCTCGTAGGGCTGCTCGACATCGACCGGGTCGTCCTCGGTGGCCGTACCGTCGCAGCCCACGAGGACGCCTACGTGAACGGCGTCCGGGCCGTCATCGAGGAGCGCGCCCGGCGGGAGGGCGTCACCGCCTCCGTACCCGTGACCGTGGCCGGCGGCGGCGACCGCCCCGTCGCCGAGGGAGCTGCCCAGCTGGTCCTCGCCCCGCTCTTCGGCCGCGCCGGCGAGGACGGCGGCGAACGGGGCTGAGCGCCGCCGCTCCACCCGACGGGGAGACGCCTGCCGGCCGGCGGACAAGGCCGTTCGGGCGGATCAACGGCCCGAACGGCCGCTACCGGCCGCCGGCGGGTGGCGGCCCCGCACGCGCGCGTGGCAGCGTCGCGGCCGAGACGTATGCCATGGCCCAACGGCCGGCCGCGCGTCGCCGCTCAAGCCGGTGGCGCCGCACCCCGGCCGTCAGCCCCGCCGTCGCGAGCAGCGAAGGGTGACACCCATGTCCACCAAACCCCCCGCACGACTGCGCGACGGCCGCGCCCTGACCCGCCTCGGACTGGCCGCGGGACTGGTCGTTCCGGCCGGCCTCCTCGGTGTCCCGGCCGCCATCGCCATCCCGGTCACCGCCCCCACCGCGGCCGGCATCGTGACGGCTGCGGCGGCTGCCGGCGGCCCGGAGCTCCCGGCCTGCGGTGATCCGGCCGGCGAGGACTTCCCCATCGAGACACGGATCCACGGCGGCCCCGACACCTACGCCCCGGGCGGCGGCTACGGGACCTGGTACCTCGACCTCACCAACACCACCGCCGAGTCGTGCCACTCCATCCACCCCGTCCTGGTGCTCACCGACGAGGACCGGACGCTCACGGCGGAACAGATCCAGCTCGAGTTCACCGAGCGGGCACACCCCGGCGAGGAACACCGGGTGAGCTGGGAGTCCACCGACCGCGACGAGCAGATCGGCGTCTTCGGGAGCGGGGAGCAGGACGACGACTTCCGCGGCTTCACCGTCCCCGCGAAGAAGACCGTCACGGTGGAGGTCCGGATGGCGTTCACCTCCGACACCCGGCCGGGCAAGGTCACCGCTCACGCCGCCATCGTGCAGCGGCGCACCGCCCAAAACGGCGCCGAGCAGGCCGGCAGCCCCGCCGACGGGGACTGGGTGGGCGAATCGGCCGCCTACCCCTTCGCCATCGTCGAGGGCGGTATCGAGGCGCCCGAGGACACCGGGACCAGGGCGGAGGCGGAGGGCGGCCTCGTCCCCGAACTCGCCCGCACCGGCCAGGCCCGCACGCACTGGGCGGGGCTGGCGTCCGGGGCACTGGTCCTCGCCGGAGCCGCCGCCGTGATCCACGCCAGACGCCTGCGCGGAGGCCACCGCTGAGCGGTGCGGCGGTTTCTGCGTGATCAGCCGGTTCCGTCCGGCGGAGCGGGGAGCCTAATATCGGGGCGTCGGCGCTGCACAACGCGGTGCCGCCGGCGTCCAGCACCTCGAGTGCACAGTGCGTACGGCAGGAGCCCGTCACATGGCAGAGCGCAAGCCGATCGAATCCTGGCTGACGGACATGGACGGTGTCCTCATCCACGAGGGCACTCCGATCCCGGGGGCCGACGCCTTCATCAAGCGGCTGCGGGATTCCGGGCTGCCCTTCCTCGTCCTCACGAACAACTCCATCTACACCGCCCGTGACCTGCACGCGCGCCTCAAGCGCATGGGACTGGACGTGCCCGTGGAGAACATCTGGACCTCGGCCCTGGCCACCGCCCAGTTCCTGGACGACCAGCGGCCTCGCGGCACGGCGTACGTGATCGGCGAGGCCGGACTCACCACCGCGCTCCACGACATCGGCTACGTCCTCACCGACCACGAGCCGGATTACGTCGTTCTGGGGGAGACGCGAACTTACAGTTTCGAGGCGCTCACCAAGGCGATCCGGCTCATCAACGGCGGCGCCCGCTTCATCTGCACCAACCCGGACGAGACCGGCCCGTCCGCCGAGGGCCCGCTGCCCGCGACCGGCTCGGTCGCTGCGCTGATCACCAAGGCCACCGGCAAGGCGCCGTACTTCGCGGGCAAGCCCAATCCGCTGATGATGCGGACCGGGCTCAACGCCATCGGCGCCCACTCCGAGACCTCCGCCATGATCGGCGACCGGATGGACACCGATGTGCTCGCCGGTCTGGAGGCGGGGATGCAGACCTTCCTGGTTCTCACCGGCCTGACCACCGAAGCCGACATGGACCGCTACCCCTTCCGGCCCTCCACCGTCGTCGACTCGATCGCGGACCTCGTCGATCTGGTCGACCTCCCCACCCCGTAACCCGACCGGGCTACAGCGGATGCGGGCCGCCTCCCCAGGCGTGAACCTTCCTTCAGGAGGTTTACGATGCGTTCACTGCCCCTCACTTTCTGTGCCACCCTGGTGGCCGGGACGATAGCCCTGCCCGCGTCCGCCGCACTGGCCGCTCCCGCGGCCGACGACCCCAGGGACGAGAAACGTTCCGGAGTCGTCTCGGTCAGCCCGTCCCGTGTCTCCCCCGGCGGGGAGGTGGAGCTCCGGGTCGACGTCTGCGGCAGGGGCAGGTCGGCCCGGGGCAACTCCGAGGCCTTCGCCTCCGAAGCGCGCTTCGAGCCGGGGGGCGGCAAGGAGCTCGTCGCCGAGGCCCGGATCCGCTCCGACGCCGCACCCGACGACTACGAGATCTGGGTGACCTGCAAGGACGGCCACGGCAAAGCCACCGGCACGGTCACCGTCGTCCACCACGGCCGCCCCTCACCCGTCGCCCCCGTACGGGCCGGCGGCGGAGGCACCGCGGTGCTCGCCCAGGAGACCGTGGCCGACGAGGGCCCCGGCACCCGGCACGCGGTGATCGGCCTCGGGCTGGGCGCCGTCGCAGCCGTCGCCGTCGCTTTCCGCAGCGCGCGCCGCCGCCGTCCGGCGCAGCACTGACATGTCCGCCCCGGACCGTCCCGCCGGAACCGGACGCCTGCTCACCGGCGTCGCCTGGGCCGTTCTGCTGCTGGGCCTCTGGCTGTGGGGCCGTGCCGCCACCGCCGGCAACTCGGCCCCGACGACCGGTGACGTCGCGGCGGTCGGCCGCCCGCTGGGCGTACCGCTGCCCCCGGCCCACGATCCGCTCGGCGGCGCCGCGCCGCAGCGGGTCGAGCTCCCGTCCGCCGGGATCGACGCGACCGTCGTACGGCGCGGACTGGACGACGAGGGGGCGATCGAGCCCCCGCCGTTCGGGACACCGGGCGCCGTCGGCTGGTACGCCGAGGGGACCGAGCCCGGCACGGAGGGCGCCGCGATCTTCGTCGGCCACGTCGACACCGAGACGAAACCCGCCGTGTTCTACGGGCTCAGCGCCGTGCGGCCCGGCGAGAAGGTCCGGGTGAGCCGGTCCGACGGGAAGGTCGCCGAGTTCACCGTCGACGACGTCCAGGTCTTCACCCGGGAACGCTTCGACGCGCAGAAGGCGTACGGGCCGCGCGAGGACGGGCGGGCCGAGCTCCGGCTGATCACCTGCGGCGGCACGTACGACCGGAAGTCGCATGCGTACACGGCCAATGTCGTCGTGTCCGCGTACCTGACGGCGGAGAAGAGCGCCGAGGAGGGCGCGCAGGAGGGCGGCGTGCGGAGCGAGGCGAAGGGCGGCGCGCAGAGCCGCTGAAGTGCCCGTCCCAGACGCCCGGGGCGCTTCCACAGGAGCGGATATGAGCGAGGCCCCCTCACCGTCGGTGAGGGGGCCTCGCTGTTGCGTGCGCCGTCAGGGACTCGAACCCCGGACCCGCTGATTAAGAGTCAGCTGCTCTAACCAACTGAGCTAACGGCGCCTGCTGACCTGGAGAACATTACCCGATGCGGTGGAGTGCTCCTGACCAATTCCTCTCCGGTACGGCCTGTCGGATGGTCGTTTTTTCTCTTTAGTCCGTCAACATGAGATATGCCGGGAAGGTTGAGATGCGGAAGATCTGGACGACTGTCGAAGGGAAGAGGAGTCGCATGACTGTGCCGGTCTTCGAGGAGTACGAACCCGCCGCCGACTGTGGCTGTCCGGGGTGCGCCCAGCGCCGCCGCACGGCCGCCGCGCTGCCCGTGCGCCACGGCGGGCATCCCGCCGCGCACGGGGCGCGGCGGGCGCTGGTGCTGGTCACCGCGGCCGGGGTGGTCCTGTCCTGCGGCGTCGGCGAGGCCGCAGCCACCGCGGCCGGACGGGACGCCCGCGCCGGGGCGGAAGTCGACCCCCAGCCGGTCACGCCACAGGGCACGGTGGGGCCCCTGGACGGCGGCGGAGCGTCGGGCCCGCCCCCCGCGCCCGGCACCGCGCAGCGCACGACGACCCGGACCGAGATCATCACCCGCGCCAAGAAGTGGGTGACGGCGAAGGTCCCTTACGACACGACGGCCTACTGGTCGGACGGCTACCGGCAGGACTGCTCCGGCTTCGTGTCGATGGCATGGAACCTCGGTACCAACGAGTGGACCGGCAGCCTCGCGTCCTTCGGGACGAAGATCGCCCGGGCGGATCTGGAGCCGGGCGACATCCTCCTCTTCCACAATCCGGCCGATCCCGCGGTGGGTTCGCACGTCACGGTCTTCGGCGGGTGGACCGACCTCACGCACAGTCACTACCTCGCGTACGAGCAGACCCGCCCGAACACGCGGAGCGCGACGACGCCGATGGCGTACTGGAGCAACTCCTCCCAGTACGTCGCCTACCGCTACAAGGGCATCGTCAGCGGCGCGAGCGACAGCGGCTCGGTCACCGAGTTCCCCGGGACCGGGAAATTCGGTCCGGGCGCGGACAACGCGCACGTGACCCGGCTCGGGCAGTTGCTCATCGCCCAGGGCGGCAAGCGCTTCTACAAGGAGGGCGCCGGTCCGCGCTGGAGCGACGCGGACAAGCGGGCGACGCAGGCTTTCCAGCAGGCACAGGGGTGGAAGGGTGCGGAGGCCGACGGCATCCCCGGCCCGCACACCTGGCGGCTGCTGGTCGGCGGAACCGGCCGGAAGATCCCCGCCGCCGGGGCCGGCGGCTCCCCGAGCGGGACCGCGGCGTACCCGGGGAAGAGCTTCTTCGCCCCCGGGCAGTCCAACGGGCACGTCCAGAAGCTGGGCGCCCAGCTGGTGAAGAAGGGGTACGGCACGCACTACGCGAAGGGCCCCGGGCCGCGCTGGACGGAGGCGGACCGCCGCAACGTCGAGGGGTTCCAGCGCGCACAGGGCTGGCGAGGGAGCGCGGCCGACGGATACCCGGGGCCGGAGACATGGCGACGGCTCTTCGCGTGACGGCTGAAGCGACGGAACGGACATGACGGAGGCGGGAATGCGATCAACGGAGAACGTGCGGGGCGAGTGGGACGAGCTGGGCGAGCGGGAAACGCGGGTGGTGCTGCCGGGGCCGGGCGTGGGGGAG
>NZ_MAPV01000002.1 GCF_001700505.1 Streptomyces mutomycini
GGGTGCCGGCCGTGTGGTGCTGGTGAGTCGTGGTGGTTCGGCTCCGGTGGAGTTGGTGGGGGAGCTCGAGGGTCTGGGTGTGGAGGTTGTGGTCGCGGCGTGTGATGTGAGTGATCGGGTTGCTCTGGCGGGGCTGGTGGAGGAGCTCGAAGCGGCTGGTGGCCCGGTGCGCTCCGTGTTCCACGCAGCTGGCATCGGTCAGATGACCGGCCTGGTGGGTATGAGCGCGGATGAGTTCGCTGAGGTGCTGCGGGCCAAGGTAACGGGTGCGGACAATCTGGATGCCGTCTTCGGTGACCGGCCGCTCGATGCGTTCGTGCTGTTCTCCTCGATCAGCGCCGTCTGGGGCAGTGGCGGCCACGCCGCCTACGCGGCTGCCAACGCACACCTCGACGCCCTGGCCGAGCGCCGGCGGGCCCGCGGGCTGACCGCCACGTCCATCGCCTGGGGCCCCTGGGGCCAAGGCGGCATGATCGAGGACATCGGCGAAGCCGAACTGCGGCGACGCGGGCTGTCCACCATGGCTCCGGCGACGGCGATCACCGCTCTCCACCGGGCACTGAGCGAAGGCGACGTGCACGTGGCGGTCGCCGATGTGGACTGGGCACGCTTCGCACCCGCGTTCACCGCCGCGCGGCCGAGCCCGCTCCTGGACGGTCTGCCCGAGGTGAGGCAGATCCTCGAGCACGCCGAGGCTCCCGTGGAGGACTCGGCCTTCAAGCAGCACCTTGCAGGTCTCTCCACGCCGGAACGTGACGCGGAACTACTCGAACTGGTCCGCCGTGAGGCTGCGGCCGTGCTGGGACACCGAGGCGCTGAAGAGGTGCCCGCCGACCGCGCGTTCCAGCAGCTCGGCTTCGACTCGCTCACCGCTGTGGAGCTACGCAACCGACTGACCGCGGCTACCGGTCTGTCCCTGCCCTCGACGCTGATCTTCGACTACCCGACCCCGGCAGTACTCGCCGGCCACGTCCGCACCGAGGTGTTCGGCGAGGCTGCGGAGGCCCGGCCCACGGCATCGGTGACCAGGGAATATGCCGAGGATCCGGTCGTCATCGTCGGCATGAGCTGCCGGTTCCCCGGCGGTGTCGCGTCGCCCGAGGAGCTGTGGGCCCTGCTCGAGTCCGGAGGCGACGGCATCTCCGGCTTTCCGGAGGACCGTAACTGGGACGTGGGCACGCTCTACGATCCGGACCCCGAGAGCGTGGGTACGTCGTACGTCTCCGAAGGCGGTTTCCTGCACAATGCGGCGGAGTTCGACCCCGGCTTCTTCGGGATCTCGCCGCGTGAGGCACTGGCGATGGACCCCCAGCAGCGGTTGCTGCTGGAGGCGTCGTGGGAGGCCTTCGAGCGGGCGGGCATCGACCCGACCTCCCTCAAGGGTGACCGGGTCGGTGTGTTCACCGGAACCAACGGCCAGGACTACGGCTACGTGCTCGGCGGCGCGGGTGACTCCGTTGTCGGGTACGGCGCCACCGGCAGCTCTGCCAGTGTTCTGTCCGGTCGCATCGCGTACACCCTGGGTCTCGAAGGCCCGGCGGTGACCGTTGACACCGCGTGCTCCTCCTCCCTGGTGGCCCTGCACCTTGCGGTACAGGCGCTGAGGGAGGGCGAGTGCACCATGGCCCTGGCCAGTGGTGTGACCGTCATGTCGATGCCGGGTGCCTTCGTGGAGTTCTCCCGGCAGGGCGGTCTCGCTGTGGACGGCCGGTGCAAGGCGTTCGCCGAGGCGGCGGACGGCACCGGCTGGGGCGAGGGCGTGGGCATGCTCCTGGTGGAGCGGCTCTCGGACGCGCGGCGCAACGGCCATGAGGTCCTGGCCGTGGTGCGGGGCAGTGCGGTGAACCAGGACGGTGCGTCGAACGGTCTGACGGCTCCGAACGGTCCCTCGCAGCAGCGTGTCATCCGCCAGGCCCTGGCCAACGCCGATCTGAAGCCGGCGCAGGTAGAGGTGGTCGAGGCGCACGGCACGGGTACGACGCTGGGCGACCCGATCGAGGCGCAGGCGCTGCTGGCGACATACGGGCAGGAGCGGTTCGACGAACGGCCGCTGCTGCTGGGCTCGATCAAGTCGAACATCGGTCACACGCAGGCCGCGGCCGGTGTGGCCGGGATCATCAAGATGGTGATGGCGATGCGGCACGGTGTGCTGCCGCGGACGCTGCATGTGGATGAGCCGTCGTCGCATGTGGACTGGTCGGCCGGTGCGGTGGAGTTGCTGACGGAGTCGGTGGCGTGGCCGGAGACGGGTGAGCCGCGGCGGGCGGGTGTGTCGTCGTTCGGGATCAGCGGTACGAACGCGCACATCATCCTGGAGCAGGCTCCTGAGGTGGAGCCGGCGGACGTGGCGGGTGCCTCGTCGTTGCCGGTGGTGCCGTGGGTGGTGTCAGCGAAGACGTCCGAGGCGCTGGTCGCTCAGGTGGAGCGGCTGTCGGATGCTGCTGCGGATCGGAATCCGGTGGATGTCGGGTTCTCGCTGGTGACGTCGCGTGCGGTGCTGGATCATCGTGCGGTGCTGATCGGTGACCGGACGGTCTCGGGTGCGGTGACCTCGGGGCGTACCGGTGTGTTGTTCTCGGGTCAGGGTGCGCAGCGGTCGGGTATGGGCCGTGAGCTGTATGAGGCGTATCCGGTGTTCGCGGATGCGTTCGATGCGGTGTGTGCGGAGCTGGACCGCCATCTGGATCAGCCGATCCGGGATGTGGTGTTCGAGGGTGGTGAGCTGCTGGATCAGACGCAGTTCACGCAGGCCGGTCTGTTCGCTCTCGAAGTGGCTTTGTTCCGTCTGGTGTCGGCGTGGGGTGTGAAGCCGGACTATCTGCTGGGGCATTCGATCGGTGAGCTGTCGGCCGCGCACGTTGCTGGGGTGCTGTCGCTGGAGGACGCTGCCAGGCTGGTGGCGGCTCGTGGTCGTCTGATGCAGGCGTTGCCGGCGGGCGGGGCGATGGTCTCGCTCCAGGCTGCGGAGGACGAGGTCCTGCCGCTCCTGACCGACGGCGTCTCGATCGCAGCACTCAACGGGCCCTCCTCGACGGTGGTTTCCGGTGACGAGGACGCTGTCCTGGCTATCGCCGCGCACTTCGAGGCGGAGGGCCGTAAGACCAAGCGGCTTCGCGTCAGTCACGCGTTCCACTCACCCCGCATGGACGCGATGCTGGACGACTTCCGCACGATTGCGGAGACGTTGACCTTCCATGCCCCGCAGACCGCCATCGTGTCGAACGTGTCCGGTCGGGTCGTGTCTGACGAGGAGATCTGCTCGGCGGACTACTGGGTACGCCACGTCCGTGAGGCGGTCCGCTTCCTCGACGGGATGCGGGCTCTCCGGGACCAGGGCGTGACCACGTACCTGGAGCTGGGTCCGGACGGGGTGCTGTCCGCGATGGGGCAGGACTGCGTCGAGGACTCGGCGTTCGTGCCGGCCCTGCGCAAGGACCGTGCGGAGGCGGAGGCGCTGGTCACTGCGCTTGCTGAACTGCACGTACGCGGACGGTCCGTGGACTGGGTGGCGTACTTCGCCGGCGCCGGCGCCCGCCGCGTGGACCTGCCGACATACGCCTTCCAGCGCGAGCACTACTGGCCCGCCGCCGCAGCGCGGTGGCTCGGTGACGTATCCGCATTCGGACTGCGCCCGGTCGGGCATCCGATGCTCGGTGCTGCGATGACGCGGGCCGATGCGGACGGGCTGGTCATGACGGGCCGCCTGTCGCTGCAGACGCACCCGTGGCTCGGTGACCACGCCGTACTGGGTTCGGTCCTGCTTCCGGGCACCGCCTACGTCGAACTCGTCCTGCAAGCCGGTGAACACGTCGGCTGCGGTCTTCTCGAGGAGCTGACACTCCAGACACCTCTCGTGCTCCCCGAGCAGGGCGGCGTAGCCGTGCAACTGACGGTGGGCGCGCAGGATGCGGAAGGCAAGCGTCCCGTCGCCCTGTATTCACGGCCTGTCGAAGGCCAGGACGACACCCTCCCGTGGCAGCAGCACGCGGCCGGTGTGCTGGCCCCCGCAGGCGCCGAGGCCAACGATCCGGAGCTGGCCGAGTGGCCGCCCCGTGATGCCGTCGCCGTGTCCGTCGACGGGCACTACGAGAGCCTGGCCGAGCACGGCTACGGCTACGGCCCCGTCTTCCAGGGGCTGCGGGCCGCATGGCGCCGTGGTGAGGAGATCTTCGCCGAGGTCGCGCTGCCCGACGGCGCCGAGGCCGAACGATTCGGCCTGCACCCCGCACTGCTCGACTCCGCCCTGCACGCGATGGGGCTGACCGGCGGCAGTGCGTCCCAGGGCGAAGCAACGGGGGTCGGTCTCCCGTTCGCCTGGACAGGCGTCTCCCTGTACGCCATCGGCGCATCCGTGCTGCGCGTGCGGATCACCCCCACCGGGTCGGGTATTCGCCTCCTGGCCGCCGACGGTTCCGGTTCCCCGGTCGCCCGAGTCGAATCGCTGGTGCTGCGTCCGGTGACCGCAGCTCAACTGGCGGTGCCCGGAGCCGATCAGGACGCGCTGTTCCACCTCGAATGGTCCCCTCTCCCCGTGTCCCCCCTGCCGTCGGACGGCCCCGCCCGGCGGTGGGCGGTGCTCGGTGAGGGCTGGCCGGTGTCCCTGGGCGCCGAACCGTACGAGGACCTGGCAGCCGTGGATCCGGCCGTCGGGCTCGTCCTGGTCACCCACCACGCCGACGCCTCCGGCGATCTGGCGTCCGACGTGCGCCGGAGTGTGCACGAGCTGCTCGCGCTGGTCCAGGAATGGCTGGCCGATTCCCGTTTCGCCGACGCCCTGCTGGTGATCGCGACACACGGGGCGGTCACGCCCCGAGGTGAGGACGAACTGTCGGACCTGTCCGGAGCGGCAGCCTGGGGCCTGATCCGCTCGGCACAGTCCGAGAACCCCGGCCGGCTGGTCCTCGTGGACATCGACGACTCCCACGACGCCCTGCTGCCCGCAGTGGCCACCGGTGAGCCGCAGCTCGCCGTTCGCGCCGGTGACGTGTTCGTACCCCGACTCGGCCGTACCTCGGCCGGGGAAGCACTCGTACCGCCGTCCGGGAGCAGCCCGTGGCGACTGGACATCACGGACAAGGGCACCCTCGAAAACCTCGCACTCGCCGCCTGCCCCGATGCCTCCGAGCCCCTCGCCCCAGGGGCGGTACGGGTCGGCATGCGTGCCGCAGGCCTGAACTTCCGCGACGTGCTGATCGCGCTCGGCGTCTATCCCGGTGACGCCACCATGGGTATCGAGGGCGCCGGCATCGTCCTGGAGACCGGCCCGGGTGTCACAGGGCTGGAGCCCGGCGACCGCGTGATGGGCCTGTTCTCCGGCGCGTTCGGACCGGTCGCGGTGACGGACCGCCGCACGTTGGCCCGCATCCCCGACGGCTGGTCCTTCACCGAAGCGGCATCCGCCCCGGTCGTCTTCATGACCGCGTACTACGCACTCGTGGACCTGGGGCGACTGCAGCCCGGCGAATCGGTCCTCGTGCACGCCGCCGCCGGTGGCGTCGGCATGGCCGCCGTGCAGCTCGCGCAGCACCTGGGGGCCGAGGTCTTCGCCACCGCGAGCAGCGGCAAGTGGGACGTGGTGCGCTCACTCGGAGTCGACGACTCGCACATCGCCTCCTCGCGCACACTCGACTTCGAACGACAGTTCCTCGACGTCACCGAAGGCCGGGGCGTCGACGTCGTCCTGGACTCCCTCGCCCGGGAGTTCGTGGACGCGTCGCTGCGCCTGCTGCCGGGCGGCGGCCGGTTCATGGAGATGGGCAAGACCGACATCCGCGACGCGGAGGTGATCGCCGAGACCTTCCCGGGGGTCGCCTACCAGGCCTTCGACCTGATCGAGGCCGGTCCCGAGCGGATCGGCCAGCTGATGGCCGAAGTGCTCGCACTCTTCGACAGCGGAGCGCTGAAGCCGCTCCCGATCCGTACCTGGGATGTGCGGCAGGCGCCCGAGGCGTTCCGCTTCCTGGCCAAGGCACGCCATGTGGGCAAGGTCGTCCTGACCGTGCCCGAACCCGTCGAGCGGCACGGTACGGTCCTGGTGACCGGCGCCACAGGTGCGCTCGGTGGACTTGTGGCACGTCACCTCGTAGCCGAGCACGGTGTGCGCAGCCTCGTCCTGACCGGCCGCCGCGGCGCATCGGCCGCCGATGCCGCCGCGCTCGCCGCCGAACTGACCGAGGCCGGTGCCGACGTCGTGCTGGCCGCCTGCGACGTCACCGACCGTGATCAACTGGCGGCCGTCCTGGCAGCTGTGCCCGAGGACCGCCCGCTGACCGGCGTCGTACACGCCGCGGGTGTCCTCGACGACGGCGTGGTGTCGTCCATGACGCGCGAGCGCCTCGACACCGTGTTGCGGCCGAAGGTCGACGGCGCGGTCCACCTGCACGAACTGACCGCAGGGCTCGACCTGTCGATGTTCGTCACGTTCTCCTCGGTGGCCGGCGTCTTCGGCGGACCGGGCCAGGCGAACTACGCGGCAGCCAACGCCTTCCTCGACGGCCTCGCCCAGCAGCGCCGCAGCGCAGGGCTTGCGGCGACCTCGCTCGCGTGGGGCCCCTGGGCCACGACGGACGGCATGCTCGGACGGCTCGACGGCTCCGACGTGGACCGCATGGTGCGTTCCGGCGTCATGCCGCTCGCGGACGAGCACGGACTCGCCCTGCTCGACGCCGCGCTGGTCTCTCCACGGGCAGCTCTGGTGCCGGTGGGCCTGGATCTCGCGGCACTCCAGGCGCAGGCCGCCGCGGGGGCACTGCCGGGAGTGTTCCGCGGACTGGTCCGCACCTCCGGCCGGCGCCGGGCTCCGGCAGCCGTCACAGCGGGCGCGTCCACCCTCGGGCAGCGCCTCGCCGGCCTCGCCCCGCAGGAGCGCGACCAGGAACTGCTGGATCTCGTACGCATCCAGGCGGCCTCGGTGCTCGGCCACGCCGGTGCCGAGTCGGTCGATGGTGACAAGCAGTTCAAGGACCTGGGAGTCGACTCCCTGACAGCGGTCGAGCTGCGCAACCGGCTGAATGCCGCGACGGGTCTCCGGCTGCCCGCGACCCTCGTCTTCGACTACCCCACCCCCGCCGCGCTCGCCGGATTCCTGCTGACCGAGATCCTGGGCGTCGTCGTACCGGAGAGCGCGGACGCGCTCCTCACCGCCGCTGATGACGACCCGATCGCGATCGTAGGCATGAGCTGCCGGTTCCCCGGCGAGGTGAACTCGCCGGACGACCTGTGGCGGCTGCTTCTCGACGGCGGTGACGCGATCACCGGCTTCCCCGACGACCGTGGCTGGCACGCCGACCGGCTGAACGGCCCTGAGCCGGAGGAGGCCGCGGACCGGCTGACCACCGTGCGCGAAGGCGGTTTCCTGACCTGCGCGAGCGCCTTCGACCCCGGCTTCTTCGGTATCTCGCCGCGTGAGGCCCTCGGGATGGACCCGCAGCAGCGCCTGCTGCTGGAGAGCGCCTGGGAGACCTTCGAACACGCGGGGATCGACCCCGCAGAGGTACGCGGCAGCGCGACGGGTGTGTTCGCCGGCGCGTCGTCCTCCGCGTACGGGGCGGGGGCACAGCTGCCCGAAGGCTTCGAAGGGAACGCCCTGACCGGCAGCGCGACCAGCGTGGTGTCGGGCCGGGTGTCGTACACCTTCGGCCTCGAGGGCCCCGCCGTCACGGTGGACACGGCCTGCTCGTCCTCGCTGGTGGCTCTGCACCTCGCCGTACAGGCGCTGCGCCAGGGTGAGTGCACCATGGCGCTGGCCGGCGGTGTCACGATCATGGCCGACCCGGGCATCTTCATCGAGTTCAGCCGTCAGCGCGGGCTGGCACCGGACGGCCGTTGCAAGCCGTTCGCCGAGGCGGCGGACGGTACGGGGTGGTCCGAGGGCGTCGGCATGGTGCTGGTCGAGCGGCTGTCGGACGCGCAGCGCAACGGGCACCAGGTGCTGGCTGTCGTGCGCGGCTCGGCGGTGAACCAGGACGGTGCGTCGAACGGTCTGACGGCTCCGAACGGACCTTCGCAGCAGCGGGTCATCCGCCAGGCGCTGGCGAACGCGGGAGTCACCGCAGCGGACATCGACGCCGTCGACGCGCACGGGACGGGCACGCGGCTGGGCGACCCGATCGAGGCGCAGGCCCTGCTGGCGACCTACGGGCAGGAGCGGGCGGACGACCGGCCCCTGCTGCTCGGGTCGATCAAGTCGAACATCGGCCACACACAGGCCGCTGCGGGTGTGGCCGGGGTCATCAAGATGGTGCAGGCCATGCGTCACGGTCTGCTGCCCCGCACCCTCCACGTGGACGAGCCGACGTCGCACGTCGACTGGTCGGCCGGTGCGGTGGAGTTGCTGACGGATTCGGTGGCGTGGCCGGAGACGGGCGAGGCACGGCGGGCCGCCGTGTCGTCGTTCGGGATCAGTGGCACGAACGCGCATGTGATTCTGGAGCAGGCTCCGGCGATCGAGGCGACGGAAGACGCAGAGGACGCACTGGTGCCGGTGATGCCGGTGGTGCCGTGGGCGGTGTCGGCGAAGTCCGAGGCGGGCCTTTCGGCACAGGTGGAGCGGCTGTCGGCGTTCGCCGCGGACCGGAATCCGGTGGATGTCGGGTTCTCACTGGTCACGACGCGTGCGTTGATGAATCACCGTGCGGTGGTCATCGGCGACCGGGTGGTAAGCGGTTCGACGGCGCCCGGTGGTCTGGCGGTGTTGTTCTCGGGTCAGGGCGCTCAGCGGTCGGGTATGGGCCGTGAGCTGTACGAGTCCTACCCGGTGTTCGCGGGCGCCTTCGACGCGGTGTGTGCGGAGCTGGACCGGCACTTGGACCGGCCGATCCGTGACGTGGTCTTCGACGGTGATGAGCTGCTGGATCAGACGCAGTTCACGCAGGCCGGTCTGTTCGCGCTCGAAGTGGCGCTGTTCCGACTGGTGTCGGCGTGGGGTGTGAAGCCGGACTATCTGCTGGGTCACTCGATCGGTGAGCTGTCGGCCGCGCATGTGGCCGGGGTGCTGTCGCTGGAGGACGCGGCCAAGTTGGTGGCGGCCCGTGGGCGCCTGATGCAGGTGCTGCCCGCGGGTGGGGCCATGGTTTCCCTCCAGGCGACGGAGGACGAGGTCCTGCCGCTGCTGACCGACGGTGTTTCCGTTGCCGCGCTCAACGGCCCCTCCGCGACGGTGATTTCGGGTGACGAGGCGGCTGTCCTGTCGATCGCCGCGCACTTCGAGGCGGAGGGTCGTAAGACCAAGCGGCTTCGCGTCAGTCACGCGTTCCACTCGCCCCGCATGGACGCCATGCTCGACGACTTCCGTACGGTCGCGGAGGGTCTCACCTTCAATTCGCCCGGTATCGGCATCGTCTCGAACGTGTCCGGTCGGGTCGTGTCGGACGACGAGATCTGCTCGGCGGACTACTGGGTACGCCACGTCCGCGAGGCGGTCCGCTTCCTCGACGGGATGCGGGCCCTCCAGGACCAAGGTGTCTCTGCATTCATGGAGTTGGGTCCGGACGGGGTGCTGTCCGCGATGGGGCAGGACTGCGTGCAGGACTCGGCCTTCGTGCCGGCCCTGCGCAAGGACCGCGACGAGGCGCGCACACTGGTCACCGCCCTCGCCGAACTCCACGTGCGCGGATCGGCCGTCGACTGGGCGGCGCACTTCGCCGGCGCCGGCGCCCGCCGCATCGACCTGCCGACCTACGCATTCCAGCACGAGCGGTACTGGCTCACCGCGCCGGCGGCTCCCCTCGGGGACATGGCGGCGGCCGGGATGGGCCGTTCCGATCACCCGATGCTCGGAGCCGGCGTACGGCTGGCCGGAACCGACGGGTTCCTGTTCACCGGGCGGCTGTCCGTCGAGTCCCACCCCTGGCTCGGTGACCACATGGTGCTGGGGTCCGTGGTCGTCCCGAGCACGGCCTTCGTCGAACTCGCGCTCCACGCGGGCGAACGGTTCGGCGCCGAACTGCTGGACTCGATGACCGTAAGCGCCCCGCTGGTTCTGCCCGAGCACACGTCGGTCGGCGTACAGCTGGTCGTAGCGGCCGAAGACGGCACAGGACGGCGCAAGGTGGAGGTGTACGCGCGCTCCACGGCGGGCGGCCCCGAGACGGACTGGACCCTGCACGCCGCCGGCGTGCTGGCTCCGGCTCATGAACACCACGACGCAGTAACCGAGTTCGAGGTGTGGCCGCCGAAGGGCGCCGCCCCGGCATCGGTGCAGAGCGTGTACGACGATCTGGCCGACGCCGGTTACGACTACGGCCCCGCTTTCCGCGCACTGCGCGCGGTATGGCGCCGAGGCGATGAGCTGTTCGCCGAGATCGCACTCGAGGAGGAGACGGACACCCAGGGGTTCGGACTGCATCCCGCCCTGCTGGCCGCTGCCTTCCACCCGGTCGCCGGTGGCCTGCCGTCCTCGTGGTCCGGCGTGACGCTGTCCGCGGTGGGTGCGAAGGCGCTGCGTGTGCTGATCCGCCCCGCGCAGCAGGGTGTCACCGTCCTCATGGCCGACGAGACCGGCGAGCCGGTCGCCGCGGCGGAGTCCGTGGTGCTGACTCCGGTGACGCCCGAGCAGCTCCGGACCGACTCGGGCGAACGGGATTCGCTCTTCGCTCTGGAATGGGCGCCCGTGCGGCTGCCGTCCAACCCCACCGCGGGTACCTGGGCGGTGCTGGGAGAGCCGGGAGCGCTCGCCCCGCTCGACATTCCGGCCTACGCGGACCTCGCCGCCATCGACCGGACCCCCGATGTCGTCTTCTGCCCCCTGGATGTCTCCGGCGACGGTCTCGCCGCCCGTACACACGCCACCACCCACGCGGTCCTCGCGACCGTGCAGGAGTGGCTGAGCGACGACCGGTTCGCCGACGCGGTCCTGGCCGTCGTGACCCGGGGAGCGGTCGCCTTCGGAGAAAGCGGACCCGACGACCTCGCGGGCGCCACCGCCTGGGGGCTCGTACGGTCGGCCCAGTCCGAGAACCCCGGCCGGCTGCTGCTCATCGACCTGGACGACCACGCCGACTCGCCCGGCGCCCTGGCCGCCACGCCGGCGTGCGGGGAACCCCAGGTCGCCGTTCGTGAGGGCCGCGCCTTCGCACCCCGGCTTGCCCGCCCGGCGCCACGCCCGGCAGCAGCGGAACCGCAGCCGCACGGCACCGTCCTGGTGACCGGAGCCACAGGCGCGCTCGGCGCCCTGGTGGCAAGGCACCTCGTGGCCCGGCACGGTGTCCGCAGCCTGGTACTGACCAGTCGCCGAGGCCCCGACGCACCGGGCGCCGCCGAGCTCGCCACCGAGCTGAGGGCGGCCGGCGCCGAGGTGGCACTTGCCGCCTGTGACGCAGCCGACCGGCAGCAACTGGCGGCGGTACTCGCAGCGATCCCGGGCGACCGCCCGCTGACCGGTGTGGTGCACGCGGCCGGTGTCGTCGACGACGGAGTCGTCTCCTCACTGACCGCGGACCGGCTGGACACCGTGCTGCGCCCCAAGGTCGACGCGGCAGTACACCTCCATGAGCTCACCGAGCAGCTGGACCTGTCGATGTTCGTCCTGTTCTCCTCGGTCGCCGGAACCTTCGGCTCCCTCGGGCAGGGCAACTACGCGGCGGCGAACGCCTTCCTCGACGCGCTGGCCCTGCACCGTGCGGGCCGCGGGCTGGCGGCCACGTCGCTGGCGTGGGGGCCGTGGGACCTCGCAGACGGCATGGTCGGACGGCTGCACGACGGCGACACGAGCAGGATGAGCCGGTCAGGGGTCGTGCCCCTGACAGCCGAGGAAGGGCTGACGCTCCTCGACACGGCTCTCGCCGGCGGCCATGCGGCGCTCGTGCCCGTACACCTGGATCTCGTGGCCCTGCGCGCACAGGCCGCTGTCGGTGCGCTCGCGGGAGTGTTCCGCGGACTGGTCCGGACGAGCTCGCGACGCAGGGCGGGATCCGCAGCAGGCTCGCTCAAGCTGCTGCAGAAGCTCGCCGGGCTCACCCGGGAGGAGCGCGGCGCCGTCCTGCTGGACGTGGTCCGTGCCCAGGTCGCGGCAGTCCTCGGTCACAGCGGTACCGAAACGGTGGGCGTCGACCGGCCGTTCAAGGAGCTGGGCTTCGACTCGCTGACCGCCGTGGAACTGCGTAACCGGCTGGACGCGGTCACCGGCCTGCGGCTCCCCGCGACACTGATCTTCGACTACCCCACTCCTACGGCCCTGTCCGACTTCGTACTCGGAGAGGTCCTGGGCACACAGCCCGAGGCCCCCGTGGCCCTGCCGACCGCCCAGGCGGCGGAGGACGACCCGATCGCGATCGTCGGCATGAGCTGCCGCTACGCCGGCGGGGTGGCGAGCGCCGACGACCTGTGGCGGCTGGTCACCACGGACGGGGACGGGATATCCGGTTTCCCGACCGACCGCGGGTGGGACCTGGACAGTCTCTACGGGGCAGGCGGCGAGGACGGCGCGTCGACGACGCTGGAGGGTGGCTTCCTCTACGAGGT
The DNA here is from genome assembly GCF_001700505.1 of Streptomyces mutomycini. GTDB lineage: Bacteria > Actinomycetota > Actinomycetes > Streptomycetales > Streptomycetaceae > Streptomyces > Streptomyces mutomycini. The sequence continues at coordinate 12,460 of NZ_MAPV01000002.1, forward strand.
AGCGGAGTTCGACCCCGCGTTCTTCGGCATCTCGCCCCGGGAAGCCGTGGCGATGGACCCGCAGCAGCGCCTGCTGCTCGAAGTCTCGTGGGAGGCGTTCGAGCACGCCGGTATCGACCCCGTGTCCGTGCGGGGCGACCACATCGGCGTCTTCGCAGGAACAGCCTCGTCCGGCTACGGGGCCGGGATGCGACTGCCGGAGGGAACCGAAGGCCACCTGCTCACCGGAAACGCGACCAGTGTCATCTCCGGTCGCGTCTCCTACACCTTCGGCTTCGAGGGGCCGGCCGTCACGGTGGACACGGCGTGCTCGTCCTCGCTGGTCGCCCTGCACCTGGCGGCCCAGGCACTGCGCTCGGGCGAATGCTCGATGGCCCTGGCCGGGGGAGTGACAGTGCTGACGAACCCGGGCATCTTCGCGGAGTTCTCCCGCCAGCGCGGTCTGGCGGCCGACGGCCGCTGCAAGGCCTTCGCGGATGCGGCGGACGGCACGGGATGGTCCGAGGGCGTCGGCATGGTGCTCGTGGAACGGCTCTCCGACGCCCGTCGCAACGGGCACCGGGTGCTCGCTGTCGTACGTGGCTCGGCGGTGAACCAGGACGGTGCGTCGAACGGTCTGACGGCACCGAACGGACCTTCGCAGCAGAGCGTGATCCGGCAGGCACTGGCGAACGCCGCGCTGTCCCCGGCACAGGTGGACGCGGTGGAGGCGCATGGGACCGGCACCAAGCTGGGTGACCCCATCGAGGCACAGGCACTGCTGGCGACGTACGGACGCGAGCGGCCGGCTGACCGGCCGCTGCTGCTCGGGTCGGTCAAGTCGAACATCGGCCACTCGCAGTCCGCGGCCGGCGTGGCGGGGATCATCAAGATGGTGCAGGCGCTGCGGCACGGCGTTCTGCCCCGGACCCTGCACGTGGACACTCCGTCCTCGCAGGTGGACTGGTCGGCGGGGGCGGTCTCGCTGCTGACCGAGTCGGTGGCGTGGCCCGAGACGGGTGACGCCCGGCGCGCGGCTGTGTCGTCGTTCGGGATCAGCGGTACGAACGCGCACGTGATTCTCGAGCAGGCGCCGGACGAGGAAGTGGCCGTGGGGGCCGGGCTTCCGGCTGATGTGGTGCTGCCGTTCGTGTTGTCCGGCAAGTCGGAGGGGGCGCTGCGGGATCAGGCGGCGCGTCTGGCGGAGTCGGTGGCGGGGGCGCCGGGTGTTTCGGTGCGGGATCTTGCGCACGCGTTGGCGTTGAGCCGTTCCCGGTTCGAGCACCGGGCGGTGGTGACGGCCTGTGGGCGTGAGGAGTTGGCGGCGGGGCTGGGTGCCCTGGTGGAGGGCCGTTCCGCACCGGGTGTGGTGCGGGGTGTCGCTGATGGTGCGGTGGCTCCGGTGTTCGTGTTTCC
>NZ_MAPV01000020.1 GCF_001700505.1 Streptomyces mutomycini
GCCGGGGCCCCCGCGGGGGCGTCGGGGGCGGTCGGGGCGGCGACCGAGGTGGCGGTGCCGGTGCACAGGAGTGCGGTGGCGGTTGCCGCCAGAAGCGATATGCGCATGCGCTTGGAACCGTTCAAGGCAGTGCCTTTCGAGGGTCTGACCCGGCGGCACGACGGAACCAAAAAGGTCACGTTCATGACAAGCCGGGCATTCCTGTGGCCGCGTACAGGACATGGGAGGGCTGAAAGGGGGCGGCCATACGCACACAGCGGCCGAAGGGATCCCGGCGCGAGCACCAAGGGGTGGGGTGCTCGTGTCCGGATGCCGGGGGCACGGTGCGGCACCGCCGGCCGAGTGGGACGGAGGCATCCGCACACGGCTCCTTCCGGCCGCGCATGTCACCAGCACCCGGAGGCGCTCACACTTCTTCGCAGTGAGTGCACCCCGGCGGCCGGTTGGCAGGAAACCTACGGCCGGAATTGTGGATGCGCCTATCCGGACGGGCCCTGCTACGGATACGTCAATAACCCCTGCTCACCGGGCCATGAGTCCGGTTAACCACCGTTTGCGGGCTTGCTCACGGGGCCGGCGACACCGATGTGCCGATGAGTTGCGCCAGTCGCCTTCTCGATGTCGTGCCCAGTTTGCGCATGGCCCGTGCGACGTGCTGCTCGACCGTCCGCGGCGAGAGGTGGAGCGTCATCGCAATCTCCCGGTTGGTCAGACCGGTTCCGGCCAGTTCGGCGACCTCACGCTCACGCGGCGAGAGACGGTCGCCGTACGAGGGACGGCCCGGCTGGCGCGCCGCCTCCTTGGCCGGCTGGTGCGAGCGGAGCAGGGCACGGGTTCGCGCGGCGTCCCACACCGCCCCGAGCTCGGTGAACTGCCGTGTGCAGGCGATCAGGTCCGCCACGGCCCACGGCGCCTCCCCGGCCAGGTCGTCCGCGCCGGTACCTGCCAGGGCGCAACGGCCCGCGGCCTCCGAGGTCAGTGCCTGGAAGTACGGGCTCGGCACCGACGCGTAGGCGGCGGCCGCCTCCCCGTACAGGGGGACGGCGTCCGACAGCCGGCCCTCCGCCTCCGCGAGGGCGGCACGGCTCCAGAGCAACGCCCCTACGGCCAGGGGGGCGTCACGGCTCTCCAGCCCCGCGGTGAACTCGGCGATCATGTGCCGCGCCTCCTCCGGGGCACCCGAGCGGGCGAGTGCCTCGACGGCCCAGGGCGCCAGGTCGGCCGCCCACGCCCAGATTCCCTTCTGCCGCGCTCTCGCCCACGCTTCGCGTGCCTCCTGGGCCGCGGCCGGCAGTTCCTGGCGGGCCAGGGCCAGCCGGATCAGACCACCTGAGGTGGCGGCGGCGAGCGGCGGCGCGGTCTCGTCGCGGGGCGCGGAATCGCCACCGGCCAGCCACGAATGCGCCGCGTCCCACTCCCCGCCGGCCAGCGCGAGCAGCCCGCGTACGAGGCGGGCATCAGCGCTGATCACCGGCATGGCCGCGGTGGAGGCCACGAAGTCCTCGCACCGGTTGTCCAGACCGGCCCAGCGCCCGGTGACCCATTCGAGCCGCAGCCGGGTGCCGAGCGCCGTGTGTTCGGTGTACGGGGCGCCACTCTTGTTGGACAGTGCGATCCCCTCGGTGAGCAGGTGCTGTGCCCGTTCCGGGTGTCCGAGCCACACCGCGGCGTCTGCGGCGTTGCACAGTCCGCGGGCCGCGTGCAGCCGGGACCGGGGGTCGGTCGTGTCCGTGGGCAGCGCGCCGGCGAGCTCCCAGGCCCGCGGGTCCCCGCAGCTCATGGCGAGGCTGACACGGTTCGCGGCGACCGCGGAACGTGCCGCGTCGTCGCCGCTCTCCTCAGCCGTTGCGGCCGCCTCCTGCAGCCACCCCTGGTGGACGTCGACCGGGTACCTGGGCCAGTGGGGCATGACCAGGGCCGACATGGCCCGGGCGGAGAGGTCGGGCCGGTCCTCCCGCAGCTCCGCGGCTGCCCGCTCCAGCTCCTGCCAGCCCCTTTCGGTCATACCCACCTGGTTGCACAGCAGCAGTCCCAGGTCGAGCCGGAGCTCGCCCCGCACGGCGGCGGGGAGAGCGGCGTCGTCGACGATCTGGGTCAGCACCCTGACGGTCTGGTCGGAGCGCAGTCCGACAACGGCGCTGCGCGCCAGTATCGGGGCGAGCCGGGCCCGCGTCCCCGGTGGTACGGCCGGGGACGCGAGGGTGTCCTCGAGCAGGCTGCTCGCCTCCTGGTGCCGCCCCGAGTCCGCGGCTTCCCGCGCGGCCTGTTCGACGGCGCGCAGCCAGCCGCGTATCCGTCCGCCGGCTCTGCGGTGCCTGGCCAGTGCCGCCCAGGGGACGGGCCGGCGGTGTCCGAGCACCTCCGCCGCCCGTGAGTGCAGCTCCTGTCGTACGGGCCCGGGCACCGATTCGTACACGGCCGTGCCCGCGAGCGGCACGGGTATGCCGTAGCCCTCCGCCGACTCGGCGAGTGCCGCGCCGGCCAGTGCGGCGAGCAGCGCCTCCCTGCCGACGGCACGGCCGAGTCCGGAGACGGCGACCAGGTCGTCGCGGCTCGCCGGCTCACCCAGGACGGCAGCGGCCCACACGATCGGCCGGTGCTCCGGCTGCAGGCCGGCAGTCCTGCCCAGACTCAGGTCGGCCAGCCGGACGGGCACTCCCGCGGCGTCGACGTCGGCCGCCGTGCACCGCTGCCCGGTGCTGTCCCGCAGCACCGTCAGCAGATCGGCCACCACCTGGGCCACGCCACCGGAGCGTTCGTGTAGTCGTGCCACCGTCTCGTCGGCGCATCGCTCACCGAGCGCCTCGGCCGTGACCCGTCGGACCTCCTCGGTGTTCCACGGCCGGATCCGGTGCCGCAGAACGGTCATCGCCGGGGGGTAGCGCGGCGGCGGGGTGCCCAGCGGCAGCCCGGAGTCCGCGAGTTCCTCGGGTCGGTAGGTGAGGACGAACGCCATGCCGGGCCGCGGACGTTCCAGGAGCCGGCGGATCATGCCGAGTTCCCCGGCGTCGGCCCGGTGGACGTCCTCCACCGCGATCAGGACCGGCCCTTCCCCGGGCAGCTCCAGGGGTGCGGCCGGCTCGCCGCACACCAGTCGCAGACAGCCGGCCCCGGCGGCCTCCGCCAGCACGACGACGTCCTGGACCACGCCGGTCTTGCCGGTACCGGCGAGACCCTCGACGAGGAGGAGCACCGGAGCCGGGCAGTCGCCTGCGAGTGTCCGCCGCAGTCGCGGACTCCAGAAGTGTTCGGGTGCCGTCACCATGCCGCCCTTCCTCCGACCTTCCACAGAAATCCCTGGTTCAGGAGGAGCCTCTCAGGGCAAGGTCACAGGCCGGCGACAGGATCCGGCCCCGGCCACGGAGCGCGCCGGCCAAGAGGTGCGCGGCCGGGTCGACGCCACAGGAACGGAAGCACGGTTCGGAGGTCGCGACGAAGGCTACGAAGATCGGGACCGGGAAGCTCGGGCACTCTTCTCGCGGCCCTTGCCAGGTGACGGACAGCAGGTGACGGACAGGTGGACACCGGGCACACACGGCCGGGCCGGGGCACCACGGACGAAGGACCCGGAATCCTCTCGGATCCGGGCCCTTCGTGCTCGTACGCGCGGTCCGTCAGCTGCCGTCGCGCAGGTCGCCCGGGGCGGTGGGGCGAAAGGCGATCCGGTCGAACGAGGCGGTGCAGCCGTCGCCGGTCGGTGACTGGACGAGGAAGCCGATGCGGGCGGCAGCCCGCTCCTGCTCCGTGCCGAGGGTGAACAGCCTGACGAAGGTCCACCGTTCGCCGTCCGCCGAAGCGTGGAAGGCGAAGGCTCCGCCGGTGCGGCTGAGCCGCAGCCAGCAGCTGTCGCCCTCCACGACGGCGGAGTTCACGTCGTCGGACTGGCCCCGGGTGACCACGGTGCAGACCGTCGGGAGTTCCGGGGAGAGCTCCAGGCAGAGCTTCGCCCACTCCCGCTCCCCGACGTGGAGGTAGAGCACCCCCGCGTCGAAGGCGGCGGCGAAGCCGACCTTCACGCGGGCGATCAGCTGGAAGTCACCCTCCGGCGCCGCGCCAAGCAGCCGCGGCGCGTCGGTGGCCGGCTCCAGGGCGTCGCCGCCCGGCGGGACGAAGCGGTCCTGCTTCGCACCCGCCGAGCCGGTCAGCACACCGTCGCCGTACGCCCAGTCGCCGTCGGGCCCGAAGGGCTCCAGGGCGAAGGGGAGCTCGGGCAGCCGTACCGCCGTCATGAGCGGCGCCCGTCGACCCGGCGCGGAAGGTTCTGCGGGTTGTCCTCGCGGAGCTCCGGCGGCAGCAGGGCCTCGGGCGTCGACTGGTAGCTGACGGGGCGCAGCCAGCGCTCGATCGCGGTGGCGCCGACCGAGGTGGAGGTGGAGGTGGTGGCCGGGTAGGGGCCGCCGTGGTGCTGGGCGGGGGCGACGGCGACACCGGTCGGCCAGCCGTTGACCAGGACGCGTCCGGCGACGGGGGTGAGCTCGGCCAGCAGTCCGGCGGCGCTGCCGTCGGCCTCCTCCGTGGCGATCTGGAGGGTGGCGGTGAGGTTCCCCGGCAGGCGGGACAGCACGGCGGTGATCTCGTCCGGTGAGTCGTAGCGTGCGACCACGGTGACCGGGCCGAAGCACTCCTCCAGGAGCGCGTCGTGCGGTCCCTCCTGGACCAGCCGCCGCGCCGGCACGGTGAGGAAGCCGGCGGAGACCGTGTGCTCGCCTCCGGCGCCCGGGGTGACCGGGGCCTCCACGTCCGGGAGCGCGGCCCGTTCGGCCACGCCGTGGACGAAGGCGTCGCGCATCCGGTGGTCGAGCATGACCCCGGCGCCCGTACCGCTCACCGTCTCGGTGAGCGCCTTCAGCAGCTGGTCGCCCGCCTCGCCTGACGGGGCGAACACGAAGCCGGGCTTGGTGCAGAACTGCCCGGCGCCCATGGTCATCGAGCCGCCGAGCCCGGCACCGATCTGCTCGCCGCGCTCGGCGGCAGCCGCCTCGGTGACGACGACGGGGTTGAGCGAACCGAGCTCGCCGTGGAAGGGGATCGGCGTCGGCCGGGCGGCCGCGGCGTCGAACAGGGCGCGGCCGCCGCGGATCGAGCCGGTGAAACCGGCGGCGGAGACCAGCGGGTGCTTCACCAGCTCGACACCCGCCTCGAAGCCGTGGACCACGGTCAGGACGTCCTCGGGCAGGCCGTGCCGCGCCGCCGCCCTGCGCAGGAGCGAGGCACAGATCTCCGAGGTCGCGGGGTGGTCGGGGTGCGCCTTGACGACGACCGGGCAGCCCGCGGCCAGCGCGCTCGCGGTGTCGCCGCCGGGGACGGAGAAGGCGAGCGGGAAGTTGCTGGCCGCGTAGACGGCGACGACACCGAGCGGGATCTTGTAGCGGCGCAGGTCGGGCCAGGGCGGGGTCCGGCTGCCGTCCTCGTGGTCGATGTGGATGTCGAGGTAGGCACCCTCGTCGACGACCTCCGCGAAGGCCCGCAACTGGGCTGCCGTGCGGGCGAGTTCACCGGTCAGCCGGGCCGGGCCGAGCGCGGTCTCCGCGTCGGCCGCCTCGATGACGTGCTCCTGCGCCCCGGCGAGCAGGTCGGCCGCGGTACGGAGGAACGCGGCACGTACGGTGCGGTCGGCCAGCGCCCCGCGAGCGGCGTGCGCCGCCCGGACCGCGCGGTCGACCTCCTCCGCTGTAGCCTCCACCGCAACCTGCTCACGCGGGTTCCCGGTTCGGGGGTCGACGCTCCAGACTGGTGCTGCTGCCACCGTGTTTCCTTTCCGGTCCACTGCCACACAGGAGATGTTGTTCGGTATTCTGAACAGAGTTCCTGATCGTGAATACACGGGAACTCTATTTCCGGGCGCTCGGTGTTGGCAAGAAGTCGCAAGGTCGGACAAGAAGGCTGGAAGGGGCATCAGGGATGTCGGTTGGCGAGTCCGGTGGGGCGCAGGTCAAGTCCGCTGTACGGACGGTGGAACTCCTCGAATACTTCGCGGGGCGGCCCGGTATGCACTCGCTGGCCGCCGTGCAGGAGGCCGTCGGCTACCCCAAGTCCAGCCTCTACATGCTGCTGCGCACGCTGGTGGAGCTCGGCTGGGTGGAGACCGACGCCACGGGCACGCGCTACGGCATCGGTGTGCGCGCTCTGCTGGTCGGCACCTCGTACATCGACGGCGACGAGGTCGTCGCCGCCGCCCGGCCCACCCTGGACCGGCTCTCCGACGACACCACGGAGACCATCCACATGGCCAGGCTGGACGGGACGAACGTGGTCTACCTCGCGACCCGGCAGTCCCAGCACTATCTGCGCCCCTTCACCCGGGTCGGCCGCCGGCTGCCCGCGCACTCCACCTCGCTCGGCAAGGCGCTGCTGGCGACCCACAGCGACGAGCAGGTCCGCAAGATGCTGCCCGAGACGCTGCCGGCGCTGACGGAGCACACCCTCACCGACCGCGAGAGGCTGATCGAGGAACTGCACGCCATCCGCGAGCAGGGGTACGCCGTGGACCGCGAGGAGAACACCCTGGGGCTGCGCTGCTTCGGCGTCGCGATCCCGTACCGCACTCCGGCGCGCGACGCGATCAGCTGCTCGGTGCCGGTCGCCCGGCTCACGCCGGCTCACGAGCAGATGGTCAAGGACGCCCTGTTCGACGCCCGCGACCGGCTCACCCTCGCGACCCGCAGGCTCTGAGGGCCCGGCGGGGTGGTCCGGGAGGTTGAGAGGGCTCTCCGCCGTGCGGCGGAGGCGGATCGTCGTAGCGCATGAGGTGCGGGCGGACTCCACGCGGAAGCGTGGGCGGCATGACACAGACACCGCTCGCACCCCGCACCACCGGCACCCCGCCGGCCGTCCGCAACGGCCGGGCCCGTGTCCTGCTCCGCGTCCTCGCGATCGTCTCCTGCCTGCCCTATCTGTCGCTCAAGGTCGCCTGGACCGCGGGCAGTCAGGTCGGCATCCCGGACGGCAGCCCGCTGCTCGACCACCGCACCACGATGGCGGTGGTCAACGGCGGGACGGTCCTGATGGACGGTGCCGTGATCGTCCTGGCCCTGCTGCTCACCCAGGCATGGGGCCGGCGCGTCCGGGCCTGGACGCTCGCCCTGCCGATGTGGGTGGCGAGCGGGCTGCTGCTGCCGATCATGGCCGGCCTCCCGGTGCAGTTGCTGGTCGCCGCCGTCACCGGCAGGAGTCCGGCCTCCGCCGATTCGCGGTCCTTCCTCGACGACTGGGTCTTCGCCCTCGTCTACCCCGGTTTCGTCGTCCAGGGCCTGGCCCTGGGCGCGTTGTTCGCCCTGTACGCGCGGGACCGCTGGGGACACCTCTGGCAGGGCGCCCTGCGCGACCTGCCCGCGAGCCCCACCGGCCCCGCCCTCCGTGCGGCCGCCGTCGCCGCCTCACTGCTCGCCGTCGTGCCCGCCACGATGCACCTGCTCTGGGCCGCGGGTTCGGCCGCGGGCCTCAACGGGACCGGGACGACGGAACGTACCGACGACTTCCACGCGCTCCAGGCGCTCGACGCCCTCTTCGTCGCCGCCGCGGTCGCGGGGGTGCTGCTGCTCGCCTTCCGCCGCTCCGGCGGCCTCTCCCTCAAGGTGCCGCTCGTCCTGGCCTGGGGCGGATCGGGGGCGGTGGCCTGCTCGGGCGGATGGATGAGCGTCGCCTCGCTGGCCGGCGTCGCGGAGGCGGCGGACCGGCCCACGACCGCGATGGGCCTGACCTACGCTGTGCAGATGCTGGTCGGGATGCTCGTCGTCACCCTGGGCGCGTACTTCTTCGCGGAGCGCGCGGCCGCTGCGGGGACGGCAGGGCCACGCGCGTGACCCTGCTCCTCGGCCGCAGGGCCCGGCTGCGCTGGCTGCACCTGATCATCGGCGGCGCGCTGCTGATGCCGTACTTCCTGGTCGGCACGGTGATCGTCGGCTCGTTCCACCCCGGAGCCGATGTCTTCTCCGCGCCCGCCGACCAGCTCACCGCGTTCGCGTTCGCGCTGCCGATGGCCGCGGTCACCGGCCTCTTCCCGCTCGTGCGACCGCTGTCGGCGTCGGCGGCCCGCGCCCTGTGCGGGATCCCGGCAGGGGTGCTCGCCGACGGCCGGCCGAAGACCCGGCAGGCACGGGTCAGGACCGCGGGCTGGTTCACCCTGCATGTGGCGCTCGGCGGTGTCATCAGCGGGCTGACGCTCGCGCTGCCCCCGTTCGCGGTGGGCCTGATGATGCTGCCGTTCTCCAGGACGGTGCGGGAGTCGCGGACGCTGGCTCCGCCCGACGCGCTGGACCGGCCCTGGATCCTCGCCGTGGCACCGTTCGCCGGTCTCGCGATGCTGGCGGCGCTCGCCGCCTGCGCGGCCGCGGCCGGAGCGGTGCTGGCCGGCCGGGCACCGTCCCTGCTGGGGCCCACGCCGGAGGACCGGCTGGCCGTCGCGGAGCGCCGTGCGGCCGGTCTGGCCGTACGCAACCGGCTCGCCCGGGAGTTGCACGACTCGGTGGGCCATGCGCTGAGCGCGGTCACGCTCCAGGCGGGTGCGGCCCGCAGGGTGCTGGACAGCGACCCCGCCTTCGTACGGGAGGCGTTGACGGCCATCGAGGGGACGACCCGCCGCACGGTCGGTGAACTCGACGCCGTACTGGGCATGTTGCGGCAGGACGAGGACCACGCGTACGGGGACGAAGCGCCCGGCCCCGCCCTCGACGCGCTGGACGGGCTGCTGGCACACTGCGGGATCCCCGTGTCGTACGCGGCGGAGGGGGAACCGGAGCTGGTGCCGCGGGCCGTGTCCAGGGAGGCGTACCGGATCGTCCAGGAGGGGCTGAGCAACGCGCTGCGGCACGGCGGCAGCGGCGCCCGGGCGGATCTCCGGATCACGGTGGACGAGCGCGGACTGGGGCTCACGATGGACAGTCCGCTGCCCGCCCGTAAGGCGGCGGTCCGCCCCGGAGGCGGGCGCGGACTGCGCGGCATCGCCGAGCGGGCCGCGCTGCTGGGCGGCAGCGCACAATCGGGACCGCGCCCCGACGGCGTATGGCGGCTCACCGCCCGCCTCCCCCTGCACCGCCCCGGACAGGAGCACCGATGAGCGACGGCACGGTCCGCATCGTCCTCGCCGACGACGAACGCATGGTCCGCACGGCACTGCGGGTGATCCTGGACGCGGAGGACGGCCTGGAGGTCGTCGGCGAGGCGGCCACGGGCGCCGAGGCGTTGTCCGTGGTGCGCGAGCTGCGGCCCGACGTGGTGCTGATGGACGTACGCATGCCCGGGACCGACGGGATCCGCGCCACCGAACTGATCCTCGGCGCGCTGGACGATCCGCCGCGGATCGTCGTCGTCACCACCTTCGAGCACGACTCCTACGTGTACGACGCCCTGCGCGCCGGAGCGGCGGGCTTCCTCCTGAAGAGGGCCGCGGCCGAGGACCTGGTCCAGGCGGTGCGGCTGGTGGCCCGCAGCGACTCGCTGCTGTTCCCCGCTGCGGTGCGCCGCCTGGCCGCCGGCTACGGGAGTCGGCGGCCCGCCGCGGCGCCGGCCTGGGTGGCGCGGCTGACCGGGCGGGAGGCGGAGGTGCTCAGGCTGATGGCGGCGGGCCTGAGCAACGCCGGGATCGCGGGGCGGCTGGCCGTGGGACCGGCCACGGCGAAGACCCACGTGGCGGCGGTCCTGGCGAAGACGGGCGCCCGCGACCGTACGCAGGCGGTGATCGCGGCGTACGAGTCGGGGTTCATCACGCCCGGCTGACCCGCCCTGAGAACACGGTGAGAAGGAACACGGACGGGAACGTCCCCGGCGCCCCTGTTCGTCCTCCAGTGGGATGAACAAGACGATCAGGCGCGCCTCGGTCCTCTGTCTGCTGATGGTTCTCGCCCTGCTGGTGCGGGCGACCTGGGTGCAGGCGTACGAGGCCAAGGCGCTCGCAGACGACGAACACAACCGGCGGAACACGATCGCGCAGTACGCGCAGCCGCTCGGTGACATCATCGTGGCCGGCTCCCCGGTCACCGGTTCGAAGGAGACGAACGGCGACGACCTCCGCTACAAGCGCACCTACACCCAGGGCGATCTGTACGCGTCGGTCACCGGTTACAACTCGCAGGCCTACGGCGCCACCCAGCTCGAAGGCATCTACAGCGATGTCCTCGACGGCACCGACGACCGCCTGAAGAACCCCACCGATCTGCTCACCGGCGAGCGGGCCGCCCCCGGCGACGTGCTGACGACGATCGACCCGGATGTGCAGAAGGCGGCCTACGAGGCGCTCGGGGACGACCAGGGCGCGGCGGTCGCGATGGACCCGGAGACCGGGCGGATCCTGGGAATGGTGTCCTCGCCCTCGTACGACCCCTCCGCCATCAGCGGGACGTCGGACGGGGACGCCTGGCAGAAGCTGCTCGACGACGAGAAGAAGCCGCTGGTCAACCGGGCACTGCGGCAGGCACTGCCGCCCGCCTCGACGTTCAAGCTGGTGGTGGCCGCGGCGGCACTGGAGAACGGCCTGTACGGCTCGGTCGACGAGCCCACGGACAGCCCCGATCCGTACACCCTGCCGAACACGAGCACGGTCCTGTCCAACGAGAACCCCTCCGCCCCCTGCGAGGACGCCACGCTGCGCACCGCGCTGCAGTACTCCTGCAACAACGTCTTCGCGAAGGTGGCGGCCGATCTCGGCCAGGACAAGGTGAAGGCGATGGCGGACGCCTTCGGCTTCGACACTCCGGAGCTGGACGTGCCGGTGCGGGCGTCCGAGAGCGTGTACCCGACCGGCATGGACAAGGCGCAGACCGCGCTGACCGGCATCGGCCAGTTCGAGGTGACCGCGACGCCGATGCAGATGGCCATGGTCTCGGCCGCCCTGGCCAACGGCGGTGAGCTGGCCTCACCGCACATGGTCGCGAAGGTGACCGGCTCCGACGGCTCGACGCTCCAGGAGTACCCGGACAACGACACCGAGCGGGTCGTGAAGGAGTCGACGGCCGAGCAGCTGCGCAGCGCGATGGTCACCGTCGTGGACGAGGGGACGGGCAGCAACGCGCGGATCGACGGCGCCGAGGTGGGCGGCAAGACGGGCACCGCGCAGAACGGCGTGGACAACAGCAACACCCCGTACGCCTGGTTCACCTCGTACGCGAAGGACGACTCCACCGGCAAGCAGGTCGCGGTCGCGGTGGTCGTCGAGGACTCCGGGGCGGCCCGCTCAGAGGTCAGCGGCAACGGCCTGGCCGCGCCGATCGCGCAGAAGATGATGAAGGCGGCCCTGGGGCGCTGAGGAGCGGGAAGCGGGAAGCGGTGCGAACCGGCCGGCCGGCCGGCCGGGCAGGAACGGCTGCACCACCTCTTCGATCGGGCTCGTGATGGCCGCGGTCGCCGAATCGGCAGACCTCACGCTCCTGCATCACGACGCCGGCTTCGAGGTGATCGCCGCCCGTACGGCGCTGCGCACCCGGTGGCTCGCGAAGCCGGGGACCGCGTGAACGGAACGGTTCTTTCGGCACCAGGGGTTCACGTTCTCGGCGCGTTACGCCTTACTGGGAGGCGCACCACGTCGAAGCGCTTCCGGGGTGCGCGTTGGTACGCTCTCGCCCCGCGAACGAAGTTGGGAACGTACACAACCCGTTCGAGCGCGCAGGGCTCCCGTGCAGAGAAGAGGTTCCCGTGGGCACAGTCGTGGATGATGCTGCTGCCGCCGAGTTCCGTGCGTTCTTCGAGGCGCACTACGCCGAACTCGCCCGGCTCGCCCATCTGCTGACGGGCGAGGCCGATGCGGCGGACGACCTGGCCGCCGACGCGCTCATGGCGCTCTGGCACCGCTGGGACCGTGTCAGGGGGGCCGACCACCCGGCGGCGTACGCGAGGGGCGTCGTCGCCAACCTCGCCCGTACGCGCATCCGCAGCGCGGTGCGTGAGCGCCGGAGGATCGCGCTGTTCTGGGCGCCCCGCGGGGCCGGGGACGGCTATGCGGCGGACGGACCCGACGTCTCGGCCGTGGTCGACGTCCAGGGTGCCCTGCGCCGGCTGCCGTTCCGCAAGCGCGCGTGCGTGGTGCTGCGGCACGCCTTCGACCTGTCCGAACGTGACACCGCTCTGGTCCTCGGGGTCTCGGTGGGTACGGTGAAGAGCCAGACCTCGCGCGGTGTGGCGGAACTCCAGCGGCTGCTGGGTCCCGAGACGCCGGCGGCCCAGGTACAGGTGGCGGCCGCCGGGCAGCGCACCACGGAGAGGCAGTGATGAACGAGGACCTGCGGGAGCGGCTGCGCACGGCTGCCGCTTCGCACCGCCCCGACCGTGCGCGGATGCTGGCCCGGATCGAGCGCGGCATGGCACAGGAGCCGCCGGCCCGTCCCGTGCGCGCCCCTCGCCCGATGATGCCGTGGCTGCGGATCGCCGGCGCGACGGCGGCGGTGTGCGGGGTGCTGACGGCCGGTGCCTTCGCGGTCACGTCGGCGGGCGGCCAGGAGCCGGAGGGCGGGCAGCGGGTGGCTGCCGGACCGGCGTCACCGTCCCCGGGACGGGGCGGTGCGCTGCCTGCCCACAAGGCCCCGCTGTGGTCGGACGGTTCGCTGAATCCGAACAGCAACAGCTACTGGGCGCAGAGCGAGGTGACGGTCAGGACCACCCGGCCGCTGTCCGCGCTCACCGTCGAGCTCCGGATCGCGCTGACCGGCGGGGTGAACACCACCGGCTCCTGGCGTTCCCTGCCCGAGCGGGACTTCGCGGTGTCGGCACGCGAGGAGGACGGCTTCCTCGTCTACCGCTGGAGCCTGAAACAGGGACGGAGCGTGCCGGCCGGTACGCACACCTTCGCGGGGCAGTACAACCACGCCGAGGGAGAGCGGGACACAGGGCGGGACGACTACACGGCACGTGCCCGGGCAGCGGGCGAACAGACCTCGGTGGGCGGCGGCTTCAGGGAGACGCGCTGAGCGCACCGCGCGCACGGGGGCGTTTCGTGCGGCGGGCGGCGGCGCGGATCGGGCCGCGGAGAAAAAGATCAGGAACACGGCAACCCTTTCCGGGCCGGTGGCGACCCTAGAGCGCGACACACTCCCCCACCCCCTAGGAAACGGACCGACGAACATGAGCGAACGAGCGCACACGCACAGGCGCAGGCCCGGCAGGCGCCGTATGGCGGCCGCCCTCACAGCCGCCCTGGGTCTCACCGGCGCCGCTCTGGCCACCAACGTGATGCTGCAGCCGGCGGGCGCGGCGGCTGCGGCGGTACCCGCCTGGCCCAGTGCCACCGGCACCCAGGCCGTCTCGAAGACCATCGCGGTCTCGGGCACGTACGACGGATCGCTGAAGCGCTTCTACGGGAGCGGTGATCTCGGCGGGGACGGCCAGGACGAGGGCCAGGACCCGATCTTCAAGCTGGCCGACGGGGCGACGCTCAAGAACGTCATCCTGGGCTCGCCCGCCGCCGACGGCGTCCACTGCTCCGGCAGTTGCACGATCCAGAACGTCTGGTGGGAGGACGTCGGCGAGGACGCCGCGTCCTTCAAGGGCACGTCGACCGGCTCCGTCTACACGGTGTACGGCGGCGGCGCCAGGAAGGCCTCCGACAAGGTCTTCCAGTTCAACGGCGCGGGCAAGCTGGTCATCACGAAGTTCCAGGTCGCGGACTTCGGCAAGCTCGTCCGGTCCTGCGGCAACTGCTCCAAGCAGTACAAGCGCGACATCATAGTGAACGACGTCGACATCACGGCGCCGGGCAAGTCCCTGGTCGGCATCAACACCAACTACGGGGACACCGCCGCGCTGCGTTCGGTGCGGATCCACGGTGACAGCAGCAAGAAGATCAAGCCGTGCATCCGCTACACCGGCAACAACACCGGTGCCGAACCGAAGGAGACGGGCAGCGGCCCGGACGGCACGTACTGCCGCTACACCGCGTCGGACCTCAGCTACGGCTGAGGTCTTCCGCTCGGATCAGGCAGGGCAGGAGTGAGAGGGCGCGCCGAAACCTGGGGAGGTCGAGGCGCGCCCCTCGACACGGCTCCGCCCATCGGGACAGGACCGATCGAGCGGCCCCATGGGCCGGTACTGGTCATGGCAGTCGCCTGCTGTGCCGATGCCTCCGAGGGGACCAGGGTGACCTGTCGCTCGCACTCGCGGGAGCCGATGCCTTGGGGTTCCTCGCCAGATCACGCTGAACAAGAGACACCATTACCTGTTTGGTTTGGCTTACTTGCATCAGGAGTGCCACACCGGCGGTCGCGGCCGCCCAGCTCCCCCTCCCCGCTCGTTTCCGGCCTTCTTTGATGACAGGGGCATGGCGAACAGGGGGTGTGGGGCATAGAACTGAGGCCCCGTGAGGACCGCGACCGGCCACCCCGCCGAAGCGGTCCTCCTCCCCCGCTCTCGGTTCCGAGCCGAGCCGAGTCCCCCACGAGTGAAGGGACAGCAATGCCACACTCCTTATGGCTGAAGGCAGTCGGCACCGCCGCCGCGGCCACCCTGGCCGCAGCGGCAGCGGCGAACGCCGCGCCCGCACCGAATCCGGCCGCGACCCCGGCGAAGAACGCGGCAGCGGTCGTGACACTCCGCTACGACGACAGCCGGGCAGGCGGCTGGGAAGCGGCGGTCACCGCCGGAGTCGCCTCGTGGAACCAGAACGTCAGCAATGTCAGGCTGGTCGAGGCCGCGCCCGGCACCCGGGCCGAGATCCAGATCGTCGCCACCAGCGGCTGGCCGCAGGCGACACTCGGACCGGTGCGGCCGGGGGGCCAGGTGCGCGTCGAACTCGGCAGCCAGGCGGTGTCCCAGGGCCATGACAAGACCCGCATCGCCGCCCACGAGATCGGACACAGTCTGGGCCTGCCCGACACCAAGCCCGGCCCGTGCTCGCAGCTGATGTCCGGGTCGAGCGCGGGCACCAGTTGCAGGAACGCGGTCCCGAACACGGCTGAACGAGCACGCGTCGAGTCCGCCTACGCCAACGGCCTGGCCCGGCTCACTCCGGCCGACGGCCGCACCTTGGTGGACGCGCCGTAGACCTGGACGCGCCGTGGACCGAGTCCGCGAGCAGCGGTCCGGAGCCTCACGCCCGGATGCCGTCGCCCTGGCCGAGGTGGGGGCCGGCGGCGCCGAGGGCGCGGACACTGGTGTGTCCGCGCCCTCATGTCATGCCTGTCGCGAAGTCGCGGGCCGTGGACCTCTCCCAGGAGAGCGGGAAGGTGGGTTCGTCCCTGAGCCGCTCGTGGAAGGCGGGGAGCACTCCCGGGGTGAGGCCCAGGGTCACGCGTGGGGATGCCAGTCGCCCAGCCAGGCCGCCGGCGTGTGCGCACGGGCCTCGGACGCGGTCAGCTGCGGACGGTTGGCGGGGATGGTGACGCGCGCGCCCGGGCCGGTGTTGCGGTGTTCGGCGAAGCGCTGGTCCTGCCAGGGGAAGCCCGCGGACATCGTGCCGTACGGCGCGACCGCGTCGATGCCCGCGCCGAGGTGGCTGTCGCGGACGGTCAGCATCGGGTGTGCGGTGAGGTCCGAGGAGGGCACCCAGGGGCGCGCCAGCTTGTAGTGGGCGTCGGGGGCGGTGCTGGTGATCCGGGAGCGCAGGACCAGGTAGCCGCGAGGGTTGGCTCCGGCGGTGCTGGGCGCGAAGACGAAACCGTACGGGGCCGAGGCCAGGTCGGTGCGGTCCAGGGTGCGGAAGTGGCAGCGGTCGTAGACGGCGGTGGCGCGGCCGAAGACGAAGTCGACGTCCCCTTCCACGTAGCAGTCGCGGTAGTACTGGCGGGCGAAGGCGGTGAGGGCGGGGGAGTCGGCGTACAGGGTGTCCTGGTGGCCGAGGAAGCGGCAGCCGTAGAACGCCGAGCGGTCGCCCTGCACCTTGATCGCGACGGCCTGGGTGCCGGTGTACTCCGGATTGTCGGAGCGCAGCCAGTCGTTGGCGAAGGTCACGTCGCGGGCGGTGAAGCCGGCGGCCTGGACGGTGACGGTCGCCGATCCGCTGGTGCCGTAGGTGCCGGAGCCGTCGGGCTTGGGCGTGCCGGCCGCGTTGTCGTGGACGATGACGGTGTCCCGGGGGTCGCCGCTCGCGCCGATCAGTGTGAGCCCGGCCCGGGCGGCCGTGACGAGGACCGTGCCCCGGTAGGTGGCGGGGGCGAGCACCAGGGTGTGGCCGGTGCCTGACGCGGCCTCCACGGCGGACCGCACGTCGGTGTGGTCGCCCCTGCCGTGCGGGTCGACGTACAGCGTCAGGGCGTCGAGCCGCCGGGACGGCGAGCCGTAGCGGCCGAAGGGGCGCGGGTCGGCGGGCCGGGCGTGGGCGGCGGGTGTGCCGAGGGCGAGGGCTGCGCCCGCACCCGCGAGCAGGGTCAGCGCACTGCGTCTGCTGGGCATGGTGGTACTCCTTACGGAAACGGGGCGGGCCGGAGCGGCGCCTTCCGGGGTGGTGGAAGGGTGCGGTGCCGCTCCGGCCGGTCTCGGGGTGGGGTCAGCGGATCGACGGCCTGCCGGCGCCCGCGCCGAGGCCCACCAGCAGCGGGACGACGATCGGGTGGCTGACCTCGGTGCGGAGCGTCGGGGTCCAGCCGGCGCCCTCGGTGAGCTGCTCGGCGGGCACGCCCGCGTTGTGCACGGCGATCAGGTCGGTCTTCCGTCCGTTGACGTAGTTGTTCTCCGCCGTGAGGGAGGACTCGGACCACTTCTTGAGGATGGTCGCCTTGTCGAAGCCCTTGGGGACGGTGAACGCGTTGTGCTCCGCGACGAGCCTGGACTCGGCGCCGATGCCGTACGTGTATCCGTAGGCGGCGCCCTCGGTGGCGACGAAGTGGTTGTTGTAGGAGTCGACCTGGCCGAAGCGGACGCGGGGAGCGCGCTCCTTCACGTCCTTGAAGAGGTTGTGGTGCAGCGTCACACGGAGCTTGCCCCGGTCGCTCGCCCCGGCGCCGTCGCTGTTGCCTATGAGCATGGTCTTGTCGTGGTCCTCGAGGACGTTCCACGACACGGTGACGAGGTCGGCGCCGCGCACGATGTCGAAGAGTCCGTCGTGCTGCTGGTACACCTGCCCGAAGTAGTGGGGCTGGTCGGCGTCGGGGCGGTCGCCGTCGCCGAAGGTGTTGTGGTCGACCCAGACGTGGCTGGAGCCGTACACGACGAGGTTGTCGTACTCGGAGTTCCAGGCGCCGTTGTCACCGTCGGTGGGGTCCCACTGGGGGAAGCAGTCGTAGGTGTCCTCGAACGAGATGTTGCGGACGATGACGTTGGAGACGTTCTTCACCTGGAGGCCGGCGCCGATGACCGTGGCGTCCTTGCCGACGCCGACGAGCGTGGTGTTGGACGGGACGTTCACGTTGACCGCGGCCGCCTGCAGTTTCGCGGACGCTGCGCGGGCGTCCTCCAGCGGGCCTGCCGGGACCTCGTCCGTGCCCCAGACGGCCGGGTCGTAGGCGGCGAGGTACTTCTCCAGGGTGTAGCCGTCCTGCTGGTACGCCTCGCAGCCGATCGGGGTGCCGGCGGCGTCGGAGTTGCCGTGGACGGTGCCGTCGATCCTGACGATCTTCGGCGCGTCGCCCGCGTCCTCGAAGGCGGCGATGAGCTCGGCCCGGTTGGACACGGTGTAGACGTGGTCGGGCGTGG
Source organism: Streptomyces mutomycini (assembly GCF_001700505.1). GTDB lineage: Bacteria > Actinomycetota > Actinomycetes > Streptomycetales > Streptomycetaceae > Streptomyces > Streptomyces mutomycini. Next base: position 17,548 of record NZ_MAPV01000020.1, read on the forward strand.
CTCCGGCGCCGCCGGTGGTGGAACCCTCGGCGGCGGCCCAGCCGTCGCCCGCCGGCAGTACGGCGCGCTCGGGGCCCCTGCCGTGGTGGGAGGCGGCCTGGGCGGGGAGGGTCACGGCGAGGGCCAGCGAGGCGCAGCCCATCACGACGGCGATGGCGCGGACATGTCTCATGCGTGCGGGCATGGCGGATCCCTAACTGTCGTACGCGGGAAGAGGGAGGAGAAGAACGGGTCGGGCTCGGATCAGGCCTGCGGCCAGGTGATCCACGACCCGGGCACCGGCTCGTCGAGGCGGCGCAGGTCGCGCGGGGCGAGCACGCGTTCGTGCAGCAGGGCGCGGGCGGTCGTCCTGGCCACGTCGACGGCTCCGTCCGGCCGGAAGTGGGTGTTGTCCTGCTTGCCGTCGGGGTAGTTCGGCGACTCGCCGGGCTCCAGCCAGTTGAAGTACGCCTCGGTCCCGTCCGGGCCGAGTTCCTGCCAGCGGGCGAGGGAGAGCGCCTGGACGTCGAGGAGGGTCACGCTCTCCTCGGCCGCCAGTGCGCGCATCGCGGCGGGGTATTCGCCGTGGGTGGGCTTCGCGGTGCCGGCACCGTCGAAGCGCCGGCGCTCGACCGGGGTGATCAGCACGGGTTCCGCGCGCCGGTCGCGGGCGCCCTTGACGTACTGGCGCAGGTATTCCTGGTAGGTGGTGTACGGGTCGGTGCCCCGCGCGGGGTCCTCGGTCTTCTCGTCGTTGTGCCCGAACTGGATGAGGACGACATCGCCCGGGCGGACGCCGTCGAGGAGGACGGCGAGGCGGCCCTCGTCGATGAAGCTCTTCGAACTCCGGCCGTTCATGGCGTGGTTGGCGACGTCGAGCGTACGGCCGAGGAAGAAGGGCAGTGCCATGCCCCAGCCGGTCTCGGGCGCGGCTCCGGCGTATTTCTGGGCCGCGGTGGAGTCGCCCGCGATGTGGAGTGTCCGGGGCCGGGGCCTGCCCCCGCCACCGCCGCCTTGCGCGAGTGCGGGGGTGGCGCTGAGGGCGAGGGGCAGCGCGAGGAGCGCGGCTGCCGTCCGTCTGCGGGTGAGTGACACGGGATGACTGCCTCTCTCGGAGGACAACGTGGGGTGGTGCGCAGAAGGGGGACCGGCGGCGGGGTGCGACCCGGACCGCCGCCGGCCCCCCGGTCAATGGGGGTGGGACCGGAGTGGGACGGCCGGGGTCAGCCGTTGCCCAGTTCCTTCCATTCCTTCTGGGAGGCGTTGAGCTCTTCGGCGATCTTGTCCAGGAAGTCCTTGGCCGTGACCTTGCCGAGGAGCAGCTTCTGGAACTCCGGCTCGTTGTCGGCCTTGCTGATGTTGTTCCAGTCGGGCAGGTAGTACGGCAGGTCGACGATCTTGGTGGAGCCGTCGGTGAGGGCTTTCGCTGCGAGCGCGGTCGGCTCGGTCTCGTTGATCCACGGGTCCTTGGCCGCTTCGGTGTTCGCCGGGATGGCACCCGCGGACTTGTTCCACTTGCTGTTGGACTCGTGCGAGGCCGCGAACTCGATGAACTTCCAGGCCGCGTTCTTGTTCTTGCTGGACCGGAACAGGCCGAGGCCGTCCACGGGGTTGGAGACCTGGACGCGTGTGCCGCCCTCCCCGATGGGGGCGGGTATCCCGGCGAACTTGTCCTCGCCCAGCGCCTTCAGATGGTCCTGGTAGGAGCCCAGGTTGTGGCTGAGCATCCCGATGGTGCCGGTGTCCCACTGGGCGACCATCTTGGTGAAGTCGTTGTTGACGTCGGCGGCCGGCGTCGTCTTCTTGAAGAGGGCGGCGTACTTCTCCAGGGCCGCGACGTTCCTCGGGTCGTTCAGGGTCGTCTTCCCGCCGTCCCAGAACTCCGTGATCCCGGTCTGGCCGTAGATCGCGTCCAGGGCCTGCGCGATGGAGCCCGCGCCGCCGCGGATGGTGTAGCCGAACTTGTTGTTCTTCGCGTCGGTCAGCTTGTCGGCGGCCTCGTAGAACTTCGGCCAGGTGGTCGGCGCGTCCAGACCGGCCTGCTCGAACAGGTCGGTGCGGTACCAGAGCGCACCGTTGTTCGCGGAGGTGGGCACGGTGTACATGTCGTCGCCGCGGCCGGCCGCGGCTCTGACGCTCTCGACCATGTTGTCGACGAGCTTGCCCTTCAGCGGCGACTCGTCCAGCCGGTCGCTGATCGGCTCCAGGGCTTCCTGGGACACCATGTTGGCCAGGTACGCGGTGCCGACGCCGCCCACGTCGGGCAGCCCGCCGCCGGCGATGGCCGTGTCGTACTTGGACTG
>NZ_MAPV01000200.1:0-150 GCF_001700505.1 Streptomyces mutomycini
GCCTCCGAAGTACACCTGGGGCACCGGGTCGGGAACCCGGGTGAGCCGGGCGTCCTCGACGGTGAGGTGCTCGCCCTTCAGGTCCACCGTCCTGCCGTCCCACAGGTCACGGACGATCTCCAGGAACTCGCCGGTGCGGGCGTAGCGCGC
>NZ_MAPV01000200.1:305-18720 GCF_001700505.1 Streptomyces mutomycini
ACCATGGCCGTGGTCAGCCAGGCGTCCTCGCACCAGGCTCCGGTCGGGGTCAGGACCCCTTCGAAGCCGAGGGCCTCGGCGGCGCGGGCGATCTGGGCGAGGTAGCGGACGGTGGGCGGCCGGTCGCCGCCGGCCGCGGTGACGGGGGTGCCGTGGCCGCCCCCGACGACGTGGCGGCTGTCGCCGTTGGTGGGCAGGAACCAGTGGAAGGTGAGAGTCACCGGTGATCTCCGATCGGGGGTGTCACAGCAGGCCGTGGCGGGGCGGGCGGATGCCGTTGAGGACGTGGCGGCCGAGGTGCTGGATCTTCCAGCGGGGCGGGTCGTGGAGGGTGTGGGTGCGGGCGTCACGCCAGTGGCGGTGCAGATTGAGCGAGTCGAGGGCGGAGCGGGTGCCGGCCACCTCGAAGAGGGCTCCCGCGACCTCGACGGCGGCGCCCGCCGCGTACACCTTGGCGGCGGCGACGGCGAGGGACGCCTCGGCGGCGGTCTCGTCGGTCAGGGTGGCCTGCGCGGTGTCCACCGCCCGGGCAGCGGTGTCCAGGAGAGCGTCGGCGGCCCGCACCCGCAGGTCCAGTTCGCCGAACCGCTGGATGAGCAGCGGGTCCTCGGCCGCGGTGCCGTACCCGCTCTCGAACCACGGGCGGCTCTTCGTCCGGACGAAGTCCACCGCTTCGGCCAGGGCCCCGGCCGCGATCCCCGCGTCGATCGCGGCGTGCAGCAACTGCGCGACCGCGCCGTGCAACTGGGGTCCCTCGAAGGTCAGATGGTGGGCGAAGACCCGGTCGGCGGGTACCCGCACTCCCTCCAGCCGCACCGTGCCGCTCGCCGTGGTGCGCTGGCCCATTCCGTCCCAGTCGTCGACGACGGTGACGCCGGGTGCGCCGGCCGGGACGTAGGCGACATACAGCTTCTCGTCCGCGCCGAGGGCGAGCACGGGGATCCAGTCGGCGAACAGGGCTCCGGTCGCGTAGTGCTTCACACCGGTCAGCAGGAACGAGCCGTCGGCGGCGGGTTCCAGCCGGGTGCGGATGTCCTGGACGTGCCGGGTTCCGGCCTCCGACTGGGCGTTGCCGAGACGCTTGCCGGCCAGCAGTTCGCGGTAGAAGAAAGCCTGTTGCTCCGGTGTGCCCTGTCTGCGGATCACGCTGACGTACGCGAAGTGGCTCTGCGGGATCTGCGCGAGACTGGCGTCGGCCGAGGCGAGCAGCCGGAAGAGCCGGGCGAGGGTGACCGCGCCGACGTCCGCGCCGCCGTGGTCCGCGGGGACGGTCACGGCCAGCAGGCCGGACGCGGAGAGCTTGTCCAGTTCGGCGCGGGGCAGCAGGCGTTCGGCGTCGCGCCGAGGGGCCCCCGCACGGAATTCCGCGGCCAGTTCGGCGGCCTTCTTCAGTGCCTGGGCGTCGTCGCGGATGATCTCAGCCATGAACAGCCACCGGTGCGTGGGTTTCGAGCGCGGCCGCGAACTGGTCGACGACCGCGCCGAGCGCCTCGGCGTCGGCGGCGTCGACGGTGAGGGTCCCGTCGGCGGACACCGTGATGTGCCGGTCCAGGACGAACCAGCCCTGGGTGATGTGGTCGGCGCCCATCGAGCTGAGCACCGGGCGCAGTGCGTAGTCGATGGCCAGGACGTGCGCGGTGCTGCCGCCGGTGGCCAGCGGCAGGACGGTCTTCCCCGCGAGGGCGTACTGCGGGAGCAGGTCGAGGAGCGACTTCAGCAGGCCCGAATAGGCGGCCTTGTAGACGGGCGTGCCGATGACGACGCCGTCGGCCGCCGCGAACAGGTCCAGGGCCCCGGCCACCGCCGGGTGTCCGACGTCGGCGCGCAGCAGGGCTTCGGCGGGCAGCGTGCGGACGTCGAGCGGCACGACCGTGTGGCCCCGGCCGGCGAGCCGCGCGTCGAGGTGGCGCAGCAGCCGGGCGGTGCTGGAGGTGGCGGAGGGGCTTCCCGAGACGGACAGGACGGTGGCCATGGGCCCTCGTTTCGTGATGGCGGGCAGGGGCCGGCGTGCCCGTGCGGGACGGGCACGCCGGGCGGCGGTCAGGAGTACCAGGTGGGCTCGGGGAGTTCCCCGGTGAGGACGTGGCGGCCGACCTCGCGCCGCTTGTAGGCGACCGGGTCGTGCAGGGTGTGGGTCCGGACGTTGCGCCAGAAGCGGTCCAGGCCCTCGGCGGAGGCGGTTGCGCGGGCGCCGGTGACCTCGAAGATCCTGCTGGTGACCTCCAGGGCGACATCGGTGGCGCGGGCCTTGACCGCGGCGACGCGCACCTCGAACGCGCCACGGCTCTGCTCGGTGACGGCGTCGGGGTCCTCGTGCAGCGCCTGGCCTTCGAGGGCGACGGCGTCGGCCAGGGCCTCCACGGCCCAGAGCTTCGCGGTGAGGTCGCCGTAGACGTCGATGACGTACGGCTCGTCGACGGCCTTGTCGTAACCGCCGTGCAGCCAGGAGCGGGACTTGGTGCGGGTGTAGGTGGCCGCCGTCTCCAGGGCTCCGGCGGCGATGCCGAGATAGAAGCTGACGAAGACCAGCTGGATGACAGGGACGTTCAGGGTGTTGTACGTGCGGGGCAGGAACTCCTTGTCCACGAATCCGGCGGCCGAGGACCAGGGGGTGCGTACGCCGTCGAGGGTGACGCCGCCGCTCTCGGTGAGCCGCTGGCCGATGTTGTCCCAGTCGTCGTGGAAGGTCAGCCCTTCGCTGTCGGAGGGGACGATGGCGAAGACGTGCTTGTCGGTGCCTTCCAGGACTCCTTCCAGCACGGTGACGTCGGAGACCCTGCTGCCGGTGGAGAAGGTCTTCCGGCCGGTGAAGAGGAGGTCGTCACCGTCCTCGGTGACGGTCACGTCGTTGTCGCGCGGGTTGACCGCTCCGCCGAAGAACCACTGGTTGCGGGCGGCTTCGGCTTCGACGTGCTCCCACTGCTCCCGGGTACCGACCAGGCGGGCGGCCCAGTTCCACAGGTAGTGGTACCCGAGGAGCTGGCCGATGGAGCCGTCGGCCTTGGAGACCTCTCGCACGACGCGGTAGGCGGTGGTCCAGTCCTGGCCGGCGCCGCCGTGCCCGGCGGGGCCGAGGAGGGTGACGAGGCCGGACTCCTTGAGGAGCCGGACCTCGGCGTGGGGGGTGGCGCCCGCCTTGTCCCGCTCGGCGGCGTCGGTGGCCAGGACCGCGGCGACCTCGGTGGCGCGGGCGATCCAGCCCTTGGCGTCCTGGGGTGCGGGGCCGGTCTGCCAGTGGCTGGGTGCGACGGTGCTCATCGTGGACCTCTTTCGTGGTGCGGGTACGGGTACGCGGGGGTGGTTCAGGAGCGGGCGGGTTCGGGGACGGCCTGCTGCGCCTCCAGTTCGCGGACCAGGGGCAGCACCTTCGTGCCGAAGTACTCGACCTCCTCCAGGTAGTGGAGGAAGCCGAGGAGGAAGAGGTCCACGCCGAGCCGCTTGTAGGCGACGATCCGCTCGGCGATCTGTTCCGGGGTGCCGATCAGGCCCGTACGGAAGCCGTCGTTGTACTGGACGAGGTCCTCGAAGGAGGAGTCCTGCCACATGCCCTTGCCGTCGGCGGTGGACCGTCCGGCCTGTTTCACAGCGGCGCCGAAGCCCTCGACAGCCTCGGTATCGGCCTTGGCGACGATCTCGCGGAGGGTCTCGCGGGCCTCGGCCTCGGTGTCACGGGCGATGAGGAAGCCGTTGAGTCCGAACTTCGGCGTGGTGCGGCCCGCGGCGGCCGCGGACCGGGCCACGTCCTGGATCTGGCCGGTGACGCCGTCGAAGTCCTTGCCGTTGCTGAAGTACCAGTCGGAGACCCGGCCCGCCATGGCGCGGGCGGCCGTGGAGTTGCCGCCCTGGAAGATCTCCGGGTGCGGGCGTTCGGCGGTGTTGAGCGGCTTGGGCTTGAGGGAGAAGTCCCTGATCCGGTAGAAGTCGCCGGCCAGCTCGGCGTGGTCCTCGGTCCAGACGGCGCGCAGGGCCCGGATGAACTCCTCGGAGCGGCGGTAGCGTTCGTCGTGCTCAAGCCAGGGTTCGCCGAGCGCGGTGAACTCGTCCTTGAACCAGCCGCTGACGACGTTGACGGCGAACCGCCCCTTGGACAGGTGGTCGGCGGTCGCACCGAGCTTGGCGAGCACGCCCGGGTGCCACAGACCCGGGTGGACCGCGGCGATGACCTTGAGCCGCTCGGTGGCCAGCAGCAGGGCGAGGCTGAAGGAGGTCGACTCGTGCTGGTACTCGGCGCCGTAACTGGCCATGTAGCGGACCTGGCTGAGCGCGTAGTCGAAGCCGTTGTTCTCGGCGAGTACGGCCAGCTCGCGGTTGTAGTCGTAGCCCCAGTCGGTGCGCTGTTCGATCCGGCTGGTGACCAGGCCGCCGCTGACATTGGGCACCCAGTACGCGAAGCGCACGGGGTCGGCGGGCTGCGGAGTGGACATGAGGACTCCCGGAGTCGGGGAAATGGGCAGGGGTGGGGGCGCCCGGCGGTCCTCGGCAAAGGACGGCGCGCTACGGCACAGGGCCGCGCGGCACGGCGCAAGGACCGGCGCGCAGCGGAGCGGACGGCCCGGAGCGGCCCGGAGCAGCACAAGGCGCCGGGGCGGCGCGAGGCGGAACGGGCGTAGGTGAGGAATGCCGGGTCACCGGCGGGGAGGGGTCCCGTGGACGGGCGGGTCCGTCCTGGTCAGGACGGAGTGGAACAGCGCGCGAAGGAGGGACTCCTCAGACTTCGCGACAACAGAACGCACTGGCGACACGGGCGAGGTCGATATGACGTCGCTGCGTGAAATCCCGTCGGTCCTTCATGCCGCCCACCCTAGCCATCTCCGGCGCCGGCAGTCGAGTAGGCAATCACGACGCGTTGATAGGGTTTCCCTTCAACCGGACCCGGCCGGTGATCCGTTCCCGGTCCCGGGGGGTGCGTGGGCATGCGTGTGGAACAGCTCGAGTACATCGAGGCGGTGACACGCCTGGGCTCGCTGCGCCGGGCCGCCGAGGAGCTCCATCTCTCCCAGCCCGCGCTGAGCGAGACCGTGCGCAACCTGGAGCGCGAGCTCGGGGTGGATCTCCTGGACCGCAGACGCTCCGGGGCGAAGATCAGCGACGAGGGCAGGGAGCTGCTGCCGCACATCATCGGTGTGATCGACGCGGTGGACCGGCTGCGGCGGGCGGCGGACCACCAGCACCACATCAGCCGGATGATCCGGCTCGGGACGGTCAACACGGCGACGGTCCCCCTGCTGGTGCCGGCGGTACGCGACTTCCGTGCGAGCCATCCCATGACCCAGGTGGAAGTCGTCGGGGCGCAGCAGGCCGAGATCCACCGCTCACTCCTGGAGGGCAGCTTCGACCTCGGGCTCGTCAACTACCTGCAGGGCGATGACCTGCCGCCCGACTTCCAGACGACGGAGCTGCTGCGCGGGCGGGCTGTGGTCTGCATGCGCCCCGACAGCCCACTGGCGGCCAGGGAGACGGTCCGGGTGAGCGATCTCCTCGCGGAGCCGCTGATCGTGATGCGCTCCGGTTACGTCATGCACCGGTTCATGCACCGGCTGCTCGCGGGCCGCGCCCCCGCCTTCTCGTACTCCACGGACGGCGCGGAGATGGGCAAGCTGATGGTTGCGGAAGGGCTCGGCGCGACCGTGCTGCCCGACTTCAGCGTCGTCGGCGACCCCCTGGAGCGCAGCGGCTCGATCGTGTGCCGGCCGCTCGAGGACGCCGGCGCCGCCGTTCTCCTGGTGCTCCAGCGCCGCAGGTCGGGCTCGGTCCCGCGCGCGGCACGCGACCTCCACCGCCTCCTCGTGGAGCGTGCGCGGGGCCTGTGACCGGGCGGGGGCACCGCACCGGCCGAGGGCCGCATAATGAGGTCCATACATCGGATGTCTTGTGCGCGAGGAGGCCCCACATGGCCGTCACCGACGAAGCGATCGAGAAAATCAAGGGAATGATCGTCTCAGGTGCCCTGGCCCCGGGGGACCGGCTCCCCAAGGAGAGCGAACTGGCGGCCGAGCTGGGTCTGTCGCGCAACTCGCTGCGGGAGGCCGTGCGCGCGCTGTCGCTGATCCGGATCCTCGACGTCCGGCAGGGCGACGGCACCTACGTCACCAGCCTGGACCCGCAGCTGCTCCTGGAGGCGCTCAGCTTCGTCGTGGACTTCCACCGTGACGACACGGTGCTGGAGTTCCTGGCGGTCCGCCGGATCCTGGAACCGGCGGCCACGGCGATGGCGGCCCTGCGCATCGATGACGAGCAACTGGACGCACTGAGTGCTCAGTTGGACGCACTGGGTCCCGAGCCCTCGGTGGAGGCACTGGTCGCCGGCGATTTGGAGTTCCACCGCAAAATCGTCCGGTCCTCCGGTAATTCGGTGCTGTGCTCCCTGCTGGACGGCCTGTCGGGCCCGACCACCCGGGCCAGGGTGTGGCGCGGGCTGACCCAGGCGGACGCGGTCAGCCGCACCCTGCACGAGCACCGGGCGATCCTCGCCGCGCTGCGGGACCGGGACGCCGAGGCGGCCCGGTCCTGGGCGACGGTGCACGTGGCGAGCGTGGAGCAGTGGCTGCGCTCAACCCTGTGAGGCCGCGGCTGGGCGCAGACGCAGCCCCTGCATCCCTCCGTCGACGGCCAGCGCGGTGCCGGTGACGGACGCGGCCGCCGGGCTCGCCAGATAGGCGACGGCGGCGGCCACCTCGTCGGCGGAGACCAGCCGCCCCATCGGCTGGCGGGCGTCGAGCGCGGCACGTTCCGCGGCCGGATCCTCGGCACGGCCGAGCAGGCGTCCGATCCATGGAGTGTCCGCGGTGCCGGGATTGACGCAGTTGACCCTGATCCCCTCGCGGACGTGGTCGGCGGCCATCGCGAGGGTGAGGGAGAGAACGGCCCCCTTGCTCGCACTGTAGAGCGCACGCTGCGGCAGACCGGCGGTCGCGGCGATGGAGCAGGTCTGGGTGATCGACACGGCCCCGGGCCGCCCGGCGGCGGCGCCGCGCAGATGAGGCAGTGCGTGACGGGCGGTGCGGACCATGCCGAGCACATTGACGTCCAGCACGCGGTTCCATTCCTCGTCACTGTTGTCCTCGACGGTGCCGATCGAGCCGATGCCCGCGTTGGACACCAGGGTGTGCAGGCCGCCCAGCTCCGCGGCGGCCCGGTCGACCGCGTCCCGTACGGCGTCGTCGTCCGTCACGTCGGCGGCGAGGGCGAGGGTTCCCCGAGGAGCGCCGCCGGGATCGAGGTCGAGCACCGCGACGCGCGCGCCGCGCGCGAGCAGCAGGGTCGCCACGGCGGCCCCGATCCCGGACGCCCCGCCCGTCACCAGGGCGGACAGTCCGTCGAAGTCCTGCGTACCGGTCATCAGTCGGTCTCCTCGGGTGTGCGGCGGGCCTGCCAGACGGGGCCCTGCGGGTAGCGGTGTCCGGCGATCGAGGCGGGGAGCATCCGGGCGGAGAAGCCCGGCCGGCGGGGGGTGACGTAGCGGCCGTCCTTGACGACGGCCGGGTCGGCGAAGTGCTCGTGGAGGTGGTCGACGTACTCGATGACGCGGTCCTCCCAGCTGCCGGAGACCGCGACGTAGTCGAACATCGAGAGGTGCTGGACCAGTTCGCACAGTCCGACGCCTCCCGCGTGGGGGCAGACCGGGACGCCGTACTTGGCCGCGAGCAGCAGTACCGCGAGGTTCTCGTTGACGCCGGCGACGCGCGCGGCGTCGATCTGGAGGAAGTCGACCGCGCCGGCCTGGAGGAGCTGCTTGAACACGACCCGGTTGGCGATGTGTTCGCCGGTGGCGACCTTGACGGGCTGCCCGGCGCGCACGGCGGCGTGGCCGAGCACGTCGTCGGGGCTCGTCGGCTCCTCGATCCAGTACGGGTCGTACGGGGCGAGCGCCGTCATCCACTCCACCGCCCCGGCCACGTCCCAGCGCTGGTTGGCGTCGACGGCTATCCGGATGCCGGGGCCGACGGCCCGGCGGGCGAGCGCGAGCCTGCGGACGTCGTCGCCCAGATCGGCGCCGACCTTCAGCTTGATCTGGGTGAAGCCGTCCGCGACGGCCTCCTCGGCGAGGCGCACGAGCTTGTCGTCGTCGTATCCCAGCCAGCCGGGCGAGGTGGTGTACGCGGGATAGCCCTCGGCGAGCAGCCGCTCGGTCCGCTCGGCGCGGCCCGGCTCGGCGGCGCGGAGGATACCGAGCGCCTCCTGCGGGGTGAGGGCGTCCGTGAGGTAACGGAAGTCGACCAGGGAGACGAGCTCCTCCGGGGTCATCTCCGCGAGGAACCGCCAGACGGGCTTCCCCGCCAGTCCCGCCGCGAGGTCCCAGGCCGCGTTGACGACGGCTCCGGCCGCCATGTGCATCACGCCCTTCTCGGGGCCGAGCCAGCGCAGCTGGGAGTCGTGCGTGAGCGTGCGGTACAGCGCGGCGAGGTCCGCGGCGGTACGCGGGGCGGGGCGTCCCACCACATGGGACCGGAGCGCCTCTATGGCCGCGGCCATGACATCGTTGCCGCGGCCGATGGTGAAACAGAAACCGTGCCCCTCCCGGCCCGGGCCGTCCGTACCGCCCGGGCCGTCCGTGCGCAGGACGACGTATGCGGCGGAGTAGTCGGGGTCGGCGTTCATGGCGTCCGAGCCGTCCAGCTGTTCCGAGGTGGGAAACCGGATGTCCTCGACCTCGAAATCCATGACGGTCAGACTCATGTGCGCCCCCAGGAATAACATCGGATCTCTACGTGGTCATCCGATGTATAGCTCTCCGTGGGCACTGCAGTCCAGGGTTCGACCGAAGTTTGATCAGTTTCGACTGGTACAGCTCGGATGAATCAAGGGTCGGCACGCTTCATCTCCGTACGCAAACCGGCTACGGCGGAGCAGGGTGGAAGCCGTAAGGTTGGTCCGTACACAAGGGAACTTGGGAAGGAGGCCTGGGTGATCGAGCTCGAGGGGGTACCCGAGCTGGTCGACCCGGTCATGGTGGCCGCGTTCGAGGGCTGGAACGACGCCGGTGACGCCGCCTCCACAGCGGTGGCACATCTGGACCGGGAGTGGAAGGGCGAGGTCTTCGCGGCGCTCGACGCCGAGGACTACTACGACTTCCAGGTCAACCGGCCCACGGTGTGGCTGGACGGTGGTACACGCAAGATCACCTGGCCCACCACGCGGCTCTCGGTGATCAGGGTCGGCGGCGAGAAGCCGCGCGACCTGGTGCTGATCCGCGGCATCGAACCCTCCATGCGCTGGCGTTCGTACTGCAACGAGATCCTGGGCTTCGCCCATGAGCTGGGCGTCGAGATGGTCGTGATCCTGGGGGCGCTGCTCGGCGACACCCCGCACACCCGGCCGGTGCCCGTCAGCGGGGTCACCTCGGACCCGGACCTGGCCAGGACCATGGATCTGGAGGAGACCCGCTACGAGGGACCGACCGGCATCGTGGGCATCCTCCAGGAGGCATGCACGCACGCGGGGGTGCCCGCGGTGAGCCTGTGGGCGGCGGTGCCGCACTACGTCTCGCAGCCGCCGAACCCCAAGGCGACGCTGGCGCTCCTGAACCGCCTCGAGGATCTGCTCGGGCTGCGCATCCCGCTGGGCGAGCTGCCCGAGGACGCCCGCGCCTGGCAGCTCGGGGTGGATCAGCTGGCCGCCGAGGACAGCGAGGTCGCGGAGTACGTGCAGACGCTGGAGGAGGCGCGGGACACCGCCGAGCTCCCCGAGGCGTCCGGCGAGGCCATCGCCCGCGAGTTCGAGCGGTACCTGCGCCGCAGGGACGTCGGCGGCCCGCAGGCGCCGGGCGGTCACGCCACGGAGAGCGGTGACGTGCCCTACCTGCGGGACACCTCCGGCGGCCGTACGCGACCGCCGAAACCGCAGCGCCCCGAGAAGGGCCGGCCGAAGGACTCCGACGGGGGCGCCGCCCCCGAGGACCCGCAGGCCGGCGGTCCCGACGAGGACGCCTCGGACGACTGACTCCCCGCCTGCCGGTGCGCGAACGGCCCCGGGCTTCGCCGATCTCTCGCGAAGTCCGGGGCCGTTCGCCGGTGTCTGGGGGTCGGGGTTACAGCGCGACGCCCAGCAGGGCGTCGACGGTGCGCGAGACGAGACCGGGCGCGCCCTCGTCCGTACCGCCGCCGGAGGTCTGCTTCGCGGCCCAGCGGTCGACGGCGGCGAGTGCGGCCGGGGTGTCCAGGTCGTCGGCCAGGGCCTCCCGCACCTCCTCGACCAGTGCGTCGGCGGAGAGCCCGTCAGGCCGGGAGACCGCGGCACGCCACCGCGCGAGACGCTCCACGGCGTCGGCGAGCACCTGGTCGGTCCACTCCCAGTCGGACCTGTAGTGGTGCGCGAGCAGGGAGAGCCTGATCGCGGCGGGGTCCACGCCGTCCCGGCGCAGTGCCGAGACGAAGACGAGGTTGCCCTTGGACTTGGACATCTTCTCGCCGCCCAGGGCGACCATTCCGGCGTGGACGTAGGCACGGGCGAACGGGTGCTCACCGGTCAGCACCTGGGCGTGCGAGGCGCCCATCTCGTGGTGCGGGAAGGCGAGGTCGGAGCCGCCCCCCTGGACGTCGAAGCTCATGCCGAGGTGGTCCAGCGCGATGGCGACGCACTCGATGTGCCAGCCGGGCCTGCCGCGGCCGAGGGTGCCGCCGTCCCAGCTCGGCTCGCCCTCGCGGGCTGCCATCCAGAGCATCGGGTCGAGCGGGTTCTTCTTGCCGGGGCGCTCGGGGTCACCGCCGCGCTCGGCGGAGAGCAGCCGCATGGCCTCGGCGTCGAGGCCGGAGACCTCGCCGAAGTGCGGGTCGCAGTCGACGGAGAAGTACGTGTCGCCGTCGAGTTCGTAGGCGGCGCCCGCGTCCCGGAGACGTTCCACGAGCGGGACGATGCCGGGTATCGCCTCGACCGCCCCGATGTAGTGCTTCGGGGGAAGCATGCGCAGGGCGGTCATGTCCTCCCGGAAGAGAGTCGTCTCGCGCTCCGCGAGCTCGGTCCAGTCCTCGCCGTCGCGCACGGCCCGCTCCAGCAGCGGGTCGTCCACGTCGGTCACGTTCTGGACGTAGTGGACCTGCCGCTTGGTGTCGAGCCACACGCGCTGAACGAGGTCGAACGCGTTGTAGGTCGCCGCATGACCCATGTGGGTCGCGTCGTACGGCGTGATGCCGCAGACGTATATGCGGGCGACGGGACCGGGGTCAAGGGTGATCCGTCCGCCGGTCGCGGTGTCGTGGATCCGAAGGTCGCGGCCCTTGCCAGGCAGGGCGGGGACCTCAGAAGCGGGCCAGGCATGCATGTCATGAGCGTAACCGGACGATGCTTCCGGATACGAACCGGATGGCGGATCGTGGCCGAAGACGCGGTCTTGCGCGAGGGGCGGTTCTCCTCTAGGCGCTCCTCCTCGAACCGGGAGGCCGCCCCGGCCCCGTACGGCGCGGCCTCCGGCCAGAGGAGGGCGCCGGTCGCCGGACGGGGCTGGAATGTGCCCGGGACCGGGCCGGCCCGCGGCAGGGGCCGCTACACCGGTGGCCAGGGGATCGGGGGCCAGTCGCCGCTGGGCTGCGGGTGGCGGCCGGACGTGCGGAGGCTCTCCACCCGGCCGCGCAGGGCGTCGATCTCCGCCGCGGTGATCAGTTCCCCCAACCGGGTGGCGAGCGCCGCGCCGGGTTCGAGGCCGGCGGACAACCGGTCGAGCACCTCGGCGGCCTCCGCCGTCAGCGGGTCGCCCGCCCATCCCCAGAGCAGCGTCCGCAGCTTGTCGTCCGCGTTGAAGGTGACGCCGTGGTCGATGCCGTACAGCCGCCCGCCGGGGGCCGGCAGCAGGTGTCCGCCCTTGCGGTCACCGTTGTTGATCACCGCGTCCAGGACCGCGAGGCGGCGCAGCCGGGGATCGTCGGCGTGCACCAGCAGGGCCTTCCTCCCCTCCCCCACGTCGGCGAAGCCGACGGCCTTCCAGCCCTCCCCCGGCTCCTCGTCCTCGACGAGCGCGAGCAGGGGCGGCGGCCCGTCACCGTTCCCGTCGTCGTGGCCGGCTTCCTCTTCCGCGTCGATCCACAGCTGGCACATCCCCTCGCCGTAGGGTCCCTCCCGCAGCACGGTGGGCGGGACGAGCCCCCACCCGGTGGCCTCGGAGATCTCGTACGCCGCGACCTCGCGCTGGGCGAGGGTGCCGTCGGGGAAGTCCCACAGCGGCTGTTCGCCGGCGACCGGCTTGTAGACACAGGTGCGTTCTTCGCCCTCGTACGCGACCGTGCAGTACAGCACCGCGTTCGACGCGCCCCGGACCTGCCCGAGGACCGTCAGCTCCCCCTCGGCGAGCAGGGTGCGCAGCCCGGCCTCCGTCAGGCTCCGCGACGGTATCCGTTCTGGCGCGGGCATACGTGTCCTTCCGGATCGAGGGGCAGGCTGCACAGCGGGCAGGGCGGGCGGCCCGCGTTCACGACGTCCAGCGCGCGTTTTGCGAACGCCCGCGCCTGAGCACCGCTCAGCCGGACGCGCAGCATCGGCGGGCCGTTCTCCTCGTCCTGCAGAAGCCTTTCCTCGGCCTCCGCGAGGTCGTCCTCGGAGTCGGCGTCCAGTTCGACGAGGGCCTGCGCCTCGACGATCATGCGCTGCTCCTCGCCGTCCCAGGCGAGCGCCATCGTGCCGACCCTGAACTCCTCCTCGACGGGTGCGTCGAGCGGCGCGGTGTCGGTGACGTCCATGGGTGCCACGGCGGGCACCGGTGAGTTGCCGCCGGTCCGCCGGACGACCTCGTCGAGGAGTTCGTCGATCCGTTCGGCCAGCGCGGAGACCTGGGCCTTCTCCAGGGCCACGCTCGTGACCCGTCCCCGCGAGGATGCCTGCAGGAAAAACGTACGGCGGCCAGGCAGCCCGACCGTGCCGGCCACGAAGCGGTCCGGTGGGTCGTAGAGGAACACCTGACGGGACACGTCCTGTCTCCCTTGAGAATGTGATGGCGGATGGGGGCGGCCCCGGGGCCCGGCGGGAATGACCCGCAGGGCCTCTACGGCGCGTCCACCCTACTGCGCGGAGCGATCACGGTGCCCCAGCGCCGCCCCCGACGGCCGCATCCGTTGCGGTGTCCCCCGCCGCGTCGGCCCCGATGGCCTGTTCGCGCGGCGCGAGGGACGCGAAGTCGCCGGTGTCGCCGAGCCGGAGGAGGAACGGGCGCAGCCGTGTGTAACGGATCGCGGTGACGGAGCAGGGATCGGCCTGGATTCGCTGGAAGAGGTCGAGGTGCATTCCGAGCGCGTCGGCGACGAGGGCCTTGATGATGTCGCCGTGCGAGCACATCACGTACGTGGCGTCCTCGCCGTGCTCCGCCTCGATGCGGGCGTTCCAGTCCCGCACGGCTTCCACGGCCCGCGCCTGCATGGCCCGCATGGACTCACCGCCGGGGAAGGCGGCGGCCGAGGGGTGCTGCTGGACGACCTTCATGAGCGGTTCGTCGGAGAGCTCGGCGAGTTTGCGCCCCGACCAGTCCCCGTAGTCGCACTCGCTGATCCGGTCCTCGGTGTGGAACGCGAGGTCCGGGCGGGCGGCGAGCAGTGGCTGGAGCGTCTCCCGGCAGCGCTGCAGCGGGCTGCTGACAGCCGCGGCGAGGCTGAGGGCGGCGAGCCGGCCGGGCAGCGCGGCGGCCTGTTCGGCCCCGCGCCCGTCGAGGGAGACACCGGGGGTCCGGCCGGCGAGTACTCCGGAGGTGTTGGCGGTCGAGCGTCCGTGGCGTACGAGGATGAGCGTGGGCATACCCGCCAGCGTAGAGGTGCGTGAAGGCGTCACGGCAGGGAACAATGCGCGGGTGATCGTCGACTGCGGAATTTACCGGGACGGGCGTAGGACCGAAGGTCCCGCCGATTTCTCCGATGCCCTCGACGAGGCACGTGCCACCGGGGACGCCTTCGTCTGGATCGGGCTGCACGAGCCGACCGAGGTGGAGTTCGAGCACGTCACCAGCGAGTTCGGTCTGCATCCGCTGGCGGTCGAGGACGCCCTGCGCGCCCATCAGCGGCCCAAGCTGGAGATCTACGACGACTCGCTGTTCGTGGTGATCAAGCCGGTGGTCTACGAGCAGGAGAGCGACACGGTCAGCGCCGGGGAGCTCATGCTCTTCATAGGCGACTCCTTCGTGGTCACGGTGCGGCACGGCGAGGGCGCGCCCCTGGCGGCGGTGAGAAGCCGGCTGGAGGCCGAGCCCGAGGTGCTCAGGCACGGCCCGACGTCGGTGCTGTACGCGGTCAGCGACGCGGTCGTGGACCGTTACATCGAGGTCGCGGCCGAGCTCCAGGCCGACCTGGACGAACTGGAGGCCCAGGTCTTCACCCCCGCGGGCACCGGGGACTCCTCGAACACGGCGGCGAGCATCTACACCTTCAAGCGGCAGGTGCTGGAGTTCCGCCGGGCGACCAACCCGCTGAGCGCACCGATGGCCCGGCTGTCGAGCGCGGGGGTGCCGTTCGTCGACAGCGAGTCGCAGCCCTTCTTCCGGGACGTGAACGACCACCTGACGCGCGCCGTCGAGCATGTGGAAGGGCTCGACCGGCTGCTCTCGGACATCCTGTCGGCGCATCTGGCGCAGGTGGGAGTGCGGCAGAACGACGACATGCGGAAGATCTCGGCGTGGGCCGCCATGGCCGCCGTCCCGACCATGGTGGCCGGGATCTACGGCATGAACTTCGAGCACATGCCCGAGCTCGACCTGGCCTGGACCTACCCGGCGGTGATCGTGCTGATGGGCGTGGCGGTCGTCGGGCTGTACCGCCTGTTCAAGCGTCGCGGCTGGATGTAGGCCGGGGCGCCGGACTCATGCGTACTCGCTCTCGGACACGGCCGGGCCGCCCAGCGCGTTCCGCAGGACGGGCTGTTCGAGGCTGACCATGCGCCGCCAGCCCACCAGCCGCTCGTAGGCGTACAGGGCGTGGATGCCCGCGGCCAGTACGGCGGCCTTGGCGCGCGGCCAGCGCAGGACGCCGCCCATGTGGCTCATCACGGCGAGGCTGACGTCCCGGTAGACCCGGATCTCCGCCCGGGCGCACTCCCGCAGGACGGACTGGATCGTCCTGCCGTGTCCCGCCCGGGCGAAGCGGAGGAGTTCCTCGTGGCAGTACGCGAGGTGGTTGTCCTCGTCCCGCGAGATCATCTTCACCGCGCGGCCGAGGACGGGGTGCGCGGCGAAGTGCTTCAGCAGGAGCCGCATCTGCTCGGAGGCCCGCTGTTCGGTGACCCTGCTGTGGGCGAGGTAGACGATGATGTCCCGCTCGGTGAGCGGCTCCTCACGGCTGAGCCGGTCGTGCGCGAGACCGATGCCCTGACGCTCCAGCAGGAGGGTGTAGTCGGTCTCGTACGGCACCGCCACGGGCTGCAGCCCGCGTTGCTTCAGCAGGGCGTTGAAGATCCGGCCGTGCTTGTCCTCGTCGGCGCCGTGCCGGACGACCTTGGGGGCCAGCGCGCGCAGTCCCGGGGGGACCAGCGCGGCGATGCGCCCGTTCTCCCAGCCGCCCTGCGACTCGCCGCCGGCCGCGATCGAACAGAACAGCCGGAACGACTCGTCGTCGTCGAGGATCTCCTGGAACAAGCTCTTTGCCGAGAGCATCACTGTCACCTTTCGCACCGGTGTCCCCGGGGGAACAGTCAAAATCGGTACGCATCGGTAGGCAACACGAACGGGGCGGGACAGGGCCGAACGGGCGCCCCGTCCGGAGTACGGGGCGTTACCCGGGAGCTCGGCCCGGCGTTGTTCCGTACGACGGCCGTGGCGGGGACGACCCCGAGCCCCCACCACGGCCGTAGTGCTGCGCCGGGTGCCTACGCGGCGAGGCCCGAGCGCTCCAGGGCGTCGGTGCCGGCACGCAGGGCCGCGAGCCGTTCGTCGAGCGTGAAGCCCGCCGGGGCGAGGGTCAGCGTCGTGACGCCGGCGGCGGCGTACGCCTGCATCCGGTCGGCGATCCGGTCCACGGAGCCGAGCAGCGTGGTCTGGTCGATGAGCCGGTGCGGTACGGCGGCGGCCGCGCCGGCCTTGTCGCCGGACAGGTACTTGTCCTGGATCTCTGCGGCTTCCTTCTCGTAGCCCATGCGCTGGGCCAGCTGGTTGTAGAAGTTCTGCTTGCGGCTGCCCATGCCGCCGACGTACAGCGCGGTGTAGGGGCGGAACATGTCGGCGAGGCCGTTGATGTCGTCGCCGATCGCCAGCGGCAGGGTCGGGCAGACGTCGAAGCCCTCCATCGTCCGGCCGGCCTTCTCCCGTCCGGCCCGCAGGTGGCGCACCGCGGTCTCCTCGATGTGCTCGGCGGACGGGAAGATCAGCAGGGCGCCGTCGGCGATCTCGCCGGTCTGCTCGAGGTTCTTCGGGCCGATCGCGGCGATGTAGAGCGGGATGTGCTCGCGCTGCGGGTGGACGGTCAGCTTGATGGGCTTGCCGGGGCCGTCGGGCAGCGGCAGGGTCCAGTGCTCGCCCTCGTAGGACAGCCGTTCCCGGGACATCGCCCTGCGCACGATCTCCACGTACTCGCGCGTGCGGGCCAGCGGCTTGTCGAACTTGACGCCGTACCAGCCCTCGGAGACCTGCGGTCCCGAGACGCCGAGGCCGAGGCGGAAACGGCCGCCGGAGAGCGAGTCGAGGGTGGCCGCGGTCATGGCGGTCATGGCGGGCTGACGGGCCGGGATCTGCATGATCGCGGAGCCCACGTCGATCGACTCGGTCCGGGCCGCGACCCAGGCGAGCACCGTCGGCACGTCGGAGCCGTACGCCTCGGCCGCCCAGCAGACGTCGTAGCCGAGCCGGTCGGCCTCCTGGGCGACGGCGAGGTTGTCGCCGTCCATCCCCGCACCCCAGTAACCGAGATTGATGCCGAGCCGCATACCCACACTCCCTCTACTGATCAGTAACGTTCCTGTGCCGGGACTCTAGCGCGGGCCGCCGGAATCCGGCAGGCTCACCGGGGGGCCGGGGCGGTTGTCCACAGGGCTTCCACCCCGTGGGGCCCCTGCCAGTAATCTCAGCGCCCATGGAGCAGAGGCATCTCGGCCGTACCGGCCTTCGTGTGTCCCGGATCGGGCTGGGCACTCTCACCTGGGGCCGGGACACCGACGAACACGACGCCGCCGACCAGCTGAAGGCCTTCTGGGACGCGGGCGGCACCCTCGTCGACACCGCCGACGTGTACAGCGACGGGGAGGCCGAGTGCGTGCTGGGGCGCCTCCTGGACAGCCTGGTGCCGCGGCAGGACCTGGTCATCGCGACCAAGGCGGGCAGCGTGCCCGATCCCTACCGCCGCTTCGACGGATCGCGCGGGCATCTGCTCGCCGCCCTCGACGCGTCCCTGCGGCGGCTCGGGACGGACTACGTCGACGTGTGGCAGATCCACGCCTTCGACCCCGTGACCCCGCTGGAGGAGACGCTGCAGGCACTCGACCTGGCCGTGTCGTCGGGCCGGGTCCGCTATGCCGGGGTGTCCGACTTCAGCGGCTGGCAGCTGGCCAAGGCGGCCACCTGGCAGCTCGCCGCGCCCGGGCTGCGCACCCGGCTGGCCTGCACCCAGATGGAGTACTCGCTGCTTCAGCGGGGCGTGGAGCGGGAGGTGCTGCCGGCGGCTCTGGACCTCGGGGTGGGGCTGCTGCCCTCGTCCCCGCTCGGCCGGGGAGTGCTGACCGGCAAGTACCGCACCGGTACGCCGTCCGGCTCGCGTGGCGCCTCCGAGCAGCTGGCTCCGTTCGTCGAGCCGTATCTCGACGAGGCGGCGAGCCGGATCGTGCACGCGGTGGTCACTGCCGCCGACGGGCTCGCCACCACACCCCTCCAGGTCGCGCTCGCCTGGGTCCGGGACCGGCCGGGGGTGGTGGCCCCGGTCGTCGGGGCACGCAACGCGCGGCAGCTGAGCGAGGCGTTGTCAGTGGAGGCGCTTAGTCTTCCTGACGAGATCTGCCAGGCGCTCGACGATGTGTCGGCGCCCGTGCACCGCTATCCCGACCAGGACTGGAGCACGCTGTGACTGCGCATCCCCGGGGAGAATCCCCGGACCCCGCGGCCGAGGACCACGCGACCGGCGAGGAAGCCGGTGTTGAGGCGGCCGACACGCCCGGCACACCCGACGAGGGCGACGCGGGGAGCGCGGAGGCGGCGGACGACGGCGCGGAGGCGGCGGACGACGGCGCAAAGGGCGTGCAGGAGCCGGAGCAGGCTCCCGGTGAGCCCGTGGCGCCGGCACTGTCGGAGGCCGAGGCGGAGCTGGCCGCGCAGCGAGAGCTGCGCGAGCGCATCGAACAGCGCAAGGCCGGGAAGGAAGGGCCCATCGCGGCCGGTGCGAAGCTGAACGGCCCGGCCGCGGACCTCCTCGCGGCGGTGCGCGCGGTGGAGAGCGGCGAGGTGCGGGTGCGGACACGGGCGAGTCGAAGAACGCGGTGCCGGGCTTCTCGCCGCTCTCCACCGCGCGCACCGCCGCGAGGAGGTCCGCGGCCG
>NZ_MAPV01000201.1 GCF_001700505.1 Streptomyces mutomycini
CGGCGCAGCTGCTCGACCTCCTTGAACGACCCCTCGTCCAGCAGCAGCGCGATGCGCTCCCGCGCCGTCAGCTTGCCCTTGGCGTGCTGCGCCTCGGTCGCCCGGTCGCTCGGTCCACGCCGGGCCTGCTCACGCAGCGCCAGCAGCTCGGCCACCCGGCCACGCGTGTCACTGGGCTCGCCCGGGATTTCGTCCACAACGGTCATACGTCGACCCTACGAACCCGACCGCACAAACCCTGCCGTTCACTCCGGACAGTCTCCTGCCCCGATTCCTGGAGGCACCTGACAGAAGTCGAACGGCGTGCACCCAATCTGCCAGCTCATGGCGCTGCCTCTTTGTGGAGCCCCGACAAAGCGGGAGATGTGACCCCAGCCACACGCCGGTCCGCGCGCCACGCCGTGGATCCACTTGGCCGGGCGACTCGACGTACCGCAATGGCAGAGCACCGGCACCCGGGAGCCCGCCCCCGCCGGGCGGGGCGAGACTACGCGTCCGTCACCCGGGAGGACATACCGGGTGACGCCGCGAACAGCCCCGCCCCACGGCGGCCGCCGCGTTCAGTTCCTGTTCACTCCGCGCATGCGACGGTCGACCAGGCGTGGCCAAAACCCTGCCTACGGCGTCGAGTTGCGAAGAACGGCTACTTCTTGAGAGCGCTCTCAGTCATAAGTCTTGACGCTCACGGGAGGCGTCGCGAGAGTGGTGCGCACCGCAGACGGCCCCACCTCCCCGCACCACCACACCGACCCCTGTCTGCGACCCCCCACACCTCGGGAGTTCCTTCGTGATTTCTCGCCGAATGTTCCTGACCGGCGCAGCCGCCTCCGCGACCGCGCTCACCTACCCCCTCTGGGGCAGCACCCTGAGCCCGCGTACGCACGCGGCCGCCGCGACGTGCGAACTGGCCCTGGAGAACCGCTCGTTGCCCGGCACGGTGCACGCGTACGTCACCGGCCACGAGCAGGGCACCGACCGCTGGGTGCTCCTGCGCCCGGACGGCAGCGTCTACCGCCCCGACTCCCCCGGCGCCCCGCAGACCCCACTGCCGGTGGACTGCGCCATCCCGCTGAAGGCCGCGGGTGCCGGGCCCGTCGTCCTGACCCTGCCCCAGATGTACGGGGCGAGGGTCTACTTCGTGCGCGACGACAAGCTGGACTTCTATCTCAACCCGGGCCCGTCCCTGGTCGAGCCGGCCTTCGCCACGCCCACCGACCCGAACTACAGCAGGACCTGGTCGTTCTGCGAGTTCACCTTCAATCCGCAGCAGCTGTACGCGAACATCAGCTACGTCGACCTGGTGACGGCCCTGCCCATCGGGCTGACCCTGGAGGGGGACTCCACGCACACGGTGGCCCCGCTCCCGGACGGCGCGGTCCAGCGCATCGCAGACGACCTCACCGCACAGGCGGCCTCCGACGGCCAGCCCTGGGACAAGCTGGTCACCCGTGGTTCGGACGGGCAGGTCCTGCGGGTCGTCTCGCCGCAGAACCTGATGGCGCCGTTCTTCGACCGGCCGAACGAGATGCCGTTCCGGGACCTGTTCACCGCGCAGATCGACGAGGTCTGGGAGAAGTACCGCTCCACCGACCTGCGGATCGACCTGCAGGGCGGCCGGGGCACGCTCGCGGGCCGGGTCAGCGGGGACACCCTCACCTTCGAGGGAGGCCACACCTTCGTCAAGCCGACGTCGAAGGACATCTTCACCTGCAACCACGGTCCCTTCACGAACAACCCGGGCGACTCCGACGACAAGAAGGCGCTGCTGGCCCGGATCGCGGCGGGCTTCAACCGCTCGATCATGCTCAGCCACCCCCAGCAGCCCAACGGAACCACGGTTGCGGACTACTACAAGGGCGGGGTGACGAACCACTGGTCGCGCGTCGTCCACGCGAACTCCCCGATCGGCTACGCCTTCCCCTACGACGACGTACGCCCGGACGGCGAGCCGGACGTGTCGGGGGCCGCGCACGACGGCAACCCCCGGCGCTTCACGGTGAGCGTGGGCTCCTGACACGCGGCGGGCGGCCCCGGGCGGGGGCCGTCCGCCGCGTTCCGCACCGGCCACCACCACGATGGACTTGATGGCCGGCCACACGCAGATGCCCCCTGCCCA
>NZ_MAPV01000202.1 GCF_001700505.1 Streptomyces mutomycini
CGAGGGGCTGGAGGCCGAGGGGCTGGAGGCCGAGGGCCTGGAGCCGGTCGACGGTACGGACCCCTTGGAAGGCATGGAGGCGGGCGAGGACCCGGCAGCGGCTTCGGGGCCTTCCTGGCCGGACGCGGGGACGGAGACAGGGACGGGGACGGAGGAGGACGAGGCGGGGACCGGTGACGAGGCCGGAACGCTTCGGCAGCCCGGTGCCGACACGGAAACGGACCCCGGGACCGAGCCGGGAACACACCCCGGATCCGGGACCGGCCCCGGGTCCGCGAAGCCGCCCGTGCACCCGGGACACAGGCCCACGGCCACGCCCAGCCCCAGCCGGCCCTCCGGACACGTCGGGACGGGCGTCGGCGGCAGCGCCGCCCCCGACACGGCCCAGCTCGCGGCGGGCGCCGGTCTCGTCGCGGCGGCAGCCGTCAGCGGCGTCCTGCTCCTGCGTCGCCGCCGCAGCACGGGCGCCCTGTACCGCGTCCACCGCTGAGAGCGGCCGGCGGAGGACGAGACGTGGACAGGACGCCGCTGAAAGCCAGGGCCTGGCTGGTGGGCATCGCCGCACTGTGCGGCATATGGCTGGTCCAGAACGGCGCGGCCGTCCGGACCGCCGCCCCCCAGCCGTCCACCGCCGAAGCCTTCACCGCGGGCCCCGGGCCACGGCCCGGCACACGGGTCGCCGAACCGCTGCGCGCCTCCGAACCGGTCAGGATCCGCATCCCGGGGATCGGCGTGGACGCACCCCTCACGGGTCTCGGGCTGCGCGCGGACGGCAGCCTCGACGCACCGCCCGCCGAGGACCGCAATCTGGCGGGATGGTTCGAGGACGGCACCCCGCCCGGCGCGAAGGGCACCGCGGTGGTCGCCGGTCATGTCGACAACGCGGAGGGGCCGTCCGTGTTCTACGGCCTCGGGTCCCTGAAGAAGGGAGCCGGGATCGAGATCGACCGCGGCGACGGCCGCACCGCCGTCTTCGCGGTCGACGCGGTCGAGGTGTACGAGAACGACGCCTTCCCGGACAAGCGGGTCTACGGCGCCACCCCGCACGCCTCGCTCCGGCTGATCACCTGCGGCGGCGGTTTCAACCGCGAGACCGGCTACCAGGGCAACGTGGTGGCGTACGCCCACCTCACCGAGGTGCGATGAGGAGCGGACCACCCGACGGCCGAACCGTGACGCGCCGGGCAGCCTTCCAGCCTCCCCAGGACGCCGGTCAGCCCTGCCGCCGCCGTCGGACGCCGGTCAGCCGCACCGGCGCTGTCGGACACCGGTCAGCCGCACCGACGCTGTCGGACACCGGTCAGCCGCACCGGCGCCGTCGGACACCGGTCAGCCGCACCGGCGCCGTCGGACACCGGTCAGCCGCGCCGCCACCGTCGGACACCGGTCAGGCGGTCCACTGGTCGAAGCCGAGCTTGGCGACCAGCGAGAACACCACGACCAGCAGGACCCCGCGGACGAACTCGCTGCCCTTCCTGAGAGCCATCCGCGCCCCGAACATCCCGCCCGCCAGGTTGAATACGGCCATCAGCGCGGCCAGCTGCCACAGGACGGTGCCCTGGTAGGCGAACATCGCCAGCGCGCCGGCGTTGGTGCAGACGTTCACGATCTTGGCGGTGGCTGACGCGGTGACGAGGTCGAGGTGGAGCACAGCCGTCAGCGCCAGCACCAGGAAAGTGCCGGTGCCGGGCCCGAACAGCCCGTCGTAGAAACCGATTCCGCCGCCGACCAGCACGATCGCGGTGACCGTACGGGCCCGGGTGACCTTCTTGCCCGCGCCGTCCCCGGCCGCCGCCGTGCCGAAGGACGGCCTCAGCATCACGAAGGCCGCGACGGCGAGCAGCACCACCATGATCACCGGGCGCAGCACGTCGCTGCTGATGCCCGCGGCGAAGAAGGCGCCCGTCATGGAGCCCGCGAGCGCCATGAGCCCGATCCGCACCGCGGTCCCCACCTGTACCGGCGCCTTGCGTACGTACGTCACGGCCGCACCGGTCGTGCCGACGATGGCGACGGCCTTGTTGGTGCCGAGAACGTGCGCGGCCGGAACGTTGGGGAGGCCCAGGAGCAGGGCGGGCAGGAGGAGGAGCCCGCCGCCGCCCACCACCGCGTCGATCCAGCCGGCCGCGGCGGCGGCCAGACAGAGGAAGACCAGGGTGGTGAGGGTTATCTCAGGCATGCCCGCGACCTTAGGCACGTGGCGGGTACACCGTCCAACCGGCCCTGCCCGCCCTCACAGAGGGCGCCGTGACGCGCTGAGCGCAAGGTTCCTCCAGGGAAACAGGAGGGATGCGGTCGGGTAACACCCGCCGCGCACTCTCGATGGCATGAGGACAGAGACGGAGAACGCGGCACGGGTGGTGGTGATCGGCGCCGGGATGGCGGGCGCACGGCTCGCCGCCCGGGTCCCCGGTGTCACCGTCATCGGCGAGGAGGCGCACGCACCGTACAACAGGGTGCTGCTGGCCGAGGTGCTCGCCGGCCGGTACGAGCCGGACGTGATCGCGCTGCCGCCCGCCGGTGTGCGGCGCGGGGTGCGTGTCGTGCGGATCGACCGGGCGGAGCGTCAGGTGGTCTGCGACGACGGCAGTGTGACCGGCTACGAGCGCCTGGTGCTGGCCACCGGCTCCAACCCGGTACTGCCGCCGCTGCGGGGGCTCGGCCACATGCTGCCCGACGGGGTGCATCCCTTCCGCACCCTCGACGACTGCCTGGCCCTGCGCGCCGCGGCGCGCCCCGGCGTACGCGCCGTCGTCATCGGCGGCGGGCTGCTCGGGGTGTCGGCCGCCCGCGCGCTGGCGGAGTGCGGCGCCCAGGTGGTGCTGGCCCAGCAGGGCGAGCACCTCATGGAGCGGCAGCTGGACGCCGAGGCGGCCGGGATGCTGCGCGGCCATCTGGAGGCCCTGGGCGTCGAGGTGCACACCGAGTGCCGGGTGCGCGGGCTGCGCTGCACCGACGGGGACGCACCGGCGGTGCGGGCCGTCGAACTCGCCGACGGCTATGAGCTGGAGGCCGAGATCACGGTGCTGGCCTGCGGGGTCCGCCCCAGGGCGGGTCTGGCGCAGGCGGCCGGTCTCGAGGTCCGCAAGGGCGTCGTCGTGGACGACGAGCTGCGCACCTCGGACCCGTACATCCACGCCGTCGGCGACTGCGCCGAACATGACGGGACGGTCTACGGACTGGCGGGCGCCGCGCTCGAACAGGCCGACGTGCTGGCCGAGGTACTGGCCGGCCGCCCCGCCCGCTACGGGGGCACCCGGGCGCTGACCCGGCTCACCCTGCGCTCCCCCTCGGCCGCCCCCGTCGTCGCCGGTGCTTCCGGAGCCGGCGGACTCGACCTGGCCGCCTTCGGCGACTCCCGCCCGATGCCCGGCGACGACGTGGTCCGGCTGGCCGACGCCACCCGGGGCGCCTACCGCACGGTCGTCGTCCGGGGCGACCGGCTGGCGGGCGGGGTGCTGTTCGGCGATCTCGCCGCGGTCGGCACCCTCGCCCGGACCTGGCAGGACGACGACCCCCTCCCCGCCGACATGTCCCTGCTCCACCTGCTCACCAACGACGGAGGCTTCTGATGCCGGTGTCCACTCCCCCGACCGCCCCCACCGCAGGCGTGCCGACCATCGTGGTCGTCGGACACGGCATGGTCGGACAGCGGTTCCTGGAGGCGCTCGCCGACCGCGGCCTGACCGCCGCCGCGGGTACCGCCAGGGTCGTCGTGCTCTGTGAGGAGCCCCGCCCCGCGTACGACCGGGTGCAGCTGACCTCGTACTTCTCCGGGAAGACACCGGAGGACCTCTCCCTCGTCGAGCCGGGCTTCA
Source organism: Streptomyces mutomycini (assembly GCF_001700505.1). Classification (GTDB taxonomy): domain Bacteria; phylum Actinomycetota; class Actinomycetes; order Streptomycetales; family Streptomycetaceae; genus Streptomyces; species Streptomyces mutomycini. Next base: position 3,819 of record NZ_MAPV01000202.1, read on the forward strand.
TGGAGCGCCACGGCGTCGAACTGCGCGTCGGCGACCCGGCGGAGAGCGTCGACCGTGAGGAGCGCACCGTCACCGCGCGCTCCGGGGAGACCTTCTCCTACGACACGCTCGTGCTGGCCACCGGTTCGTACCCCTTCGTCCCGCCCGTTCCCGGCAAGGACTCCGAGGGCTGCTTCGTCTACCGCACCATCGAGGACCTCCTCGCGATCGAGGAGTACGCGAAGGGCGCGAAGACGGGCGCCGTGGTCGGCGGCGGGCTGCTCGGCCTGGAGGCCGCGGGCGCGCTCAAGGGCCTCGGGCTGGAGACGCACGTCGTGGAGTTCGCCCCCCGGCTGATGCCGGTCCAGGTCGATGACGGCGGCGGCGCAGCGCTGCTGCGCACCATCGAGAACATGGGCCTCTCCGTCCACACGGGCGTGGGCACACAGGAGGTCACCGCGGGCGAGGACGGCCGGGTCGACGGCATGGCGCTGTCGGACGGCTCCTCGCTCGAGACCGACCTCGTCGTCTTCTCCGCCGGCGTACGCCCCCGGGACCAGCTGGCGCGCGACTGCGGGCTGGCGGTCGGCCCCCGCGGCGGCATCATCGTCGACGAGGAGTGCCGCACCTCCGACAGCGACGTCTTCGCGATCGGCGAGTGCGCGCTGGCCTCGGACGGCCGGGTCTACGGGCTGGTGGCGCCCGGTTACGAGATGGCTCTAGCCGTCGCCGAGGTGATCGCCGGCAACGCGGCGTCCTTCACCGGCGCGGACCTCTCGACGAAGCTGAAGCTGCTCGGTGTGGACGTCGCCTCCTTCGGCGACGCGCACGGCACGGCCGAGGGCTGCCTCGACGTCGTGTACGCGGACTCCCGGTCGGGCGTCTACAAGAAGCTGGTGATCGGCCAGGACGGCACGCTGCTCGGCGGTGTACTGGTCGGTGACGCCGAGCAGTACGGCACGCTGCGGCCGATGACCGGATCGGTGCTCCCCGTCGCCCCGGAGCAGCTGGTGCTGCCGGCAGGCGCGGGCGGCCCGGTCACCCTCGGCCCGTCCTCGCTGCCCGACGAGGCGGTGATCTGCTCCTGCCACAACGTCACCAAGGGCGCGATCTGCGAACACACCACGCTGCCCGAGGTGAAGAAGTGCACCAGGGCCGGCACGGGCTGCGGAAGCTGCGTCAAGGTCATCGGCCAGCTGCTGCCCCAGCCCGAGGACCAGGGGCTGTGCGGCTGCTTCGCGTACACCCGCAGCGAGCTGTACGAGATCGTCCGCACCCTCGGCGTGACGAGGTACGCCGACCTCCTCGACTCGCACGGCCGCGAGGCCGCCCGGGGCGGTGACGGCTGCGAGGTCTGCAAGCCCACGGTCGGCTCGGTCATCGCGTCGCTGGCTCCGACCGTCGGCGCGAGCGGCTACGTCCTGGACGGCGAGCAGGCCTCCCTGCAGGACACCAACGACCACTTCCTGGCCAACCTCCAGCGCAACGGCTCGTACTCCATCGTGCCGCGTATCCCCGGCGGCGAGATCACCCCGGAGAAGCTGATCGTGATCGGCGAGGTGGCCCGGGACTTCGGCCTCTACACGAAGATCACCGGCGGCCAGCGGATCGACCTGTTCGGCGCCCGCGTCGACCAGCTCCCGCTGATCTGGACCCGCCTCGTGGACGCGGGATTCGAGTCCGGGCACGCATACGGAAAGTCGCTGCGGACGGTCAAGTCCTGCGTGGGGCAGACCTGGTGCCGCTACGGCGTGCAGGACTCCGTGAAGATGGCGATCGACCTGGAGCTGCGCTACCGGGGCCTGCGCTCGCCGCACAAGCTCAAGTCGGCGGTCTCCGGCTGCGCCCGCGAGTGCGCGGAGGCCCGTGGCAAGGACTTCGGGATCATCGCGACCGCGCAGGGCTGGAACCTGTACGTGGGCGGCAACGGCGGCGCCACTCCCCGCCACGCCGACCTGCTCGCCCAGGACCTCTCCGACGCCGAACTGGTCCGTCTCATCGACCGGTTCCTGATGTTCTACATCCGCACGGCGGACCGCCTGGAGCGCACCTCGACCTGGCTGGACCGGATCGAGGGCGGCCTGGACCACGTGCGCGACGTCGTCGTCCACGACTCGCTGGGCCTCTGCGGCGAGCTGGAGCGGCTGATGGCCGACCACGTCGCCGGCTACCGCGACGAGTGGGCCGAGACCATCAACGACCCGGAGCGGCTGCGGCGCTTCGTCACCTTCGTCAACGCCCCCGACGCCCCCGACCCCTCGGTCAAGTTCGTCCCGGAGCGCGACCAGGTCAAGCCCGACCTGGACATCCTCGCGGGTCCGGTGCTCGCCATCCGTACTCTTGAAGGGACTTCCTCCTGATGACGACCCAGACGATGGAAACGGCGCAGGACACCCGGACGATCCAGCTCGCGGACGGGGACGGCTGGCTCACGGTCTGCGACCGTTCGCTGCTGACCCCGGGGCGCGGAGTGGCTGCGCTCCTCCCGGACGGCCGGCAGGTCGCGCTGTTCGTGGACCGGGCGGGACGTGCGTACGCGATCGACAACCGTGACCCGTTCACCGGTGCCTACGTCCTCTCCCGCGGCCTGGTCGGTTCGGCCGGGGGGCGGCCGTTCGTGGCGTCGCCGCTGCTGAAGCAGCGCTTCGACCTGGCGACGGGTGCGTGCCTGGACGACGACGACGTCACCGTGCCGGTCTTCCCGGTCCGCACGGACTGAACTCGCCCCGTTCATGACACGTTGGAGATCCGGCCACCGCGCGCCTCTACTGTCCTGACGTTCGACCCGCCGGGCCGACCGGACCGGCGGGCCCGCACGTCACCCGTGGAGTGATCGTGGAACGTCGGACCTTCTTGCGCACAGCGGTGATCGGCACCTCGGCGGCCGCTTTCGGCGGCACCCTGTGGCGGGGTGCCGCCTTCGCGGACCCCGCCCAGCCGGCCGCAGGCCCCTACGGTGCGCTGCAGGCCGCCAACGGCAACGGCATTCTGCTGCCGAGCGGTTTCACCAGCAGGATCATCGCCCGTTCGGGGCAGACCGTCCCCGGCACCTCGTACACCTGGCACAGCGCGCCCGACGGCGGTGCCACCTTCACCGACGGCAGCGGCTGGATCTACGTCTCCAACGCCGAGGTGTCCGCGGGCAGCGGCGGCGGGGCGAGCGCGGTGCGCTTCAACTCCTCGGGGACCGTCACGTCGGCGTACCGGATCCTGTCCGGCACGAACACCAACTGCGCGGGCGGCCGGACCCCGTGGAACACCTGGCTCTCCTGCGAGGAGGTCACCCGCGGCTTCGTGTACGAGACCGACCCGTGGGGGGTGGACGCCGCGGTGCAGCGCCCCGCGATGGGCCGGTTCAAGCACGAGGCGGCGGCCGCGGACCCCGACCACGGCTACGTCTACCTGACCGAGGACGAGACGGACGGGCGCTTCTACCGCTTCCGCCCCACCACCTGGGGCAATCTTGCCTCCGGCACGCTCCAGGTGCTGGTCGCGGGCAGCGGCACCTCCGGCCCGGTGACCTGGACCACGGTTCCCGACCCGGACGGATCGCCCACCCAGACCCGCTACCAGGTCTCCGGCGCCAAGGTGTTCAACGGCGGCGAGGGCTGCTTCTACGCGGCGGGCACCTGCTGGTTCACCACCAAGGGCGACAACCGGGTGTGGGCGTACGACGCGAACGCCTCGTCCCTCTCGCTCGCCTACGACGACTCGCTCGTCACGGGCGGCGGCGCCCCGCTGACCGGCGTCGACAACGTCACCCGCGCCGCCTCCGGCGACCTGTACGTCGCGGAGGACGGCGGCAACATGGAGATCTGCCTGATCACACCCGACGACACCGTCGCCCCGTTCCTGCGGATCAGCGGCCAGTCCGGTTCGGAGATCACCGGTCCCGCCTTCTCCCCCGACGGCCGCCGGCTCTACTTCTCCTCGCAGCGCGGGACCAGCGGAAGCTCGTCCGGCGGCATCACCTACGAGGTCACAGGACCGTTCCGCTCCTGACACACCCCGGGAGGCAGCGGCCGCCGGCCACGCGACCGCTGCCTCCCTCCGCCGTCAGGCCTGTCCCTCGACCGCGGCCGGGTCCATCCACACGACCTCCCAGATGTGGCCGTCCGGGTCCTGGAACGAACGGGCGTACATGAAGCCCTCGTCCATCGGGTCGTTGGCGGGCGACCCGCCGTTGGCCAGCGCCACGTCGGCCATCTCGTCGACCTTCTCGCGGCTGTCCGCGCTCAGGGCGACGAGGACCTCGGTCGTCTTCGAGGCGTCGGCGATCTCCTTCTTGGTGAACTCCTTGAAGCGCGGCTCGCTGATGAGCATCGTGAAGATCGTGTCACTGATGACCAGGCAGGCCGTCGTCTCGTCGCTGAACTGCGGGTTGAAGCCGAAGCCGAGCTTCGCGAAGAAGTTCTTCGTCGTCTCCAGGTCCTTGACCGGCAGGTTCACGAAGATCATCTGAGGCTGAGGCATGATGTTCCACTCTTCCGTCCGGCACTCTGCGGTGCTCCCGCGCTCCGTACGAGCGCTTACGAGAGGTAGACGACGGGGCGCGGCGAAACTCATCGCTGTCCGCCGGACGCTTCTCCGGCCGCGGGACGTCATGACACCGCCAGCGGCGCTCCGCCCCTGAGCAGCTCGGCGCCCAGCGGCGTGAGGGTGTGCAGGACCGAGCTGCCGTGGCGCAGCGTGCGGACCAGGCCGGCCTCGCGCAGGACACAGGCGTGCTGGCTCGCCGAGGCCAGGGACACCCCGGTCCTGCGGGCCAGCTCGCTCGTCGTGCAGCCGCTGTCTATGGCCCGCAGGACCGCCGAGCGGGTGTGCCCCACGAGCCGGCCGAGCCAGGGACCGGGCTCGGCTCCGGCCGGGGCGCCGGGGTGGGTGACCGGGTAGACGAGGACCGGCGTCAGACCCGGGTCGCGGTAGACGACCGGGGTGCCCCGGCAGAAGAACGACGGCTGCAGCAGCAGACCCCGCCCGTCGAGACGCAGCTCCCGGTCCACGGGGTAGTCCGCCTCCAGGACCGGGGCGCGCCAGCGGATCATCGGCGGCAGCGTGGCCAGGAGTCCGTCCGCCCCGCCGTCCAGCAGGGCGCGGCCACGGACGGCCCGGTCGGCCTCGACGCTCGCCCGGATGTGCGGCCAGTACGGCTCGACCGCGGCACGGTGATAGCCGCGCAGGGTGGAGATGAGCCGCCCCAGCGGCTCCGAGCGCCCCTCGGCGAGTGCCTCGGGCAGGGCGCCCGGCACGTGCCCGCCGGACGGCCGCCGCGCAGGGGCGCCGTTTCCGGTCAGCAGTCCGAGTTCCTCCCGGATGCGGTCCGCGGGTGTGTCGCGCAGCGCCTCCATTCCGGCATCGAGCCCGAGTGGCTCGGCGCCTCCGCCCGAAGGGGTCAGGAAGTCGGGGAAATAGCCCCGGGGAGGAACGACCGCGGAGAGCAGACGCGCTTCACCATTCAACCGGGTACGGGATTCCTGCCGCCATTTCCCGAACACCGTGGAACCCCGCCGGTCCCTCAGCCGGTGGAAACTGAGAACGGTCTCCCACATCGCGTCCGGCCCCGTGGCCATCCGCACACGCGAAAGGTCCACTCCGGACACATGGATACGCAGCACCGATCCCCCACCTGTTGCATCCGCAATTCCCCCCGCCGAAGCGTATGCACAGCGTCACAGGAGGTCACCACGGGGTTTCGGCCACAGTTGAAATGTCTCGCCCTCATCCCCGCCACCCGAAAAGCTGTACGACGTCGGGTGCGTTACCGGAGTCACCGAAGAGCGGGTGAAGGCCGTGGGGGGCTTCGCCTGTTCGGCGGCGGTGAACGACGGTGCGGCTCCGTGCCCGGCAGGGGTAAAGGGGTGCGGTCCGGGGGTGGGGATCCCCGGGCCGCACCCAGTCCACGCGTCCTCGATTTGCGCACCGAACGGTGAAAAGCCAACTACTTCGAATGGTTGGCTTTTCAATTGACGAAGCGGCGGCACCCCCGCACAGGGTGCCGCCGCTTCCGGGTAATCCGGCTCCGCCGAAGGACCCGTGAGGGTCTGTGTGATCCGACGGCGGTATCCGGAGTCGTGTCAGGCGCCGACCGCCGTTCTCAGCGGCTGTCGCTGCCCCGCGATTCCGCGGCGGCCCTGCCCGCTTCCAGCCGGGCGACCGGAATACGGAACGGCGAGCAGGAGACGTAGTCCAGGCCCACCTCGTGGAAGAAGTGCACCGACTCCGGGTCACCGCCGTGCTCGCCGCAGATGCCGAGCTTGAGGTCCGGGCGGGTGGCCCGGCCGGCTTCCACGGCGCTGCGCACGAGGGCGCCGACACCGTCCTTGTCGATCGTCTCGAACGGCGACACCCCGAAGATGCCCTTCTCCAGGTACGCGGTGAAGAACGAGGCCTCCACGTCGTCGCGGGAGAAGCCCCACACCGTCTGGGTGAGGTCGTTGGTGCCGAAGGAGAAGAACTCCGCGGCCTCGGCGATCTGCCCGGCGGTCAGCGCGGCACGGGGCAGCTCGATCATCGTGCCGATGCTGAGCCTCAGCTCCGTACCCGTGGCCGCCTCGACCTCCGCGATGACGTGGTCGGCCTCCTCGCGGACGATCTCCAGCTCCTGGACCGTTCCGACGAGCGGGATCATGATCTCGACCCGCGGGTCGCCCTTGGCGTTCTTGCGCTGCGCCGCCGCCTCCGCGATCGCCCGGACCTGCATCGCGAACAGACCGGGGATGACCAGCCCGAGACGGACACCGCGGAGTCCGAGCATCGGGTTCTGCTCGTGCAGCTTGTGCACGGCCTGGAGGAGGCGCAGATCGTTCTCGTTGGCGTCCTTGCGGGACTCGGCGAGCGCGACCCGCACGGAGAGCTCGGTGATGTCGGGCAGGAACTCGTGCAGCGGCGGGTCGAGCAGCCGCACCGTGACGGGGAGTCCGTCCATCGACTCGAACAGCTCGATGAAGTCGGCCTTCTGGAGCGGCAGGAGCGCGGCCAGCGCGGCGTCGCGCTCGTCGTCGGTGTCCGCGAGGATCAGCTTCTCGACCATCTCGCGGCGCTCACCGAGGAACATGTGCTCGGTGCGGCACAGGCCGATCCCCTGGGCGCCGAAGCGACGCGCCCGCGAGGCGTCCTCGGCGTTGTCCGCGTTCGCCCGTACTCGCAGGCGGCGCACCCCGTCCGCGTACGACATGATCCGGTGCACGGCGGCGACGAGCTCGTCGGCGTCGTCGGCGCCCGCGTGCACACGGCCCTCGAAGTACTCGACGACCGGGGACGGCACGACGGGCACCTCACCGAGGTACACCTTGCCGGTGGAGCCGTCGACGGAGACGAGGTCGCCCTCCTCGACGACCGTGTCCCCGACCGTGAGGCGGCGGCGCTTGGTGTCGACCTCGATCTCCTCGGCGCCGCAGACACAGGTCTTGCCCATGCCGCGGGCGACGACGGCGGCGTGCGAGGTCTTGCCGCCGCGGGAGGTCAGGATGCCCTCGGCGGCGATCATGCCGTCGAGGTCGTCGGGGTTGGTCTCCCGCCGGATGAGGATGACCTTCTCGCCCGACCGCGACCACTTGACGGCGGTGTACGAGTCGAAGACGGCCTTGCCCACGGCCGCACCGGGCGAAGCGGCGATGCCGCGGCCCAGCAGCACGCTTGCGGCACCGTGGTCGAAGCGCGGGAACATCAGCTGCGCGAGCTGGGCGCCGTTGACCCGCTGGAGCGCCTCGGCCTCGTCGATGAGGCCCTGGTCGACCAGCTGGGTGGCGATGCGGAAGGCGGCACCGGCGGTGCGCTTGCCGACCCGGGTCTGGAGCATCCAGAGCTGGCCGCGCTCGATGGTGAACTCGATGTCGCAGAGATCCTTGTAGTGGGTCTCCAGCGTCTCCATGATCTTCATCAGCTGGTCGTACGACGCCTTGTCGATCGACTCCAGCTCGGCGAGCGCCACCGTGTTGCGGATACCCGCGACGACGTCCTCGCCCTGCGCGTTCTGGAGGTAGTCGCCGTAGACGCCCTGGTGGCCGCTGGCCGGGTCACGGGTGAAGGCGACGCCCGTGCCGGAGTCGGGGCCGAGGTTGCCGAAGACCATCGAACAGACGTTGACGGCCGTGCCGAGGTCGCCGGGAATGCGCTCCTGGCGGCGGTAGAGCTTGGCGCGGTCGGTGTTCCACGAGTCGAAGACCGCGTTTATGGCCAGGTCCATCTGCTCACGCGGGTCCTGCGGGAAGTCCCGCCCGGCGTCCCGGGTGACGATCTCCTTGAACTGCTGGACCAGCTTCTTCAGGTCGGCCGCGTCCAGGTCCACGTCGACCGTGACGCCCTTGGCCTCCTTCGCGGCCTCCAGCGCCTCCTCGAAGAGGTCGCCGTCGACCCCGAGCACGGTCTTGCCGAACATCTGGATGAGGCGGCGGTAGGAGTCCCAGGCGAAGCGCTCGTCGCCGGCCTGGGCGGCGAGGCCCACGACCGAGGCGTCGGAGAGGCCGATGTTGAGGACCGTGTCCATCATGCCGGGCATCGAGAACTTCGCACCGGAACGGACGGAGACCAGCAGCGGGTCGTCGGCCTGGCCGAGGTTCTTGCCCATCCGCTTCTCGAGCGCCTCGAGGTGCGCACTGACCTCGCCGCGCAGCTCGGCCGGCTCGTCACCGCTGTCGAGGTACACCTTGCACGCCTCGGTGGTGATGGTGAAGCCCGGAGGGACGGGCAGCCCGAGGTTGGTCATCTCGGCGAGGTTGGCACCCTTGCCACCCAGAAGATCTTTCAGATCCTTGTTGCCCTCGGTGAAGTCGTAGACGAACTTCTGGGGATCTTTGTTTTCCGACACGGGTCTCGACTCCTCGAGGACGCGGTGGCTGCCCTGACGGCGAGGAACATACCCAGATCGAAGGTGTCTGGGTACGGCCACGTGCGCGTCACGAGGTCTCAACCACCCGTCCGCCAGCAGATCGAAAGTAACGCGCCCGCACCTCCGGAAGTGGGAATCCGTTCACTTCTCGAAGGCTTAATTACCTAGGGTGCGCGAAATCCGGCCTAAGGGTTACGTGAGGTAGTGGATGCTTTGATCGATCAAAGTAAACTCACCTGGCACCCAGTGCCGCCATTTGAGAAGTACAGCATCCGAATGAGCGCTCATCTGAGCCAAACGCACCTCAGAGGTGGCGAGAATCACGCCGTCCGCAGCGCTCAGATGTCACCATCCGGACGCTCGTACGCCGACAAACGGTCACCGAAAAGTCGCAACGCCACTACCGAGCGTGAGCGACGGCCTGCAGGAGGAGAGCGGGCGCACACGAGTGCCGTCGAATTACGGACACTCACCTCGGAACGCGAGAAAAAAGCCCGCTCATCTGAGCGGGCCCCTCGGGGGGCACTCGGTGCCCCCGCAAGGGGTGGGTGCTCAGCCGCCCGAGGTGTCCAGCTCCGCGTCGGCGCTCACGCCCGCGCAGTCGTACGGGTCCTTGAGCCAGCCGTCCGGCAGCGCCACCCGGTTGTTGCCCGACGTGCGCCCCCGGGGGCCGTCGGCGCCGTCCGGCCAGGGCTGGTCCAGGTCGAGCTCCTGGAGCTGACCGCCCAGCTCCTCCAGCGACGAGGTGACCGCCAGCCTCCTGCGCATGTCGGAGCCGACCGCGAAGCCCTTGAGGTACCAGGCGACGTGCTTGCGGAAGTCGATCACGCCCCGGCTCTCGTCACCGATCCACTCCCCCAGCAGCGTCGCGTGACGCAGCATGACGTCCGCGACCTGGCGCAGGACGGGAGCCTGCCTCGTCCCCGTGCCCTCGAAGGCACTGACGAGGTCACCGAAGAGCCAGGGACGCCCCAGGCAGCCGCGGCCGACGACCACGCCGTCGCACCCCGTCTCACGCATCATCCGCAGGGCGTCGTCGGCGCTCCAGATGTCGCCGTTGCCGAGGACGGGGATCTCGGGGACGTGCTCCTTGAGGCGCGCGATGGCATCCCAGTCGGCCGTGCCGCCGTAGTGCTGGGCGGTGGTCCTGCCGTGCAGGGCGACGGCCGTGACACCCTCCTCGACGGCGATGCGGCCCGCGTCGAGGTAGGTGGTGTGGTCGTCGTCGATGCCCTTGCGCATCTTGATCGTGACCGGGAGCCCGCCCGCCTGCCCCACGGCCTCCCGGAGGATCGCGCGCAGCAGGGGCCGCTTGTACGGGAGCGCGGAGCCACCGCCCTTGCGGGTGACCTTGGGGACCGGGCAGCCGAAGTTCAGGTCGATGTGGTCGGCGAGGTCCTCGTCGACGATCATCCGGACCGCCTTGCCGACGGTGACCGGGTCCACTCCGTAGAGCTGGATGGAGCGCGGGGTCTCGCTCGCGTCGAAGTGGATGAGCTGCATGGTCTTCTCGTTGCGCTCGACCAGCGCCCGTGTGGTGATCATCTCGCTGACGAACAGCCCCTTCCCGCCGGAGAACTCACGGCACAGGGTGCGGAAGGGAGCGTTGGTGATGCCTGCCATGGGGGCGAGCACGACCGGCGGCTGCACGGTGTGCGGGCCGATCCGGAGCAGCGGGAGGGCGGGGGCGAGCGAGGTCATGGCCCCATTGTCCCGTACGCGGGCGGCGGCACGGGCGCGGACCGGCCGGGCCCCGGCAGGGACGGGCACGGGCCCGGATCACGGAGGTGGTCCGGGCCCGTGGTCGTACGGGTCGTGCGAGGAGGTCAGCTCTCGGCGGGTGCGTCCTGCGCCGGTGCGGCCTCCGCGGCGGCGGCGCGCTCACGCATCTTGCGCACCAGTTCCTGCTTCTTGTCCTCGGCCGCCTTGCGGTCGTTGTCGCGCGCGGGGCCCGCGCCCTGCTGTTCGGCGCGGGACAGCTTCTTGCGCTGTCCGCCCACACCGAGGAGGTTGTTGCGGCTCTTGGCCACGGGGTTCTCCCATTCGTGGTGAGAAGTGAGGTCCGGGGTGATCGGGGACCTCGGGGATCGATTCGGTGGGCGACGGGCGGTCGGCCCGTCGCGCGCTCACTCGTAGATCTGGAAGAACGAAGACATGCCGGAAAAGGTACCCGGCCCGGGCGGGCCTCTTCACCCGGTTTTCGGCCGGAGGCCCCGGCGCGGGCTCAGGCGGTCGGGTCGACCGTCGCCTGATGGGCCTCGGTCAGGTGCTCCTCGGCCTTCAGCCAGGGCAGGAACTGGACCCCCTTGCGCCATCCGCAGGTGTCGCAGGCCAGCTGCCGCCGCGTCCCCGACTTCCGCACGTGGACGACGTGTTCACGGCCGTGCTGGTCCCATCTGCTGACCTTGCTCGTGGTCATGGACGGCATGCCGGCCTCCCCTGTGGACGAGTGGGCCCAGTGTGCACGAGGCCCCCGGCTCCGTGCGGCGGAACCGGGGGCATCGTTATGGATACGGGTGCGGTCAGCAGCCCAGCAGACGGGAGCCGAGGTAGCCCTGGATCTGGTCCAGGGAGACACGCTCCTGCTTCATCGTGTCGCGCTCGCGCACGGTCACCGCGTTGTCCTCGAGGGTGTCGAAGTCGACGGTGACGCAGAACGGCGTACCGATCTCGTCCTGGCGGCGGTAGCGGCGGCCGATGGCGCCCGCGTCGTCGAACTCGATGTTCCAGTTCTGCCGCAGGTCGGCGGCGAGGCCCTTGGCCTTCGGCGAGAGCTGCGGGTTGCGGGACAGCGGGAGGACGGCGACCTTGACCGGCGCCAGACGCGGGTCGAGGCGCATCACGGCGCGCTTCTCCATGACGCCCTTGGCGTTGGGGGCCTCGTCCTCGTTGTAGGCGTCGAGGAGGAACGCCAGCAGCGAGCGGCCGACACCGGCCGCGGGCTCGATGACGTACGGCGTGTAGCGCTCGCCCTTCTCCTGGTCGAAGTAGTGGAGCTCGGTGCCGGAGGCCTTGGAGTGCGCCTTGAGGTCGTAGTCCGTGCGGTTGGCGACGCCCTCCAGCTCGCCCCACTCGCTGCCGCCGAAGCGGAAGCGGTACTCGATGTCAGCGGTGCGCTTGGAGTAGTGGGAGAGCTTCTCCTGCGGGTGCTCGAACCACCGCATGTTCTCCTCGCGCATGCCCAGGCCGGTGTACCAGTTCCAGCGCTGCTCCATCCAGTACTCCTGCCACTGCTCGTCCTCGCCCGGCTTGACGAAGAACTCCATCTCCATCTGCTCGAACTCGCGCGTGCGGAAGATGAAGTTGCCCGGAGTGATCTCGTTCCGGAAGGACTTGCCCATCTGCGCGATGCCGAACGGCGGCTTCTTGCGCGAGGTCTGCAGCACCTGGCCGAAGTTGGTGAAGATGCCCTGGGCGGTCTCGGGACGCAGGTAGGCGACGGAGCCGGAGTCCTGGGTCGGGCCGAGGTGGGTGGAGAGGAGGCCCGAGAACTGCTTCGGCTCAGTAAAGGTGCCCTTGTTGCCGCAGTTGGGGCAGTTGAGGTCGGCGAGGCCGTTCACGGGCGGCTTGCCGTGCTTCTCCTCGTACGCCTCCTCCAGGTGGTCGGCGCGGTAGCGCTTGTGACAGGAGGTGCACTCGGTGAGGGGGTCCGAGAACGTGGCGACGTGACCGGAGGCGACCCAGACCTCGGGGGCAAGGATGACCGACGAGTCGATACCGACCACGTCCTCGCGCGAGGTGACCATGTAGCGCCACCACTGACGCTTGAGGTTCTCCTTCAGCTCGACGCCCAGTGGCCCGTAGTCCCAGGCGGCCTTCTGGCCACCGTAGATCTCACTGCAGGGGTAGACGAAGCCACGGCGCTTGCTCAGGCTGACGATGGTGTCGATCTTGTCGGCGGCCACGGTGCTCTCTTCATTACGACGGCGGAAACTGGACAGGGGCGGCGCGAAGCGCCGGGCGGGCGAATGCCCCAGATTACCGGCGGGCGCACCCCTTGGATCAAATCGGTGGTGCGCATCGCGGTCAGCGGGTCCGGATCCGGGCATCTCATCAGCCTTGTTGACAATCGTTTCCACTTTTGTTGAAAATGACTGTCATGAACGTACGCCGCCTCATACCCACAGCCGCCGTCGCCGGAGCAGTCGCCCTCGGCCTCACCGCTCTCTCCGCCTGCTCCTCCTCCGGCGCCGCCGAGGGCGGCAGCGACGGCAAGCTGAACGTGGTGGCGTCCTTCTATCCGATGCAGTTCCTGGCCGAGGAGATCGGCGGATCGCACGTCTCCGTCACCACCCTGACGAAGCCGGGCACCGAGCCGCACGACCTGGAGCTCTCCCCCCGGCAGACCGGCGGCCTGAGCGAGGCCGACTACATCCTCTTCCTCAAGGGCGTCCAGCCCGCCGTGGACGACGCCGTCGCGCAGGCCGGCGTGGAGAACACCGTGGACGCGGCGGAGCTCACCACGCTCGAGAACCACGGCTCCGAGGTCGGCCACGACCACGAGGAGGGCGGGGAACACGGGCACGAGGAGGGTGGGGAACACGGGCACGAGGACGAGGAGGAGGCCGGTCTCGACCCGCACATCTGGCTGGACCCGGTGAAGTACGCCGAGGTCGCCGAGGGCGTGGGTGCGTCCCTGGAGAAGGCCGACCCCGACCACGCCGCGGACTACCGCGAGAACACGGATACCCTGGTCTCCGAACTGAAGGCGCTGGACAAGGCGTACAGGACCGGGCTGAAGGACACCGCGACCAAGACGTTCATCACCACGCACTCCGCCTTCGGATACCTCGCCGAGCGCTACGGCCTCACCCAGGAGGGCATCGCCGGCATCGACCCCGAGGCCGAGCCCAGCCCGGCCCGGATCGACGAGATCCACTCCGTCGCCGAGAAGAACAACGCGACCACTGTGTTCTTCGAGACGCTCGCCAGCGACAGGACCGCCAGGACCCTGGCGAAGGACCTCGGACTGAAGACCGGCGTCCTGGACCCGCTGGAGGGAATCACCGACAAGTCCGCGGGCGCTGACTACACCGAGGTCATGAAGTCCAACCTCGCCGCGCTGCAGAAGGCCCTCGGCGCGAAGTGACCCCCGAACCACCCGCAGCAGCACCGGAGGCGATCGTGCCCGAGTCCAGTACGCCAGAACCCGTGATCAGCATGCGCGGAGCCACGGCGACGCTCGGCGCGCGCCCCGTGCTGCGCGGTGTCGACCTCACCGTCCACCGTGGTGAGGTCGTGGCGCTGCTCGGCGCCAACGGGTCCGGCAAGTCGACCGCCGTGCGCTCCGTCATCGGCCAGGTGCCGCTCACCGGCGGGACGGTCGAGCTGTTCGGCACACCGCTGCGCCGCTTCCGGCAGTGGGCCCGCGTCGGATACGTACCGCAGCGCACCACGGCGGCGGGCGGCGTCCCCGCCACGATCCGCGAGGTCGTCTCCTCCGGGCGCCTGTCCCGTACGAAGCTCGGGCTGCCGGGCCGGGCGGACCGGGAGGCCGTGGACCGGGCCATCGAGCTCGTCGGTCTCACCGACCGCGCCAAGGACTCCGTGAACGCCCTCTCCGGCGGCCAGCACCAGCGGGTCCTGATCGCCCGCGCCCTGGCCTCCGAGCCCGAGGTGCTGATCATGGACGAGCCGATGGCCGGTGTGGACCTGGCCAGCCAGGAGATCCTCGCCACGACGCTCCGCGAGCAGGTCGCCGGCGGGGCGACGGTGCTGCTCGTCCTGCACGAGCTCGGCGCCCTGGAACCCCTGATCGACCGGGCGATCGTCCTGCGTGACGGCTGCGTCATGCACGACGGACCGCCCCCCGAGGCCATGGGCCAGCACGCCCTGCCCGGCCACGACCACGTACACCCCCACGCGGCCTCCGAGCCCGTCCGGACGGGACTGCTGAGCTGATCATGCTGGAATTCCTGAACCCCCCCTTCATGCAGCGGGCCCTGATCGCGGCCGTCCTGGTCGGGATCACCGCCCCCGCCATCGGCATCTACCTCGTCCAGCGCCGCCAGGCCCTGATGGGCGACGGCATCGGCCACGTCGCGATGACGGGCGTCGGCCTCGGCTTCCTGCTCTCCACCAACCCGGTCTGGATGGCCACGCTCGTCGCGGTGGCCGGCTCGGTAGTGATGGAGCTGATCCGCTGGTACGGACGCACCCGCGGCGACATCGCCCTGGCCATGCTGTTCTACGGCGGCATGGCGGGCGGAGTGATGCTGATCAACCTCTCGGACACCGGCTCCAACGCCAACCTGACCTCGTTCCTCTTCGGCTCCCTGTCGACGGTCTCCGAGGAGGACGTCACCGCCATCGTCGTGCTGGCCGCCTTCGTGGTCCTGGTCACCGTGGGACTGCGGCGGCAGCTGTTCGCGGTCAGCCAGGACGAGGAGTTCGCGCGGGTCACCGGGCTGCCCGTGCGGGTGCTCAACCTGCTGGTCGCCGTGACGGCGGCGGTCACCGTCACCGTGGCGATGCGGGTCGTCGGCCTGCTGCTGGTCAGTGCGCTGATGGTGGTGCCTGTCGCCGCCGCGCAGCAGATCTCGAAGTCGTTCAAGGTGACCTTCGTGCTGGCCGTCGTCATCGGCACGGCCGTCACCCTGGCCGGCACCGTCACCTCGTACTACCAGGACGTGCCGCCCGGCGCGACGATCGTGCTGCTGGCCATCGGCGCCTTCGTCGTGCTGACGGCGCTCGCCACGCCGCTGGCCCGCAGGCGCGCCAGAGGCAGCATGCGCGAGGCGGAGCGGTGCACCCTTGAGGTACCGGCCGCCCGCCGGGCGAAGGACGACGTGCAGGTGTGACCGTGACGCGTGGGCGGGCTGGCACAATGGCCCGACATACGTACGGGCGACACGAGGAGGCAGCTGTGGCGACGGCGCCGATCAGTGGCACGAACGCGGCTCCGGTGCGCGGCCGGTCAACCCGGCAGCGGGCGGCGGTCGCTGCGGCGCTCGACGAGGTCGACGAGTTCCGCAGCGCCCAGGACCTGCACGACGTGCTCAAGCACAGGGGCGACTCGGTAGGGCTGACCACCGTCTACCGCACGCTCCAGTCCCTCGCCGACGCCGGCGAGGTCGACGTCCTGCGCACGACCGACGGCGAGGCCGTCTACCGGCGCTGCTCGACCGGTGACCACCATCACCACCTGGTCTGCCGCGTCTGCGGCAAGGCCGTCGAGGTCGAGGGTCCCGCCGTGGAGCAGTGGGCGGAGACCATCGCCTCGCAGCACGGCTATGTGAACGTGGCCCATACGGTGGAGATCTTCGGCACCTGCGCGGACTGCGCGGGCGCCAAGAACTGACCCCGGGCGTACGACCACCGGTCCCGGAGGGGGCCCCGGCCCCCGGGGCCCCTCCGTGCGGTGTCAGCCCTCGCTGTTCCCGTCGCCCTTGCTGACCGTCTCGTCCTTGGTGATCTCCTCGGCGCCGCCGAAGCGCCGGTCGCGCCGGGCGAACTCCAGGCACGCGTTCCACAGGTCGCGGCGGTCGAAGTCCGGCCACAGGACGTCCTGGAAGACCATCTCGGCGTACGCGCTCTGCCAGATCAGGTAGTTCGACGTGCGCTGCTCCCCGCTCGGGCGCACGAAGAGGTCAACGTCAGGCATGTCCGGGTAGTAGGTGTACTTCGCGAACGTCTTCTCGTTGACCTTCGAGGGGTCGAGCTTCCCGGCCGCGACGTCCTGGGCGATGCGCTGCGCCGCGTCGGCGATCTCGGCACGGCCGCCGTAGTTGACGCAGAAGTACAGCGTCATCCTGTCGTTGTCCTTGGTCTGCTCCTGGGCGACCTGGAGCTCCTGGACGACGGACTTCCACAGCTTCGGCATGCGGCCGACCCAGCGGATGCGGATGCCCAGCTCGTCCATCTCGTCGCGGCGGCGGCGGATGACGTCCCGGTTGAAGTTCATCAGGAACTTCACCTCGTCCGGCGAGCGCTTCCAGTTCTCCGTGGAGAACGCGTACAGCGAGAGGTTCTTGACACCCATCTCGATGCAGCCCTTGAGGACGTCCATGACGACGCCCTCGCCGACCTTGTGGCCCTCGGTGCGCGGGAGACCCCGCTCCTTGGCCCAGCGGCCGTTGCCGTCCATCACGACGGCGACGTGCTTGGGCACGAGCTCGCCGGGGATCTTCGGCGGGGTGGCGCCGGAGGGGTGCGGCTCGGGGATCTTGTAGTCACGCCGGTTACGGCCACCGAGCATCCCGCGTACTGCCATGGGCTTCTCTCGTCTCCCTGTGTCAATTCTCTACGTACCGCAGCGAGCGCAGACCGCGCTCCAGATGCCAGTGCAGATAGGCGGACACGAGTCCGCTCCCCTCCCTGACATGACGCGCCTCGGACGCGTCCGCCGTCTCCCAGTCACCGGTGAGCAGTGCGCTCAGCAGTTCGACGGCCTCCGCCGAGGGTACGACGCTGCCGGGCACCCGGCAGTCACCGCATATGACGCCGCCCGCGGCGACGGAGAAGAACCGGTTCGGTCCGGGCATTCCGCACTTGGCGCAGTCGACGAAGCTGGGGGCGTAGCCGTTGACCGCCAGGGAGCGCAGCAGGAACGCGTCCAGGATCAGATTCGGCGCGTGTTCGGCGCGCGCCAGGGTCCGCAGCCCGCCGACGAGCAGCAGGTACTGCTGGACCGCGGGCTCGCCCTCGTGGTCGGTGAACCGCTCGGCGGTCTCCAGCATCGCGGTGCCCGCGGTGTAGCGGGCGTAGTCGGAGACGATGCCGCCGCCGTACGGGGCGATCGTCTCGCTCTGGGTGCACAGGGGAAGACCGCGGCCGATCAGCTCGCTGCCGCGCGCGAAGAACTGCACGTCCACATGGGAGAAGGGTTCGAGCCGCGCCCCGAACTTGGACTTGGTGCGGCGCACCCCACGGGCCACGGCACGCACCCGCCCGTGGCCGCGGGTCAGGATCGTGATGATCCGGTCGGCCTCGCCCAGCTTCTGCGTGCGCAGCACGACGCCGTCGTCCCGGAACAAGCTCATACGCCCATTGTCGCCCACGGGCGCACCGGCCGGGGAGGGCGGGCCGTACGGCCCTCAGGAGGGCGTACGCGCCGCCTCCAGCAGCTTCGCCGTGTCGGCGGGGCAGAGCCGGAGCGCGCCGCCCACCGTGGTCAGCACCTCGCGCTCCGCCTGGCTGTACGGGCCGTCGGCGAGCGCGATCCTGGCGCCCCTCAGCAGGACCGCCTCGCGGCCGGCCACGGCCAGGTGCGGCGCGAGGGGATTCAGGACCTCGTGCAGCTCGATGGCGAGGGCGGCGCCGCACGCCTCGGCCGCGGGGCCGGTCCCGTCACCGGGTCCGGTGTCGGCGGCGAGCACCTCGACGATGGTGAAGAGCTGCTCCTGGGAGCAGTCGTCGAGGCCCGCGTCGCGGACGACGGCCGCGGCGGTCTCCAGGACCGTACGGGAGGTGGTGCCGCCCGCCGCGAGCACGGCGAGCGTGACCGTGTGCACGGCCTCCCGCAGCATGGCGGAGAAGCGGGTGGTGGTGGGGTGGTCGAGGGTGCCGGGCTCGAAGTGCGTCCCGCAGGCGGTGCACTCCACGACGGAACCGGCGCTGCCCCGCGCGAGCAGCGGCAGTCCGAGGACGGTGAGCCGTTGGCGGCCCGTGAGGCGCCGGTAGTTGCGGTCGCCCCCGCAGCACGGGCAGAAGAACTCACCGTCGCCGACGGTGTCCCAGGCCGTACGGGTGCCGTAGATGCGCAGTCTCAGGGCGCGTTGTCCTTTGGCTGTCCGCACGTCGCACACCTCCGTAACTCCCCCGTAGCCCTTCGGGCACGGGAGGTACCCCCACGGCAACATTGCCGCGTTGGACGTGATGTTAGCCACATGCGTGATGTGGCGTCAGTATCCCCGACGTCACAACACCGGGATATGGCCGAACCCCGTCCACCCTCGGCGGGCGAACGGGGCTCTCGGGCCGGGCACTTCAGCGGCGTATCAGACGTATGCCCGTAATGCCGCCTGATGGTGTCAGCGGGTCGCGCGGTTGACCGCGGAGACGACCGCCTTGAGCGAGGCGCGCGTGGTGTTGGCGTCGATACCGATGCCCCACAGCACCTTGCCGTCGATCGCGCACTCGATGTAGGAGGCGGCCTGGGCGCTGGCACCCTCACTCATCGTGTGCTCGGTGTAGTCCAGCAGGCGGGCGTCGATGCCGATGGCCTGCAGCGCTTCGAAGAACGCGGAGATCGGACCGTTGCCCGTGCCGGTCAGCACAGTGTCCGAGCCGTCGACGGTGGCCTCGACGGTGATGGTGTCCTGGCCGTCGGAACCGGTGGTCGTCTGACCGGAACGGATCTGCACCCGCCCCCAGGCGTTCTCGGGGCTCGGCAGGTACTCGTCCCGGAAGGTCGACCAGATCTGGGTCGGCGTGACCTCGCCGCCCTCGGCGTCGGTCTTGGCCTGAATGATCCGGGAGAACTCGATCTGCATCCGGCGCGGCAGGTCCAGCTTGTGGTCGTTCTTCAGGACGTAGGCGATTCCGCCCTTGCCGGACTGCGAGTTGACCCGGATGACCGCCTCGTAGGAGCGGCCGACGTCCTTCGGGTCGATCGGCAGATACGGCACCGCCCACTCGAGGTCGTCGACGGTGACGCCCTCGCCCCGGGCGGCCGCGTCGGCCTCCATGGCGTCGAAGCCCTTCTTGATGGCGTCCTGGTGGGAGCCGGAGAAGGCCGTGTAGACCAGGTCACCCGCGTAGGGGTGGCGCGGGTGGACCTCCATCTGGTTGCAGTACTCGCTGGTGCGGCGGATCTCGTCGATCTGCGAGAAGTCGATCTGCGGGTCGACGCCCTGCGAGAACAGGTTCATGCCCAGGGTGACCAGGTCGACGTTGCCGGTGCGCTCACCCTGGCCGAACAGGCAGCCCTCGATGCGGTCGGCACCCGCCATGACCGCCAGTTCGGCGGCGGCGACGGCGGTGCCGCGGTCGTTGTGCGGGTGGACCGACAGGCAGACGTACTCACGGCGGGTCAGGTTCCGGGACATCCACTCGAACCGGTCCGCGTGGGTGGAAGGCGTCGAACGCTCCACGGTGGCGGGCAGGTTGAGGATGATCTCGCGGCCCTCCTCGGGCTGCCAGACGTCACAGACGGCCTCGCAGACCTCCAGGGCGAAGTCCAGCTCGGTGTCGGTGAAGATCTCGGGGCTGTACTGGTAGCCGAAGATCGTCCCGTCGCCGAGGATCTTGTCCGCGTACTCCATGACCAGACGGGTGCCGTCCACGGCGATCTGCTTGACCTCCTCCTTCGAGCCGCGGAAGACCACACGGCGGAAGGTGGGGGCGGTGGCGTTGTACAGGTGGACGGTGGCGCGCCGCGCACCGACCAGCGACTCGACGGTCCGCTCGATCAGTTCCTCGCGGGCCTGCGTCAGGACGGAGATCGTCACGTCCTCGGGAATGGCGCCCTCTTCGATGATCGAGCGCACGAAGGCGAAGTCGGTCTCGCCGGAGGACGGGAAACCGACCTCGATCTCCTTGTAGCCCATGCGTACGAGCAGGTCGAACATCTCGCGCTTACGGGCCGGCGACATGGGGTCGATCAGGGCCTGGTTGCCGTCGCGCAGGTCGGTGGACAGCCAGCGGGGCGCCCGGGTGATGCGGTTGTCCGGCCAGGTGCGGTCTGAGATGTCGACGGCCTCGTAACCGCGGTACTTGTGGACCGGCATCCCCGAAGGCTTCTGCAGCTGCTTCGCGTTGGTCACCGGCGTGGGTCCACCGACGGGGGTGATGACGGCATCGGTGTGCGCGGGGGGATTCACTGCGGTCATGGCGTACGGCTCCTCTGAGGTCCAGCAGGGGCGGCCGACTGTGTCGCTGCAACAGCGAACTCCGCGGGGAGGGAGCCGGCCTACGACTACAGGCCCTCGCCGCGGCAGCTAAGAAGGAGCAGCCCGAAACGCATGATGCGGCAACACTAACCGAGGGGCGCCTGTTGCGTCGGTCCGTATCAGTATGCGGGATCGGGCCGCCGTGGAGGCACAACAGTGATAGATCACTCCATTTCGTCAATCGTCATCGCAACCAGTGACATCGGTGGTGACGGAGTGCCACAGTCGTTTGCATGCAGCCTCGACCGAAAAACGGGCTCCAGCCCGTCTTCTGCACCATCGTGCCGCCCCACGTCCTCGACAAGCTGTCCCAGGCCGACGATCCGCGCCTGGCCGATCCCGCACGGCGCACCCTGGAGGCCGACGGCGCCAGGCGCCACCACCGGCGGGTGACCGCGCTCGCCCGGACCCCCGGAGCCGCCCGCACCTCCGCCCCGGTCCCGGCCAAGCCCCACCGCACCCTGTACGACTGCCGTCACGGCACGGACCTGCCGGGCGTCAAGGTCCGCGACGAGGGTGACGAAGCCACCCAGGACGCCAGCGTCAACCGCGCGTACGCCGGGCTCGGCGCCACCTTCGACCTGCTGCTCACGGAGTACGGACGCAGCTCGATCGACGGCAAGGGGCTGCCGCTCATCGGCTCCGTGCACTACGACGAGAAGTACAACAACGCGTTCTTCGACGGCGAGCAGATGGTCTTCGGGGACGGCGACGGGGAGATCTTCCTCGACTTCACCGTCGCCATCGACGTGATCGCCCACGAACTGGCCCACGGGCTCACCCAGTACACGGCCAACCTCGCCTACGAGGGCCAGTCGGGCGCGCTCAACGAGTCCGTGTCGGACGTCTTCGGCTCCCTGGTCAAGCAGTACTCACTGGGCCAGAGCGCGGACCAGGGAGACTGGCTGATCGGTGCGGGGCTGCTCGCCCCCAGGGTCAGCGGCGTCGCGCTGCGCTCGATGAAGGCTCCCGGCACGGCGTACGACGACGACGTGCTCGGCAAGGACCCGCAGCCCGCCTCGATGGACGACTACGTCGAGACGGACGAGGACAACGGGGGCGTCCACATCAACTCCGGCATCCCCAACCGGGCCTTCTACCTGCTGGCCACGGCTCTCGGCGGCAACGCCTGGGAGCGGGCCGGCCAGATCTGGTTCGACGTGCTGACCGGCGGAGAGCTGGCCCAGGACGCGTCCTTCACGGACTTCGCCAAGCTGACCGTCGCGGCTGCGCGGCACAGGTTCGGGGAGGGTGACGAGGCCGAGGCGGTGCTGAAGGCCTGGTCGGAGGTGGGCGTGCCGACCCGGTGACCGGGTAAGTACGAGCGGGGCCGTCCGGACGCCAGGCAGGAGCCAGTACGCATGCGCATTCAGGTGAGCCGGACCGGCGGGTTCGCGGGCATCGCACGCCACGGCGAGGTCGAGACCGCGGGACGGCCCGACGCCGCCGACTGGGAGGCCCTGGCCGAGGCGGCGGTCGCCGGCGGCCGGGGCGGCCCGCCCGCGGGGGTGCCGGACGGCTTCCGCTACCGGATCACCGTGGGCGACCTGGCGGTCGACTGCGCGGACCCCCGGCTGACCGAGGCGCAGCGGACGCTGATCTCCCGGGTCCTGAAAGAGGGCGCTTAGCCCCGGGTCTGCCGGCACCCTTGAGGCGCACCGGCGACCCGGCCCGGGAGACCGGCCTCAGAACCCCGGCTTGCGCAGCTGCTTCGGGACCCACCCCACACGCAGCGCTCGCACCCCTCGGCCCAGGAGCCTCAGCGGCTTCGCACTGCTGCGCCGGCCTCCGACCACCGGTCCGGGGCCGCTCAGAACCCCAGCTTGCGCAGCTGCTTCGGATCGCGCTGCCAGTCCTTGGCGACCTTCACGTGCAGGTCCAGGAAGACCGGTGTGCCCAGCAGGGCCTCGATGTGCTTGCGTGACTTCGTGCCGACGTCCTTGAGCCGCTTGCCCTTCGGGCCGATGATGATGCCCTTCTGGCTGGGCCGCTCGATGTAGACGTTCGCGTGGATGTCCAGCAGCGGCTTGTCCGCCGGCCGGTCCTCGCGGGGCAGCATCTCCTCGACCACGACCGCGATGGAGTGCGGCAGCTCGTCCCGTACGCCTTCCAGCGCGGCCTCGCGGATCAGCTCCGCGACCATGACCATCTCGGGCTCGTCGGTGAGGTCGCCCTCCGGGTAGAGCGGGGGGCTCTCGGGCAGCAGCGGCGCGATGAGGTCGGCGAGCAGACTCACCTGGCCTGCCCCTCGCCCCCCACCACCCTTGTTCGAGGGACTGCGTCCCCCCTCCTGCTCCTCCTTGACCGCGGAGACCGGCACGATCTCGGCCCACTCGAAGCCGAGCTCGTCGGCCAGGGCGGAGACGGCGAGCAGCTGCTCGGCGAGCGCCCTGGGCTCGACCAGGTCGGTCTTGGTGATGATCGCGATCTTCGGGGTCTTCTTGATCCCGGCGAGTTCCTTGACGATGAACTTGTCGCCGGGGCCGAGCTTCTGGTCGGCCGGCAGGCAGAAGCCGATGACGTCGACCTCGGCCCAGGTGGTCCGCACGACGTCGTTCAACCGCTCCCCGAGCAGCGTGCGCGGCTTGTGGAGGCCCGGCGTGTCCACCAGGATCAGCTGGGCGTCGTCACGGTGCACGATGCCCCGCACCGTGTGCCGGGTGGTCTGGGGGCGGTTGGAAGTGATCGCCACCTTCTGACCGACCAGAGCGTTCGTGAGGGTGGACTTGCCCGCGTTGGGGCGGCCCACGAAGCAGGCGAAGCCGGCCCGGTGGGGGGCGGTGTTCTCAGCCTGCTGCGCAGCAGCTTCTGTGTTCGGTCGGGCGCTCATGGCGCCCATTCTCCCCGATCCGGGCGGCGGCATTGCACAGCAGGGCGCCGCCGCCCCGGATCAGCCCGCGGTCGAGGCGGACCGGAGCGTCCCGTCGGGCCCCGCCAGCAGCACCGGGGTGTCCGGTCCGCCCAGGTCACGGACGGCGGCGCGGTCCGCGTCCGAGGCGGTCCCGGCCTCGGAGACGACGGCCGCCGCCTCCAGGGACGTGGCACCACTGGCCACCGCCATGGCGACAGCGGTCTGCAGCGCGCTGAGCTTCAGCGACTCCAGGGCCACGGTGCCGGCGGCGTACGTACGTCCTGTCTCGTCCCGTACCGCCGCGCCCTCAGGCACTCCGTTGCGGGCGCGGACGCTGCGCGCCAGCGTGACGATCTTGCGGTCCTCGGCGGCGAGCTCTGTGCTGTCGGTCATGCGCCGAGCATACGAAGGTGGTGCGCGTCCGCCGGACGACGGGGTCCTCGTGCGCCCGCCGGACGTGGCAGGGCAGCCCCTTACGGACGGTCCAGGCGAAGCCGCTCCGCCTTGGGGAGCCCGGCCACCACGAGGTCGTAGCTGTCCTCCACGAGCTCCCGGACCATCCGGTCCGGGAGCCCGGAGACCGTCACGGTGTTCCAGTGCCGCTTGTTCAGGTGCCAGCCGGGGACGATCGCGGCATGGTCCTTGCGGAGCCGCAGCGCCTCGTCCGGATCGCACTTGAGGCTGACCTGAAGAGGCCGCGCGTCGAGCGCGCTGAGGGCGAACATCTTTCCCAGGACCTTGAAGACCGAGGCCTCGGGCCCGAAGGGGAACTCCTCCGCGCTCGCGTTGAACTCCAGGCAGAACGTACGCAGCTCCTGGGGAGTCATACCGCTTCCATTCCCTCCGGTTCCACCAGCACCGTGACGATCTTGTTCCGGCGGCCCGCCGGGGACTCCGCGGTCAGGCGGAGCTTGCGTCCGTCGGGAAGGTCGACGATGGAGGAGGCTCCGGAGATCGGGACCCGCCCGAGCGCCTTGGCCAGCAGGCCTCCGACCGTCTCCACGTCCTCGTCGTCGTACGCGTCGAGGCCGAACAGCTCCCCGAGGTCGCCGATGTCGAGCCGGGCGGTCACCCGGAAGCAACCGTTCTCCAGCTCCTGCACCGGCGGGAGTTCGCGGTCGTACTCGTCGGTGATCTCGCCGACGATCTCCTCGAGGATGTCCTCGATGGTGACGATGCCGGCCGTGCCGCCGTACTCGTCGATGACGACGGCGACGTGACTGCGGTCCTGCTGCATCTCGCGCAGCAGGTCACCGGCGTTCTTCGTGTCGGGGACGAACGCGGCGGGGCGCATCGCCGTGGAGACCAGGTCCGCCTCCGCGTCCCGGTTGATGTGCGTCTTGCGGACCAGGTCCTTCAGATAGACGACGCCGACGATGTCGTCCTCGTTCTCCCCGGTCACCGGGATACGGGAGAAGCCGGAGCGCAGTGCGAGGGTCAGTGCCTGACGGACCGTCTTGTACCGCTCGATGCAGACCAGGTCGGTGCGGGGCACCATGACTTCGCGCACGAGGGTGTCACCGAGCTCGAAGACCGAGTGCACCATGCGGCGTTCGTCGTCCTCGATGAGCGACTCCTGCTCGGCGAGGTCGACCATCGCGCGCAGTTCGGCCTCGCTGGCGAAGGGCCCCTTGCGGAAGCCCTTGCCCGGGGTCAGCGCGTTGCCCAGGAGGATCAGCAGCTGCGGGACCGGCCCCATGATCCTGGCCAGCGGCAGCAGGACGTACGCCGCGGCCGTGGCGGTGTTCAGCGGGTGCTGGCGGCCGATGGTGCGCGGCGAGACACCTATGGCGACGTAACTGACGAGGACCATCACGCCCATGGCGACGGCGAGGGCCTGCCAGGTCTCGGTGAACTCCTGGAGGCAGGCGTAGGTGACGAGCACGCCCGCCGACATCTCGCAGGCGACCCGGACGAGCAGTGCCACGTTGAGATAGCGGGTGGGGTCGGCGGCGACCTGTTCGAGCTTGGCGCTGCCACGGCGCCCCACCCGGACGGCCTCGGCCGCGCGGAAGCTCGACGTACGCGCGATACCGGCCTCGGCACAGGCCGCGAGCCAGCCGACGACGACGAGCAGGACGGCGCCCGAGATGAGGGGGAAGCTCATGAGACGGTGGGGGCCGGCGACGGACCGGTGAGGCCGCGCTCACCGCGCCAGCCGTCGACGATCGCCGCCTGGAGGCCGAACATCTCGGCCTTCTCGTCGGGCTCCTCGTGGTCGTAGCCGAGGAGGTGCAGCACCCCGTGGACCGTGAGGAGCTGGAGCTCCTCGTCCATGGAGTGCTGCGTCTCGGCGTCCTCGCCCTGCTTCTTCGCGACCTCCGGACAGAGCACGATGTCGCCGAGGAGCCCCTGCGGGGGCTCCTCGTCGTCCTTGGCCGGGGGACGGAGCTCGTCCATCGGGAAGGACATGACATCCGTGGGGCCCGGGAGGTCCATCCACTGGATGTGGAGCTGCTCCATGGCGGCGGCGTCCACCACGATCACCGAGAGTTCGGACAGCGGATGGATCCGCATCCGGGCGAGCGCGTAGCGGGCGATGTCGAGGATCGCCTGCTCGTCGACCTCGGTTCCGGACTCGTTGTTGACGTCGATCGACATGGTGCGCTGCGACTACTTCCCGTTGCGGCCCTTGGGGCCCTCTGCGTTGTCGTACTTCTCGTACGCGTCGACGATACGGCCGACGAGCTTGTGCCGGACGACATCCTGGGAGGTGAGCCTGGAGAAGTGCACGTCCTCGACACCCTCCAGGATCTCCTGGACCTGACGGAGGCCGCTCTTGGTGCCCGTCGGCAGGTCCACCTGGGTGACGTCACCGGTGACGACGATCTTCGAGTCGAAGCCGAGGCGGGTGAGGAACATCTTCATCTGCTCGGCACTGGTGTTCTGCGCCTCGTCCAGGATGATGAAGGCGTCGTTCAGAGTGCGGCCGCGCATGTATGCCAGCGGCGCGACCTCGATCGTGCCCGCGGCCATCAGCCGGGGAATCGAGTCGGGGTCGAGCATGTCGTGCAGGGCGTCGTAGAGCGGGCGCAGATACGGGTCGATCTTGTCGAAGAGCGTGCCGGGCAGGAACCCGAGCCGCTCCCCCGCCTCGACGGCGGGCCTGGTCAGGATGATCCGGCTGACCTGCTTGGACTGCAGGGCCTGGACCGCCTTGGCCATGGCGAGATAGGTCTTGCCGGTGCCCGCGGGGCCGATACCGAAGACGATGGTGTGCTTGTCGATCGCGTCGACGTACCGCTTCTGGTTGAGCGTCTTGGGGCGGATCGTGCGGCCACGGCTGGAGAGGATGTTCTGGGTGAGCACCTCCGCGGGGGTCTCCGCGCCCTCCCCGTTGCCGTTCCCGCTCGCCCTGAGCATGGCGATCGAGCGTTCCACAGCGTCCTCCGTCATCGGCAGTCCGGTGCGGAGCACCAGCACCATCTCGTCGAACAGGCGCTGGATCAGGGCGACGTCCGCCGCACTTCCAGTCGCACTGATCTCGTTGCCCCGGACATGGATATCGACGGCCGGGAACGCCGTTTCGATCACGCGCAGGAGCGAATCGCCCGACCCCAGAAGCATCACCATGGGGTGTGCGGCCGGAATGCTGATCCGGGCCGTCTGCGGCTGTGTAGGTGACTGAGTCATGGGCCGGCCCTCGGGCCTGCGCATACCTCCCGTTGCAGGGCCGTCGCTGCTCGACCGCCTCTGGACTACCAGCGTACGACTCACCACCGACATCACCGACAGGTTTTACCCGGTGATCATCAGCCCTTCACTGACGGAAGCCGATGGTCGGGACGGCGCGGCGCAGTGGCCAGGCCCTGCTCGTGGCGGGCAGCAGCTCCTCCAGGAAGGCGTAGCGCTCCAGCGCCGCCGGGTCCTGGTCGTCGAACGTGCGCACCTGCTGCCACCATCCGGCGATCTCCGCCCATCCGGGTGCGGACAGTGAGCCGCCGAACTCCTGGACCGACAGGGCGGCCGTCAGCCCGGCGAAGGCGAGACGGTCGGCGAGCGGCCAGCCGGCCAGCGTCCCGGTGACGAATCCGGCGACGAAGACGTCGCCCGCCCCGGTGGGGTCAAGGGCCTCCACCTCGATGGCGGGCACCTCGGCGGCCGTCCCGGCCATCCGGTCGACCGCGTACGCCCCCTCCGCCCCGAGGGTGACCACGGCGAGCGGCACCCGCTCGGCCAGGGCGTGGGCGGCGGCGCGGGGGCAGTCGGTGCGGGTGTAGCGCATCGCCTCCTCGGCGTTGGGCAGGAAGGCCAGGCAGTGTCCGAGGTCCGGCAGGGCGTCCAGGTCCCAGCGGCCGGTCTCGTCCCAGCCGACGTCGGCGAAGACCATCGCGCCGTTCCGGGCGGCTCCGGCCACCCAGGGCTCGCTGCGGCCGGGGGTCAGCGAGGCGACGGCGGCGCGGGCGCGCGGCGGGCAGTGCGGGAGCGTGCGGCCGGGTACCGCGGAGGCGGCCGGGGCCGGGGCCTCGTGGCCGTGCGAGACCATGGTCCGCTCGCCCTCGTACGCCATGGAGACGGTGACGGGTGAGTGCCAGCCGGGAACCGTGCGCGACATGGACAGGTCGATGCCCTCGCCCTGTTCGAGGGCATCCCAGCAGTACTCGCCGTAGTGGTCGTCGCCGAACGCGGCGGCCAGCGAGGTGTGCAGGCCGAGCCGGGCGAGTGCGGTGGCCATGTTGGCGACGCCGCCGGGGCTGGATCCCATCCCCCGGGCCCAGGACTCCGTCCCGCGCACCGGTGCGCTGTCCAG
>NZ_MAPV01000203.1 GCF_001700505.1 Streptomyces mutomycini
CTCGGCCCGCCCTTTGCCGTCTCTCGGTGTCCCCATCACCTCTGGGTGGATACGATGCGTTCTGGTATGGCGTATCCACCACCGTGATCCACCTCAGAGGAGGCGGCGGCCGTGCGATCAGTGAATCGCAGCCACCTGGTGTCAGTCGGGTTGGGGCTTGGTGCTGTCGGAGGGTTTGTCGGCAGCCTGTTCCGAGAACGGAGTGCGCTGGCAGCCGCGCGTGATGCGGCGGGCGAAGGAAGTGAGGAACCGCCTACATGGGGCGTCGGCTCGTACCGCTCACACTGGACAACCTTCCGGATCTCCCCAGGCGCTGCCGATCGTGTGTCTTCTGGGAACTTGATCCGGTCAGTGGGCAAGCTGCGGTAAAGGCCGGCCGACCCGAACTCGAGAAAGAGGCCTGGATCTCCGCAGTGCTGCTGGAGTGGGGCTCCTGCGGTCGGGTCGTCTATGTGGATGATGTGGCGGTCGGCTTCGTCCTCTACGCACCGCCGGCGTATGTGCCCCGTGCCACGGCGTTTCCGACCAGTCCCATATCCCCTGATGCCGTGCAGCTGATGACAGCGTTGATCGTGCCGGGTTTCCAGGGACAAGGACTGGGCCGGGTGATGGTGCAGACAGTTGCCAAGGACTTGCTGCGACGCGGATTCAAAGCGATCGAGGCTTTCGGCGATGCGCGGTGGAAGGAACCGGCATGCGTGCTGCCAGCGGATCATCTGCTCGCGGTCGGCTTCAAGACGGTACGTCCACACCCTGCGTATCCGCGGCTGAGACTTGAGCTGCGTACGGCGCTCTCCTGGAAGGAGGACGTCGAGCTGGCACTGGACAGGCTGCTGGGCGCCGTACAGAAGGAACCGGTGCTGCGGCCGCTCTGAATGACCACGGCTCCCTGTGGCGTAGGAGCCGGAGCATGCAGAAACGGGCCTACCCCGTCGGGGTAGGCCCGTTTCACGTGAAACGGTCAGCTGCTACTTCTGGACGATGAAGCCCTCGAGGTCGCGGAGAATCGCGGCCTTCGGCTTGGCACCGACGATGGTCTTGGCGACCTCGCCACCCTGGTACACGTTGAGCGTGGGGATCGACATCACGCCGTACTTTGCCGCAGTGGCCGGGTTCTCGTCGATGTTGAGCTTGACGATCTCGATGTCGTCGCCGTACTCAGCCGCGATGGCCTCCAGCGAAGGCGCGATCTGGCGGCACGGGCCGCACCAGGCGGCCCAGAAGTCCACCAGGACCGGCTTCGTGTTCTTCAGGACGTCCTCATCGAAGGAGTCGTCGGTCACGTTCTTCAGGGCGCCGGCCACGGCGGCCTCCTTAACTTCGCGGGGTGTGGGTTCGGGGGAGCAGATCAGACTGCCGGGGTCTTCTCCGGCTCGGGGAGCTGCTCGTCGGAGAGCGCTGCCAGGAATCGCTCTGCGTCGAGAGCTGCGGAACAACCGGTCCCAGCAGCCGTGATGGCCTGCCGGTAGGTGTGGTCGACGACATCGCCTGCGCCGAAGACACCCTTCAGATTGGTGCGCGTCGAGGGCGCCTCGACCTTGAGGTAACCCTCGTCGTCAAGGTCGAGCTGGCCCTTGAAGAGCTCTGTGCGGGGGTCATGGCCGACAGCGATGAAGAGGCCCGTCACCGGGAGCTCGGAGGTCTCGCCCGTCTTGGTGTTGCGCAGGGTGAGGCTGGAGAGCTTCTGGTCCCCGTGGACCGTGGCCACCTCGCTGTCCCATGCGAACTTGATCTTCGGATCGGCGAAAGCGCGCTCCTGCATGGCCTTGGAAGCCCGCAGGGAATCGCGGCGGTGAACGATCGTGACGGACTTGGCGAACCGGGAAAGGAAGGTCGCCTCTTCCATCGCCGTGTCGCCGCCACCGATCACGGCGATGTCCTGGTCCTTGAAGAAAAAGCCGTCGCAGGTGGCGCACCAGGAGACGCCGCGCCCGGAGAGCGCGTCCTCATTGGGCAGGCCGAGCTTGCGGTGCTGTGATCCGGTGGTGACGATGACCGCCTTGGCGCGGTGCACCGTGCCCGCGGTATCCGTGACGGTCTTGACGTCTCCGGTCAGGTCCACGGACACCACATCGTCCGGAATGAGCTCCGCGCCGAAGCGCTCCGCCTGAGCGCGCATGTTGTCCATGAGCTCCGGGCCCATGATTCCGTCCTGGAAGCCCGGGAAGTTCTCCACGTCGGTGGTGTTCATCAGCGCACCGCCAGCGGTGACGGCGCCCTCGAACACCAGCGGCTTCAGCGACGCGCGAGCGGTGTACAGGGCGGCGGTGTAACCAGCCGGCCCGGAGCCGATGATGATCACATTACGGACGTCGCTCACGGGTTCTTCCTCGTCTCTGCGGACTGCCTACTGCCTACTGGGGTCGGTTCCACGACTCTCACCCCACCCAACGGATCCTACGGGGCATGCATTCCCGCGATACGAGTCCGGCTCCAGGCAAAGGCACTCAGGGACGCCTCAGGGACGGGTGTAGGAGTGCGTAAGCAGCAAACGCCCCTGTGCCTTCGGTGTGGAATCCACGCATGCGGCGTCGACAACGTAGGCCTGGACGCGGCTGGAGTCGGTCGCATGGGGCAGCACGACGAGGAAGGAGGGTGCCCCTTCGTAGGTGCCCTCTTCGATGGCCAAGGCAGGCACGTCCCGGCCGATCCCCTGCTGGACGCAGGGCGGAACATCTACGACCGGTGCTCGCATGGGGGTGCGGGGGGACGTGGCGTCTGGGGACGACTTGGTGTCCAGTGACGGCTTCTCCGGTTCATAGCCCGGAGTGGTGGAAGCCGCAGTCTCACTCAGAAGCGTATGGACGTGGCCTTCGAGCGTGGCTTTCGAAAAGTTCCCTGGGCTTCTCTTTGCGGCGCTGACTCCGCGGTCTGCCGTCGCGCCGGCTGACTCCTGGGACGGTTGGAGAGACTGAAACAGGAAGATGCTCATCCCCACGGCCGCAGCCCCGAAGGCGGTGCCAAGGACCACGGTGCGACGGCGGCGGCGGGAAGCACTCCGGCCGGGGCCGGTGGCACCGCGAGGACGGCCGGCGGGACGAGGCGCGGAGGTGTTCTCGGATGGCAGGTCGTTTGTTTCACGTGAAACAGGGATCTCTGCGGCCGACTCCATAGCGGCCGACGCTGCCTCCGTTGCCAGCGCCGCGTCGATCCGGGCGGCGACGTCCCTGGGCATACGTTCGCCAGGGGGCAGGGCCGAGCCCAGAAGCGAGCGGATCTCCTCCAGGGAGGCGAGGGTGTCGCCGCAGTCTGCACAGGCGTCGATGTGGTGGCGGAGTGCCACCTCGCGGGACGGCGGGAGGAGACCCTCGGTGAGGTCGGAGATCTCCAACACGTCCGGGTGCCGAGCTGCGTCAGCTGTGGATGTCATGCGATTCCACCTCCACCCTTCACAGCAGCAGGGTCGCCGGCGCCTGCGTCTTTTGGTCCTGACGCCGGTGGGACGGATGGCCCCTGCGTCCGGTTCCTTTCCATGGAGCCGTCCTCGCTGTCCCTTCTGGTGACGCGTAGATGGGTCAGCAAGGGGAGGAGTCTGGCCCTGCCCCGTGCGCAACGGCTCTTCACGGTCCCGGTCGGCACATCGAGGATGCGCGCGGCTTCGGCGACGGGATAGGCCTGCATATCCACGAGGACGAGGGCGGCGCGCTGTTCGGCGGGCAGTGTGGCCAGTGCTGCCAGAAGCTCGCGGTGCAGGTCCTGCCGAACGGCGGGCGCCTCGGCGGATTCGTGGGGCTCCATGAGCTGATCGAGCCGCTCGGTGTCGTCGACCGGCGCGGTCTTACGTGAAGCCGTCTTGCGAGCACGGTCCAGACAGGCATTCACGGTGATCCTGTGCAGCCATGTGGTGACCGCGGACTGGCCACGGAATGTGTGGGCGGCGCGGAACGCGGAGACCAGAGCGTCCTGCACGGCGTCAGCGGCCTCCTCCCGGTCGCGGAGGGTGCGCAGGGCAACGGCCCAGAGCCGATCACGGTGCCGCCGCACGAGCTCACCGAAAGCATCCGGATCGCCGGCGACGTGCTGGGCCAAGAGGTTCTGGTCGCTGGTGTCGGCGAACCTGGCGTCGTCCAACGGTGAGTCCCCTCCCCTGGTGCCGTCAGCTCGTGACCTTGATATCCGAGATCTTGCCCCTGTAGTTACCGTCGTCACTCAAAGGCAGTTTCGTCAGCCAGACCAGAAGGTACCGCGCCTGCACAGCCTTGTCGGGCTTTAGGGACACCTTTGTTCCGGTTCCCTTTGTGATCTTCGTGAAAGCGTCGGGGAGCTGCGGAATGGATGATCCTTCCGTGCTCCTCAGCTCGACCGAGGTGCTGCCGCCGAGGAAGGACACCTCGACGTTGCCCACCTGCTGAACCTTGCCCAGGTCGAGAACGACTCCGACGCCCTCCTTGAGCCGGCCGAAGTCTGCGCTGTAGTAGCCGTCCGTGGTCCAGTAGGAGCTTGCGTCCCCGTCGTAGACGTTCTCTATCGAGGCCGGCTTCTCGGAGCCGTCCGCGCCGAGCGGGTCGTAGTCCTGGGCTCTCACGACGCTGACGGGCTTGCTGGGTTCGACGGCGTTCTTGTCATCGCCCCCGCTGTCGGTGGTCCGGGTCGGGGTCGGTTCCCCGGAATCCTTGCCCCGGTCGAGCACGGTTTCCGCCAGTTGCCAGCTGCCGAGGCCCAGAGCGGCGATGAGGAGCGCGGAGACGGCCCACTTGAGTGCCTTGCCGGTACGGCTCTGCAGAGGAGGCGGAGGAACCGCGATGACAGGCTGAGTGGCGGACGACGGACGAGCCGAAGGGCGCCCGTAGGTGCCCTGCTGATACGTAGTGCGTTGGTACTCGGGCGGCGCGGTGAAGGCCGGCTCCGGGGGCAGGATGCGCGGCATGGCCGCTACTGCCTTTGCCAGTTCGTCAGGGGTGGTGCACGGCTGTTCCTGTCGCGAGGCGGTGGCGCCGTCGTTTGCGAGCGCACGCATGGCGAGTTCGGACAGGCCTCGGTGGACGCCGGCCCTTACCTGGTCCGGAGGGATCAGACCCAGGTCCTTGGGGAGCCCGGAAAGACCGTACGCGTCGCTCTCGTAGGGCCAGCGACGGGTCAGCGCGGCATAGAGGAGTGCGCCGATGGCCTCGGTGTCCGTACGCAGCGGCTGGTCGGCGGTGATGCCGCGCAGCGCGGCGTTCACCGCGAGTCCGCGAATCCGGTACTGCCCCGTCGAGCTGCGCAGCACGGCGCCGGGCGTGAGGCGCAGGTGCGCGAGCCCTTCGCGATGGGCAGCGGCCATGGCCTGGGAGATCTGGCTCACGAGCTGGTATGCATCGTGGGCATCCATGGGCCCGGCCGCCAGCAGCGCCGTGAGCTCCGTGGCGTCGGGGAGCCATTCATGGACGACATAGACGAGGTTGCCCTCTTCCACGGCGTCCAGGACCTGGACGAAACGCGGGTCACCGAGCAGCGCGGAGGAGCGGGCAGCGGCCAGCACCGAGCGAGCGCGCGGATGGTCGGCGGGCAGTAGATGAACCCCTACCGCACGGCGCAGCTTCTCGTCCACGGCCCGCCAGCTGCTGAATCCGTCCAGCCGGGTGACGCACTCCTCGAGGCGGTAGCGTCTGGCCAGTTTGTGACCGCTGTGCAGATCGGGCGACGCCGGTACGGCGGCCGAGCCGTCACGCCCGTTTTCCGCGTCGCTCGAGCTCGCGCTCTCTGCGTCCTGGGTATCTGCCATCCCGTCGGTCGAGGCCGCGTCCGCCTTGGCGGTCAGCGGCTCGTCGCCGCTGTTGTCGGCCACGTCGACAGCAGCCGTGCTACGTTCCGCCACCGTCGTTCCTGCCTCCCCATCCGTTGCGCGATGCCAGCCAGCTCTGCACAGTCATGCCAATTGTGCCCACACTCCGGCGCTATGCACGACACACGGTGTCCAGTGACGGTTGTGCGGACCGGAGCGTGTGTCAGCGTCCTAGCCGTCCCCGGACCATGCCGACCATGCCGTTGAGCTCTTCGATACGCATCTTCTTCGCCGCGACGAAGAAGATGCCAAGCAGGATGACGCTGCCGCAGACCAATGCCACCACGGAGCCGCCGGCTCCATCGCCGAGGGCCTTCAGGAGTGCGAATCCCACGGCGCCGCCGACCAACGCCGCGGGGATCGCGGCCAGGCAGAGACGGGCGTAGGTGCGCACTACACGGGCGCCGTCGAGGTCGCCGCCGAGCCGGTTGCTCAGTCGTCGCCAGGCGATACCGACGCCGACCGCGTAGGCCAGCCCGTAGGAGGCCGCCATCCCCACGACTGCCCACTGGGCCGGAAGAATCACGTAGCAGAGGGCAGAGGCGGCCGCATTGACCGCTGCCACGATCACTGTGTTGTAGAACGGGGTGCGGGTGTCCTCGTACGCGTAGAACCCGCGCAGTACGACGTACTGCACGGAGTACGGGATGAGGCCGAGGCCGAACGCCATCAGGATGAAGCCCATGGACCGTGCGGCCTCGGTGCCGCTCGAGGCGTAGAGCAGGGTGCACATCGGCAGCCCGAGCGCGAGGAAGGTGAACGCGACCGGCACGATGGCCACGGCCGAGTTGCGCAGACCCTGTGAGATGTCGTCGCGGACGGCCCCGGGGTCGTTGTCATGCGCAGCGCGGGAGATGCGGGGCAGCAGGGCCGCCATGACCGAGACGGTGATGATGGCCTGCGGCATGCCCCAGATCAGCTGGGCGTTGGAGTAGGCGAGGAAGCCCGTGCCGTCCTTGCCTGACAGCTTTCCGGCCGAGGTCGCCAGCTGCGTGACGACGATGACACCGACCTGGTTGGCCAGCACGAACAGGACCGTCCACTTGGCGAGCTTTATGGTCTTCCCGAGCCCGTGGCCCTTCCAGTCGAAGCGGGGACGGAAGCGGAACCCGGCCTCACGGAGGTACGGGATCATGGCCAGGGCCTGGACCACAAGACCGAGCAGCGTGCCGATGCCCAGGAGCCTGACACCTTCCGCCGGGATCGTCTCCACGCCCATCCGGGATTCGGCGGAGGTGCCGTAGACCCAGATGAACAGTCCGAAGGTGAAGATCATGACGATGTTGTTCAGGACCGGGGTCCACATCATCGCCCCGAACTTTCCGCGGGCGTTGAGAATCTGGCCCATCACCACATGGACGCCCATGAAGAAGATGGTCGGCAGGCAGTAGCGGGCGAAGGTGACAGCCACGCTGTTCGCCGCTGCATCGTTCGCGATGGTCGGTGACATTGTATGGATGAGCCATGGCGCAGCGAAGACGGCCAGGGCGACGATCACAGCGAGGGCGACCATGACCAGCGTCAGCAGACGGTTGGCGTACGCCTCCCCGCCGTCCTCGTCGTCCTTCATAGACCGGACCAGCTGGGGAACGAAGACCGAGTTCAGCCCGCCGCCCACGGTGAGGATGTAGATCATCGTCGGCAGGGTGTAGGCGATGGTGAAGCTGTCACCGAGCAGGGCCGCACCCAGCGCCGCGGTGATCACGAGGCTGCGGACGAAGCCGGTGAGCCGGGACACCAGGGTGCCCGCAGCCATCAGCGCACTGGACTTCAGTATCCCGGCGGCACGGCCTCCGGACTTCGGCGGCACAGGTGCAGGAGCAGCTTCAGGCTCGGCCGGCGGCCCAGGAGGCCGACCCGACCCCTCCTGATCGCGGAAGAGATGAGCGAAGGCGTCCTGCTCCCCCCGGTCGCCGGAAGCCTGTGTGACCAGATCGTCCACCCCCACGTACTGAGTGGTCGCGGCGTTGTCGCCGTACGGAAGGTGCCGGGAGGGGCCTGAGGGCTCCGGTGGCGGCGTCTGGGCCCAGATGCGGGGGTCGGGGGCGTGCTGGGCCACGGGAGGCTGCTGGTAAAGGCCCTGCGGCTCCTGATAGGTGCCTGGCGGAGGCGGTGGATGTGAGGCGCGGTCGTAAAGCGCCTCTGCCACCGGATCCTGCGCCGCCAGGTCCTGGGCGCGGTACGGATCGTGCTCGTACGCGTGCTGCAGGTAGGGGTCGGGTGCCTCCCCGTCCTGACCCGCGGCCCCCGGCGGCACAGGCGGACCACCGGACGATCCAGCTCCGCCCGCGCCTTGGCCGCGGTCACCGTCGTACGGCGCGTTCATCGAAACCCCACCTCATTGTCCCCGGCCGACAGGCCCCGACACACATCGCTCAACGGTCCACTTTCTCACCCGGGCCCGACGGGTTCCCGCTTTCCGGACCGGTGTCCGGCGTCGGGTCACTCGGCTGCTCGGGTTCACCGCCGTTGCCTCCCGCCGCGCCGCCCGCGACCGTGCGCTTGCGGTGGGTGTACATCCTGATGCCCGCCAGGACGAGCAGCAGCAGTCCGCCGGCGATCACCAGGAGCACTGTCGGTGTGACTTCCGAGACCTTCACCGTGAAGGTCATCTCTTCGCCGTACGGTGCGCCGTCCGTGGTGAACAGCCGCGCTTTGACCTGTGCCTGTCCGTTGGCGTTGGCCGAGGCGTCGAATTTCACGGACTGGCTGTGCCCGCCCGCGATCTCCACAGGTAGCTCGGCCACTGATCCGCCGTCGTTGAGCTTGAGCCGCGTGGCGTTGCCCGACGTCAGACGGAGAACGAGGTGATCCACACCTTGCACCAGCTTGTTCTGCACGGTCACAGGGATCGTGGCGCTGCGCCCGGACAGGGTCACGTCCGACTTCGCGATCAGCTGGACCTCATTGGTGAGGCCCCGCAGATAGGTGCGCACCGCGTCACGGTATCGCTGGGCCTCCAGGGGCCTGCCCCGCCATGACGTCGACACGGAGCGGTTGATCGCGTTTCCGAAGGGGGTCACCACCCGGTCGGGCTGCGTGAGGATGACCTGGAAGCTGTTCAGTGAATCCTGTGTCGTCCTGATGTCCTGGAACGCCTGAGTGGGCAGCTCCTGGCCCCGCAGCTTCTTCGGGTACTGGGAGGCCCCGGGCACCGTGGTGGTCGCCCGGGCATCGGGCTTCTGCTCAGCCGCCGCCGTCAGGTCGAGCGGCTGTGTCCAGCGCTCCGCGTCGAGTGCCTGAAGGGCGCGAGCCATGGACTGTGCCTGCGCGGCGGTGGGCGTCCGCTGAGGGGCGATGACGATGCTGCGCTCGGTGTCGGGGGCCTGCTCCGTCACTGCCAGCGTCTGGGCCAGAAATTTCTGGACGGCGAGTGTCGAGGCACCCGCAGAGGACATGTCGCCGGTGAACGCGGTGGAGAGCCGGTAGTCGGATACGACGGCGGTGGTGCCACCGCCGATCGGCCGGGCCGACGTCGGCGTGTAAGGCAGCCCGCCGGTCTCCTCGAGGCTGTCGCTGCGTGCGATCACCTTGTGGGCACCGGCCGAGGTGGCGACGTCTACGACCGAGGGATCGACCGCACCGTCCACAGGCCAGGCGAAGTCGGTGGACGGCTTCACGTGAAGGACTGTTTCCACGGTCGAGCTCGCGACTTCGGTCGCCGTCTGCAGATGGCTGAGGGCGCCCGATACGTTCTTCCCGCGGTGGGCGATGGAGGCCAGATCGGGGTCGGCGAACGGCAGTGCCACCACCTTCCCGTCCTTCGCGGCCGCCTGGAGATCCGTGAGCCATTTCTTGGCGATGCTCTGGTTCGTCCCCGCGACGGTGGTGTCACCGGATGTGACGCGGTAGTTCTTCGTCATCGCATCGACCGATGCCAGCAGGTCGGGATCGATCACCCACGTCACGGGGAGCTGCCGTCCCAATGAGACCAGCTGTTCCAGACGGCCGCCCGGAGCGAGTTCGAGGGCGAGATCGTCGTTGGCGAACACAGGGGTCTGCTGTTCGTCGGAGCCCGTCTCGGCCGTGATGTGTGCTGATGCGATCAGTGGCCAGAGGAAGGTGAGCTTTGTCTTGCTCTCGGTGTCTTCCGGCTGCCACGGCAGGAAAGTCCGCTGGATGCCGAGCACCTGGTCGTAGGCGTACTCGCTGGTCCGTCCCGTAAGGGACACCCCGAGCTGGTACACGCCCTCGGCGTCCAGGTCCAGCTTGTCCACCGGAACGGCGAGGGTGAAGTCCTGGCTTACCCCGGAGGCGAGCTTGGGGACCTTCAGGGTGTACTCGCCGCCGAGCTTGAGGGGGTCACTGCCGGGCACGTACCCGGTGCGCTTGGCGGCCTCGTCGACGGCTCCCCTGCCGGACAGCCTCGGCCCGACGCGCAGGTCGACCTCGGCGTCCGTGACCGTCTGCTTTCCCTTGTTGGTCAGGGTGCCGGAAACGGTGAGTGTGTCGCCTTCCACGGGCGCGCTGGGGGCGAGGGTGTCCAGGGACACATCCACGGTGCGTGAGCCGGTCGGGGCTTTCGTCGTGCCCTCTGCCGAGGCAGAGGGCGCCGCGGGACCGGCCAGAAGGCCGGCGATCAGCGGCGCCCCGACGATCAAGGAGGCTGTGCGCCGGAGCCACCGGCGGGCAGGGGAGGGATTCATCCCCTGAAAGTCTGCCGCCTCGGCCACGCGTACCCGTCCCTCGTCGTCGTCAGCTGGTGCCGGCCCTGCCGGTCTCTGCGTCCCCGCATGGTAACGATGTGCCCGACACCTGAGTGCCAGGGACCGTGCCACATGATCGGGAGAGTCTCGCAGGGCCGCAGGAAACGATGACGCCCGGGCCGGTTCGTGCACGTACCCTTTTCTGTTGTGCCGAACGCCAACGAAGACAGCCCCCGTGCACTGAGCCAGGTGCAGCACCGCGCAGTCAGCGAACTGCTGCGGGTGTCCCCCGTCGCCGACGACCTCGCGCTCCGATTCCAGGAAGCCGGATTCGGCCTCGCCCTCGTCGGCGGATCGGTCCGCGATGCGTTGCTCGGCAGGCTCGGAAACGATCTTGACTTCACGACCGACGCCCGACCGGAGGACGTACTCAAGATCGTCCGCCCATGGGCCGACTCGGTCTGGGAGGTCGGAATCGCATTCGGCACCGTCGGCTCGCAGAAGGACGGATACCAGATCGAGGTCACGACCTACCGGTCGGAGGCGTACGACAGGACCTCGCGCAAGCCCGAGGTCTCCTACGGGCACTCGATCGAGGAAGACCTCGTACGTCGCGATTTCACGGTGAACGCCATGGCCGTCGCGTTGCCGCAGAAGGAATTCATCGACCCGCACGGTGGCCTCGACGACCTGGCCGAGCGGGTGCTGCGTACTCCGGGAACGCCCGAAGCGTCCTTCTCCGACGATCCGCTGCGCATGCTGCGCGCGGCGCGCTTCGCCGCCCAGTTGGACTTCGATGTGGCCCCGGACGTCGTGAAGGCCATGACGGACATGGCAGGACGCATCGAGATCGTCTCGGCCGAGAGGGTCAGGGAGGAACTCAACAAACTGCTGCTCTCCGATCACCCCCGCAAGGGTCTGGGGCTGCTCGTGGACACGGGTCTCGCCGACCGGGTGCTCCCCGAGCTCCCCGCGCTGCGCCTGGAGAGTGACGAGCATCACCGCCACAAGGACGTCTATGAGCACTCCCTGACGGTCCTGGAGCAGGCCATCGACCTTGAGGAGGACGGTCCGGACCTGGTGCTGCGCCTCGCGGCCCTGCTCCACGACATCGGGAAGCCGAGGACGCGGCGCTTCGAGACGGACGGCAGGGTCTCGTTCCACCACCACGAGGTGGTGGGAGCCAAAATGGTCAAGAAGCGGATGGCCGAGCTCAAGTACTCCAATGACATGGTGAAGGACGTCTCGAGGCTGGTGGAGCTGCATCTGCGCTTCCACGGATACGGGGACGGGGAGTGGACGGACTCCGCGGTGCGCAGGTACGTGCGGGACGCGGGGCCGCTGCTGGACCGCCTGCACAAGCTGACCCGCTCCGATTGCACGACACGGAACAAGCGCAAGGCGAACGCTCTTTCTCGCACCTACGACGGTCTCGAGGAGCGCATCAGGCAACTGCAGGATCAGGAAGAGCTGGATGCGATCCGGCCCGACCTGGATGGCAACGAGATCATGCGGATCTTGGACGTAGGTCCCGGTCCCGTGATCGGTAAGGCCTACTCATTCCTACTGGAGCTGCGACTGGAAAATGGTCCGCTGGAGCACGATGCTGCTGCCGCGGCTCTGCGGAAATGGTGGGCAGCTCAGGGCTGACGCCGGCCGCGGCGGGACTGTCCCAGGAGCGAAGGACCCGTCATGTTTCACGTGAAACATGACGGGCGGGCCGGGGTGCTGCCCGGAGTGTGATCCGAGTCAGACATTGAGGGGCGTTGTTTCACGTGAAACAACGCCCCTCAATCCTTGGTGCGAGCACGGTGGAGCGCGATGCTCACGCGCCGCCGGTGAAGCATGAAAACCGAGACGACGGAGTAGAGCACGGCGACGGTGAGCACGACGACGACAGACCGGCCGTCAGGGGGAAGCGCGAGGACGGACAATGCCGCGGCGGCGACGAAGGCGACGTTGAACAGCACGTCGTAAAGCGAGAAGACCCGTCCGCGGTAGGCGTCGTCCACCGAAGTCTGCACCTCGGTATCCGTTGCGATCTTCGCCCCCTGGGTCACGAGCCCGAGGACGAAGGCCGCCGCCAGCATCGGGGTGAGGGCGAACGGGAGCCCCAACGCCGGCTCCAGGAGAGCGGCTGCCCCGGCGCAGCCGGCCAGCCAGCCGTACCGTCCGAAGCGCCCGACCGCCCATGGGGACATCAAGGCCGCCACGAAATACCCGGCCGCAGACGCGCCCAGCGCGAGGCTGAGAAGGCCCAGGCCGTCCGACTCGTCATCGGACCAGGCATAGCGGCACAGCATCAGCACCATCACGGTCAGCGCCCCGTAGCAGAAGCGGAGCACCGTCATGGCAGCCAGTGCGTATGCGGCGTCCTTCCGCTCGGCCAGATGGCGCAACCCTGCGACGAGCCCTCGTGCGGTACTGGAGAGCGCTTCTCGCAAAGGTGCATGGTCCAGGCCCCTGTCCGGTCCGAGGAGCGTGCGAGGCAAGGTCAGGGAGGTCAGTGCCGAGAGAAGGTAGAGGGCCGCCCCGAGCAGGACCACGACGGCGTTGGATCCGTCCGCCAGCAGCCGGATGGCCAGCGCGACGCCCCCGCCCGCGGTTGCGGCCAGAGTGCCGGCTGTGGGGGAGAGAGAGTTGGCAAGGACGAGCCGCTCGGTGTCGACGACCCGAGGAAGGGCTGCGGACAGTCCGGCCAGCACGAAACGGTTCACGGCGGTGACACAGAGGGCGGAGGCGTAGAACAGCCAGTCCGGAACAGGGGCCAGGAGCAGCACAGCTGTGGAGCAGGCCAGCACCGCCCGCAGCAGGTTTCCGTAAAGGAAGACCTGGCGGCGGGGCCAGCGGTCGAGCAGGACTCCGGCGAACGGGCCGATCAGCGAGTACGGGAGCAGCAGCACAGCCATGGCAGAGGCGATGGCAGCCGGCGTTGCCTGCTTCTCCGGTGAGAAGACGACATGGGTGGCGAGTGCGACCTGGTAGACACCGTCGGCCGACTGGGAGAGAAGCCGTACAGCGA
Organism: Streptomyces mutomycini; assembly: GCF_001700505.1. Taxonomy (GTDB): domain Bacteria; phylum Actinomycetota; class Actinomycetes; order Streptomycetales; family Streptomycetaceae; genus Streptomyces; species Streptomyces mutomycini. The sequence continues at coordinate 13,433 of NZ_MAPV01000203.1, forward strand.
GCAGGCGACGGAAGTTCCGAAGGCGCAGGAGTACGCCCAGATCACGCACGACAGGCATGTGTGCAAGAGTCACACAGTTGGGGGGTCCCCGGGCGCATTGCCCGGGGACCCCCCACCCGAAGAAGCGTCACTGAAGCAGTGAACGGCTGATTCAGCGCTCGACGTCGCCCTTGATGAACTTCTCGACGTTCTCGCGGGCCTCGTCATCGAAGTACTGGACCGGCGGGGACTTCATGAAGTACGAGGAGGCCGAGAGGATCGGGCCGCCGATACCGCGGTCCTTGGCGATCTTCGCGGCGCGCACTGCGTCGATGATGACACCGGCGGAGTTCGGGGAGTCCCAGACCTCGAGCTTGTACTCCAGGTTCAGCGGAACGTCACCGAACGCACGGCCCTCGAGGCGCACGTACGCCCACTTGCGGTCGTCCAGCCAGGCCACGTAGTCCGAGGGGCCGATGTGGACGTTGTCCGCACCGAGTTCACGGTCGCGGATCTGCGAGGTGACGGCCTGCGTCTTCGAGATCTTCTTGGACTCCAGGCGCTCACGCTCGAGCATGTTCTTGAAGTCCATGTTGCCGCCGACGTTCAGCTGCATCGTGCGGTCCAGGATGACGCCCCGGTCCTCGAAGAGCTTCGCCATCACGCGGTGCGTGATGGTGGCACCGACCTGGGACTTGATGTCGTCACCGACGATCGGGACACCGGCCTCGGTGAACTTGTCCGCCCACTCCTTGGTGCCGGCGATGAACACCGGAAGCGCGTTGACGAACGCGACCTTGGCGTCGATGGCGCACTGCGCGTAGAACTTCGCAGCCACCTCGGATCCGACGGGCAGGTAGCAGACCAGGACGTCGACCTGCTTGTCCTTGAGGATCTGGACGATGTCGACGGGGGCGTCGGCAGACTCCTCGATCGTCTCGCGGTAGTACTTGCCCAGGCCGTCGTGGGTGTGGCCGCGCTGAACGGTCACGCCGGTGTTCGGCACGTCGGCGAGCTTGATGGTGTTGTTCTCGCTGGCGCCGATTGCGTCCGCGAGGTCGAGGCCGACCTTCTTCGCGTCGACGTCGAAGGCGGCGACGAACTCGACGTCGCTCACGTGGTACTCGCCGAACTGAACGTGCATCAGACCGGGCACCTTGCCGGCCGGATCGGCGTCCTTGTAGTACTCGACGCCCTGGACCAGTGAGGCGGCGCAGTTGCCCACGCCGACGATGGCTACGCGAACCGAACCCATGCCGATTGCTCCCTGTGTGTTCTCGGTGTTCCCCGATGACGCCTTGCGGATCTGCGGGGATGTCACTTGGTGTCGTCGGACGGATCCGGCCGGGTGTCGTCCCGGTACCGGGGCAGGCCGCCCGTCTCTCCTGATGTGTCTGTGTCGTGCTGAGTGGAGCCCTCGGGTGAGGATCGTCGCTGATCCCGTCCCGACCGCTCGCTCTCGATGAGCTCGTTCAGCCAGCGCACTTCGCGCTCCACGGATTCCATGCCGTGTCGCTGTAGCTCAAGCGTGTAGTCGTCGAGTCGCTCGCGTGTGCGGGCGAGGGAGGCACGCATCTTCTCGAGGCGCTCCTCCAGCCTGCTGCGGCGGCCTTCGAGTACGCGCATCCGCACCTCGCGCTCGGTCTGCCCGAAGAAGGCGAATCGAGCCGCGAAGTGCTCGTCCTCCCAGGAGTCCGGACCGGTGTGCGAGAGCAGCTCCTCGAAGTGCTCCTTACCTTCTGCCGTCAGCCGGTAGACGATCTTGGCGCGGCGTCCGGCCAGCGAGGAAGAGGGGGCGACCCCACGGCCCGTGGCAGGTGGAGCGACCGGAATACTTCCCGGCTCCTCGATCAACCAGCCGTTGGCAACCAGCGTCTTGAGGCAGGGGTAGAGGGTTCCGTAGCTGAAGGCGCGGAAGATCCCCAGCGAGGTGTTGAGGCGCTTGCGCAGCTCGTACCCGTGCATGGGGGACTCGCGGAGCAAGCCGAGTACGGCGAATTCGAGGATGCCGGAGCGTCTGCTCACCTTCGCCCCCTCTCTCGATGCTGCCTCCGCGGGCCGTCAGACCCACCTTATGCCGTGCTGATGTATCGACTCGATACATCAGCACGATAGATCGACTCGTAATGTTCGACAAGGGGACGGTTCGTGAGCGGCGTCACATCCCCGATTCATAGGGAGCGACTTGCGTCATTTGGGGTGAAGTTCGGTCCACAGGGGTTTTTGACCGTGCGTAGTCTGTGCGGCATGCAGACCACCGGGAACCGCGAGGCGCCGTCGCGCGTCAGTTATGGCGGACTGCCGGATGCACTGCGGGTGAGCCTTCCGCAGAGCTCGGCCGTAATTCGGGGGGACCGGATCTCAACTGCCGCTTCCAGGCGCTCTCGCCTGCCCGAGGAGTAGTCGTTCGATGAGCGAGCACCGTCGCAAAGCGCCGCAACCTCAAGGTGGCGGGCGCGCAGCGGCCAGACGAGCCGCCCAACAGCCTGCTGGACGTCGCACCGATTCGTCACGCAGAGCAACATCAGAGTCACCTTCGGTAGTACATGATGAGGAACCCTCGTACGGCGGCCGTGCCGAGGCCCGTCGTGCCGCCCAGCGCGGCGGCAGACGGCGGGGCGGTGGCGACAGCAGCGGTCGCGAGGGCCGGGGCCGCGAGGACTTCGGCAAGAAGCGTTTCATCGACTACCCGCGGACCGGCAAGTACGGCTTCCGCCGCTGGGTGCCGTCGTGGAGGCTGGTCTCCGGCCTGTGCCTGGGCTTCCTGGGGCTCATGATGGGTGCTGCCAGCATCGCGTACGCGTTGGTGGTGCCGCCGAAGGTCTTGGACCTCGCGAAAGCACAGAACAACGTCTACTACTGGGCCGACGACACACAGATGGTCGCCACGGGTGGGTCCGTCAACCGCCAGGAGATCAAGTACGCCCAGATCCCCGAAGCGATGCGGAACGCCGTCATCTCGGCGGAGAACAAGTCGTTCGAAACCGACAGGGGCATCGACCCCATGGGTATCGCCCGCGCCTTCTACAACATGGCCAAGGGAGGTGACACCCAGGGGGGTTCGACGATCACCCAGCAGTACGTGAAGAACTCCATGCTCTCTCAGGAACAGACGCTGAGCCGCAAGGTCAAGGAACTCTTCATCACCCTCAAGGTCGGCGAGACGGTGAAGAAGAAGGACGTCATGGAGGGCTACCTCAACGTCTCCTACTACGGCCGGGGCGCCTCCGGACTCCAGGCGGCGGCACGTGCGTACTACGACAAGGACGCCACCGAACTGGACGAGAGCGAGTGCGCCTTCCTGGCGACCCTCCTCAAGGGCGCGAGCTACTACGACCCCGCGGGTGCCCCCGAGGTCGACCAGGTGAAGGCGACCGCCAAGGAGAACACCAGGCGGGCCAAGGAGCGCTGGAAGTGGATCCTCGACGAGGAGGTCAAGGACGGCCGGCTCAGCGCGGCCAAGCGCGCGACGTTCGACGAGTTCCCCATGCCGATCCAGCCGAAGAAGGACGCCAAGCTGGGCGGCCAGACCGGATACCTGGTCGACCTCGCCACGAAGTACTTCCTCGCGCACAACGACCAGGGTGTCACCGAGAAGGAACTGGCCCAGGGCGGCTACGAGATCCACACGACGTTCAAGAAGAAGCAGGTCGACCAGCTCGAGAAGTCGATCAAGAAGGTGTACGCGGCCAAGATCGACCCTGAAGAGCGTCCCGACAAGGACACGCACGTGGAGTTCGGCGGTGCGTCGGTCGACACCGCGACGGGTGCCATCGTCGCCACGTACGGCGGCCAGGACGCGACGGAGCACTACACCAACAACGCCGACGCGACCGGTGCGCAGGTCGGTTCGACGTTCAAGCCCTTCGTGCTCGCTGCTGCGATGCAGTACGGGAAGCGCGATCCCAAGGGCGGTCCCGAGCAGAGCGCGTCGGAGCGCACGCTCGTTTCGCCGAAGAGCATCTACAACGGCGACAACAAGCTGAGGATCAACGAGTACAACGGCGCGGTCTGGCTGAACGACGACGGCAATGAGTGGCTCCAGACCAACGACGGCGACAAGGACTACGGAGACATCAGCCTCCGGTACGCCATGCAGGAGTCAGCCAACTCCCCGTACGTCCAGCTCGGCATGGATGTCGGCACCGACAAGGTGAAGCAGGCAGCGATCGACGCGGGACTGCGTGACGACAGCTACATGGCGAACTCGAAGGTCCCCTCGTTCTCCATCGGTACCTCCTCGCCGAGCGCCATCCGGATGGCTGGTTCCTACGCCACCTTCGCCACCAGCGGCAAGCAGCGGGAGCCCTTCTCGGTCACCGAGGTCAAGCACGAGGGCAATGTCATCTACCAGCACAAGACAGCAGTGAAATCGGCGTTTCCGAGCATCATCGCGGACAACGTCACCGATGTGCTGAAGAACGTCGTCGAGAACGGAACGGGCACGCCCGCCCAGCTCCCGGGACGTGATGTGGCCGGCAAGACGGGCACCACGGACGGCAACAAGTCGGCCTGGTTCGTCGGCTACACGCCTCAGCTGTCCACGGCCGTCAGCATGTTCCGGATGGACGACGACGAGACGAACAAGGACCGCGAGTTCCTGGAGATGTACGGCACGGGCGGCGAGAAGTCCATCCACGGTGCCTCGTTCCCCGCGCAGATCTGGCACGACTACATGGCCGAAGCGGTCAAGGGCACGAAGGTCGTGAAGTTCCCGAAGGCGGAACCGTACGGCGACACGCTCTGGGGTGGCGGCGCGGTCAGCCCCAGCCCGACGCCGAGCCCGACGCCTTCGCCCTCGGAGACCACTGAAGAGCCCGAGTCCCCGTCTCCCACCCCGTCGTCTCCGTCCCCCAGTCCGAGTGAGACGTGCGCACCGCTCGACTGGGAGTGCAAGAACAACGAGGACGGCGGGACCACGAACGGCAACTCCAGCGGCGGGACCACGGACGGGACCACCGACGGGGGGACGGACGCGGGGACCACGGACGGCGGGACGGACACCGGGACGACCGACGGGACGACCGACGGGACGACCCAGGGCGAGGAGAACGGCCGCGGCGGGATCTTCGGCGGCGGCGGATAGCGCCCTCGGGGCGGAAGGAGAGACCTATCCGCCCTCCGGCAACCCCTTCCGGGGCCTGCCGGACACGCTCAGCAGGGCCGCCGGCACCTACCAGGTGCCGGCGGCCCTTCGTGTGTCACGGAAGGCGTGACACACCCGCACACAGCGCCGTACGGCAGGATGTGCGGCATGCCAAGCGCAGAAGACACGAGCGTGCACCAGGAGCCGTCCGTCGTACCGCCCACGCGACAGGACGAGATCGCCGCAGCGGGCAGTGAGCTGATCGGTGGCCCCGCGGGCCGCTGGGCACGGTTCGGATCGGGACCGCTGACACCGGTGCGCGTCATCGTGCTCGTGGCGATCGGGATGTTCGCACTTGGCATGGTGCAGAAGATCCCCTGCTACGAATGGGCATGGTTCCGCGGTACCAGTTCGCAGTACACGCACGCGTGCTACTCCGACATCCCGCACCTCTACGTCGGGCGCGGCTTCGCCGACGGCCTGGTGCCGTACGCCGACCGTCTCACCGGCGACATGTCATACCTCGAGTACCCCGTCCTGACCGGCCTGTTCATGCAGATCGCTTCCTGGCTGACGCTGACCCCGTCCTCGGACCCCGTGCAGCAGCGCGAGCAGATGTACTGGATGGTCAACGCGGGCATGCTGATGATCTGCGCCGTGATCCTCGCGGTGTGCGTCGCCCGTACGCACCGGCGCCGCCCCTGGGACGGCCTCCTGGTCGCGCTGGCCCCGGCGCTCGCGCTCACCGCGACGATCAACTGGGATCTGCTCGCCGTCGCGCTGACAGCCGCGGCGATGCTCATGTGGTCCCGGGGAAGGAACCTCTCCTTCGGCATCCTCATCGGCCTCGCGACCGCCGCCAAGCTATACCCCGTGCTGCTCCTCGGCCCCCTGCTGGTGCTGTGCTGGCGGGCCGGGAAGTGGCGGGAGTACGGGTCGGCGTTCCTCGGCGCGGCTGCGGCCTGGCTGCTGGTGAACCTTCCGGTGATGGCGTATGCCCCGGAGGGGTGGAAGAAGTTCTACACGTTCAGCCAGGAACGGCAGATCGACTACGGCTCGTTCTGGCTGATCATCACCCAGCGCACCGGCCGGCCCATCGACGTCGGCACGGTGAACACGGCCTCGGTGCTGCTGATGATCGTGCTGTGTGCTGGGATCGCAGGGCTGGCACTGACCGCCCGGCGCCGGCCGCGCTTCGCCCAGCTGGCGTTTCTCGTGGTGGCTGCCTTCATCCTGACGAACAAGGTCTACTCACCGCAGTACGTGCTCTGGCTGATCCCCCTGGCCGCGCTGGCCAGGCCCCGCTGGCGGGACTTCCTGATCTGGCAGGCCTGCGAGGTCATGTACTTCCTGGGGATCTGGTTCTACCTCGCGTACACGACGAGCGGCGACAAGCACCAGGGTCTCCCGCAGGAGGGCTACCAGGTCGCGGTCGCCCTGCATCTGCTCGGAACGCTCTACCTGTGTGCCGTGATCGTCAGGGACGTCCTGAGGCCGGATCGGGACCCCGTACGGCGCGACGGGTCCGACGATCCGTCGGGCGGGGTGCTCGACGGGGCGCCGGACCGTACGGCACTGCTGCAGGTGCACTCCCAGCCGGCCCGGCACCAGGCACACGCGGTCGAAGGACCGCGGGTGGAGTGGGGCACCGTCCGCAGAGCGGCCTCCGACTGAGGAAGGCCGGGGCTACCGGTCCACGAGGCGGTCGAACTGCGTGGTGGTGTGGCGCAGATGGGCCACCAGTTCGTCGCCGACCTTCGGTTCCTGCGCGTCCGAGGGGACGAACAGGATCGACACCTGCATGTGCGGTGGCTCGGCGAACCAGCGCTGCTTGCCCGCCCAGACGAACGGCGACAGGTTGCGGTTGACCGTGGCCAGCCCGGCGCGAGCGACACCCTTGGCGCGTGGCATCACCCCGTGCAGGGCCTTGGGCGCCTCCAGGCCGACTCCGTGGGAGGTCCCCCCGGCGACGACCACCAGCCACCCGTCGGACGCGGCCTTCTGCTGGCGGTAGCCGAAACGGTCCCCCTTGACGACAGGTGTGACGTCGAGCACCGCGCCGCGGTACTCCGTCGCCTCGTGGTCGCCGAGCCAGAGCCGGGTGCCGATGCGCGCGCGGAAGCGGGTCTGCGGGAACTGCTGCCGAAGACGCGCCAGTTCCTCGGCCCTCAGATGGCTGACGAACATCGTGTGCAGCGGCAGCCGGGCGGCGCGCAGACGGTCCATCCAGCCGATGACCTCCTCGACCGCGTCCGAACCGTCCGTGCGGTCGAGCGGCAGGTGCAGCGCGAAACCTTCGAGGCGTACGTCCTCGATGGCCGCGTGCAGTTGCCCGAGCTCCTCCTCCCTCACCCCGTGACGCTTCATCGAGCTCATGCACTCGATGACCACCCGTGCGCCCACCAGGGCGTGCACACCGTCCACGGAGGAGACGGAACGGATGACGCGGTCGGGCAGCGGTACCGGCTCCTCACCCCGGCGGAAGGGAGTGAGCACCAGCAGATCGCCGCTGAACCAGTCCTTGATGCGGGCGGCCTCGTACGTGGTCCCGACAGCCAGCGTGTCCGAGCCGAAGCGGATCGCCTCGTCGGCCAGCCGCTCGTGTCCGAAGCCGTACCCGTTGCCCTTGCAGACGGGGACGAGATCGGGGAACTGGTCCAGCACGGACTTCTGGTGCGCCCGCCAGCGCGCGGTGTCGACGTAGAGGGAGAGCGCCATGGCCGGCCCGGAACCTTTCTGGTGGCTGCGGTGTAAGTGAGAGAGAAGAGGGACTGATGGACGGGGGCGGGGATGCGGTCAGCGGCGGGACATGTACATATCGAGCGCCTTGTGCAGCAGCTTGTTGAGGGGGAAGTCCCATTCGCCGACGTATTCGACGGCTTCGCCGCCGGTGCCGACCTTGAACTGGATCAGACCGAAGAGGTGGTCGGTCTCGTCCAGCGAGTCGCTGATGCCGCGCAGGTCGTAGACGGTCGCGCCCATCGCATACGAGTCGCGGAGCATCCGCCACTGCATGGCGTTGGAGGGCCGGACCTCGCGCCCGATGTTGTCCGAGGCGCCGTAGGAGTACCAGACGTGCCCGCCTACGACGAGCATCGTCGCAGCGGACAGGTTCACACCGTTGTGCCGGGCGAAGTAGAGCCGCATGCGGTTGGGGTCCTCGGAGTTGAGAACCGACCACATGCGCTGGAAGTACGAGAGCGGACGCGGCCGGAAGTGGTCGCGCACGGCTGTGATCTCGTACAGCCGCTGCCATTCGGCGAGGTCCTCGTAGCCGCCCTGGACGACCTCGACACCGGCCTTGTCGGCCTTCTTGATGTTGCGCCGCCAGAGCTGGTTGAAGCCCTTGAGTACGTCCTCGAGGGAGCGGTTGGCCAGCGGCACCTGGAAGACGTAGCGAGGCTGGACGTCCCCGAAGCCGGCACCGCCGTCCTCACCCTGCTGCCAGCCCATCTTCCGCAGCCGGTCCGAGACCTCGAAGGCGCGCGGTTCGATGTGGCTGGCCTCGACGTCACGCAGCCGCTTCACATCGGGATCCTGGATCCCCGACTTGATGGCGGCCGAGTCCCAGCGGCGGATGACCACGGGCGGGCCCATCTTCACCGAGAAGGCACCCTGCTGCTTCAGGTGGGCGAGCATCGGCTGGAGCCAGTCGTCCAGGTTCGGGGCGTACCAGTTGATGACCGGCCCCTCGGGGAGGTACGCCAGATAGCGCTTGATCTTGGGCAGCTGTCGGTACAGCACCAGACCGGCACCGACCATCTCGCCGTTCTTGTCGAACCATCCCAGGTTCTCCGAACGCCACTCGGTTTTCACATCAGCCCACGCCGGGACCTGGCAGTGACTGGCCGAGGGCAGATTCTGGATGTACGCCAGATGCTGCTCTCGGCTGATGGTCCTCAGGGTCAGGCTCATGCGGGGCGCTCCTCGGCAGGTGTGTCCCCATCGGTCAGGGGCTCCGGCTCTCGCGCCGAAGCCTACTGTGACCGAGAGGCGCCCGGTCTGGCCCGTCCGGGCCGGACCGGGCGTCACCCGCCTGGGACCGCGTGGCTGCGCGCCGCCTTAGCCGGCCGGTCGGGCCGGCCACGGCTCTGCCGGTCAGGTGACGACGCCGCCGAAGAGGCCGCCGTGCGCCATGCCGAGGTAGAAGCCGACGGCGGACGAGCCGAGCCCCAGGATCAGAGCGAACCGCTCCCACGTGGTCCTGGAGATGTACTGCCCGTAGGCGCCGGTCAGGATCCCGAGCAACCCGGCCCACGAGCTGATCAGGTGCAGGCTGTGGAACATCGCCGTCACGAACGCGAGGACGCCGAGGACCCCGGTCACCACCATCAGGGCTTCTTGCAGCGGATGCGGCTTGCCGTCCGTCGCGAAGAGGGATCCGGTGGCCGGGCGGGCGTCGGATGTCCGGCGGGGAACGGGCCGGCTTCCGGCAGGTCGGACTGTCTGTGCCATGGAGTACCTCCTGGCGGGAAGGGCGTGGCGCAATGTAGCGCCTCTCACACCGCATCTGTCTCGATTGTGCGCCCTGAACACCGGATTTCAACCGGAAGCCGGTCTGCGGGTAGTCTGTACGGTCTGCACCGGTGTCTGCCTTGGGCCAGCACTGCAGCCCCCCTCCTCGACTCTCGAAGACGGGCGTTGTCAGTGGCGGCTGTTTTACTCGGAGACACTGTTGCTTACGCATCACGACCCTCCTGCCACGGAACGACCGTGGCCGCTGAGTCCAAAGGAGGTGGGTTCCACATGCGTCACTACGAGGTGATGGTCATCCTCGACCCCGATCTCGAGGAGCGAGCAGTCTCCCCGCTGATCGAGAACTTCCTCTCCGTTGTCCGTGAGGGCAACGGAAAGGTTGAGAAGGTCGACACCTGGGGCCGTCGTCGTCTCTCTTACGAGATCAAGAAGAAGCCTGAGGGCATCTACTCGGTCATCGACCTGCAGGCCGAGCCTGCGGTCGTCAAGGAGCTCGACCGACAGATGAACCTGAACGAGTCGGTCCTCCGGACCAAGGTCCTCCGCCCCGAGATCCACTGAGCATCTAGCTCAGCGGTCATCGGGTTCGAGTAGCAAGCAGCCAGAAGCAATCCCCGCCGAGAGGTTCACCCATGGCAGGCGAGACCGTCATCACGGTCGTCGGCAATCTCGTCGACGACCCCGAGCTGCGCTTCACCCCGTCCGGTGCGGCGGTCGCGAAGTTCCGTGTCGCGTCCACTCCCCGCATCTTCGACCGTCAGACCAATGAGTGGAAGGACGGCGAAGGCCTGTTCCTCACCTGCTCGGTCTGGCGTCAGGCGGCGGAGAACGTCGCGGAGTCGCTCCAGCGAGGCATGCGCGTCGTCGTGCAGGGCCGGCTGAAGCAGCGGTCCTACGAGGACCGTGAGGGCGTCAAGCGCACGGTCTACGAGCTGGACGTCGAGGAAGTCGGCCCCAGCCTGAAGAGCGCCACGGCCAAGGTCACCAAGACCACAGGCCGGGGTGGCCAGGGCGGCGGCCAGGGTGGATACGGCGGTGGCCAGCAGGGCGGCGGCAACTGGGGCGGCGGTCCCGGTGGCGGCGGCCAGCAGGGCGGCGGCGGTGCTCCCGCCGACGACCCGTGGGCCACCAACGCTCCGGCCGGCGGTCAGCAGGGCGGG
>NZ_MAPV01000204.1 GCF_001700505.1 Streptomyces mutomycini
GGCAGGAGCGGGGGACCCAGGTAAGTGCCGATCCGGTTTCCGGAGCGGCTCGGGGTGAAGGCGCACTCGTGTGCGGCCGGGCATCTCCAGCTCGAACCCGACAGCTCACTTCGCAGGCGACGGAGAGGAATGCAGCATGCCCGAAAACGGTAAGCACCGTCGTTTCAGGACCAGTTCACTGACCCGCGGCATCATCGCCGTGAGCACGGGTGGAGCCGCCCTGGCCCTCCCCGTGATCGGTGCGACCAGTGCCTTCGCCGCCCCGGCCCAGCCGGCCGCCGTCGAAAAGGCCGTGACGTCGACTGCCGCGACCGGCAAGGGAATTGCCGCGCAGAAGTCCGAGTCCGCAAGCTATTCCGTGGTCCTGGGTGACACCCTCGCCAAGATCGCACGCGAGCATTCCGTCAGCGGTGGCTGGAAGGCTCTGTACGAGGACAACCAGAAGGTTGTCGGCGGAAACCCCGACCTGATTCACCCCGGTCTGAAGCTGACGGTCGGCAAGGCCGACAAGTCGGCGGACAGGGCCGAATCCAAGGCCTCCGCCTCGTCCGACCGTGCCGAGGAGAGCGCTGACCGCGCCGACCGTTCGGAGCGCACGAGCACCTCCGTCGCCTCGGAGGGCGCGCCTGCCGCCGAAGCCGCGCCTGCCGCCGAGCCGGCCGCGTACACGGACGACCTCGACGGCTGGATCAAGGAGTCGCTCGCCGTCATGGCCGAGCACGGCATCCCCGGCTCGTACGACGGCATCCACCGCAACATCATCCGCGAGTCCGGGGGCAACCCCCAGGCCATCAACAACTGGGACTCGAACGCCGCTGCGGGCATCCCGTCGAAGGGCCTGCTGCAGGTCATCGACCCGACCTTCGAGGCCTACCACGTGCCCGGTACCTCGACGGACAGCTACGACCCGGTCGCCAACATCACGGCCGCGTGCAACTACGCCGCTGACAAGTACGGCTCGATCGACAACGTCTTCGGGGCCTACTGAGTCCTTGCCGAGGCGGAACCGCTGACGCACGGACGTGTGACAGAGGGACAGGGCTGACGGGTGGTGCGGGTTCGGCGGAACCCGTGCCACCCGTCGTCCGTTTTCCGGCGCCATCGGTGTCCGGAGCCCGTTGTCCCGTGTGCCCCACGGCGGCCGCCGGCCCTGCGACAGGCCCGGTGGAGCCGGGGTGACTGGTCTCGTACAGGTTCGTCGTCCATACTGCCCGCCGTGGAGCAGCGCATAGATTCGAAGACGAAGCCAGAGTTCGCCGCGGGTACGGACCCGGCGTACATCCCCGGCCTGACGGCCCCTGCCCCCGCGCGGACGGAGGCGGAAGCGGAGAAGGAAGCGCCCGAGGAACCCCTGGAGGCCGGGGCGGCCGAGGGGGCCGTGGACGATTCCACGGCCACCGCCGACGCGGCCCCGGACGGTGCCGCAGCCGCGGACAGTGACACGGCCCCGGATGGCGGTGAAACTCCTGGCAGCGTGCGCACCTTGAAGGGTGAGGGCGCCGAGAAGGGGGACGGCCCCGTCTTCGAGGTCAGCGACCGGCGTGGATCCATCAGGGTGGACGCCGACGGTGTCCGTTTCCGGCTCGACGACCAGCAGGCGGACTTCGACTGGGCCGAGATCGGTGCGGTCGAGGTCAAGACCGGCCGCTTCGGGCGCCGGTTCACCGTGACGGTCCACCTGTCGAGCCGCCGTTGGTTCAACGCCGAGGTCGAGGCAGGTGCCCGAAGCGAGCTGAAGACGTGGACGGCGCAGCTCGACGAGGCGCTGGACGCCTACTTCGAAGAGGCCTGACCCCACGGTCGATGCCGCGTACCGGGCCGCTCGCCGGCCCGGTACGCGGCATGCCGTGACGGGCTCAGGCTCCGGCCGCCGTACCCAGCACCACCGACCGGGTCAGATGGCGCGGCAGATCAGGATCGAGGCCACGGGCCGCCGCCCGGGCGATGGCCAGCCGCTGGACCCTGACCAGGTCGGCCAGCGGGTCCAGGCCGCTCTCCACCCAAAGGGCCCCCGTCGCCCGCACCTGCTCCCGCAGCCCCTCCGGAGCGGTGCCGAACATCCAGGTCGCGGTACCGGCCGTGGCGATGCTGATGGGGCCGTGGCGGTATTCCATCGCCGGGTACGACTCCGTCCAGGACAGCGACGCCTCCTTCATCTTGAGCGCCGCCTCGTTGGCGAGCCCTACCGTCCAGCCGCGTCCCAGGAAGCTGAACTGGGAGCAGTCCAGGAGCCCTTCGGGCAGCGGCTCCGCCAGGGCCGTCCTTGCGTCCCGGACGACCTCCTCGGTGTGCAGCCCGAGATGGGCGCGGAACAGGGTCAGCGCGGTGGTCGCGAACCTCGTCTGGACCACGGACCGCTCGTCGGCGAAGTCGATCACGACCACCTCGTCGGCGGCGGCCATCACCGGGGTCCGCGGGTCGGCGGTCACCGCGACGGTCCGGGTGGTGCCCCGCAGCCGGGTCAGCAGGCCGAGCACCTCCGTCGTCGTTCCCGAGCGGGTCAGTGCGACGACGCGGTCGTAGGAGCGTCCGAAGGGGAACTCCGAGGCGGCGTACGCGTCCGACTCGCCCTGCCCGGAGGCCTCGCGGAGCGAGGCGTACGCCTGGGCCATGTAATACGACGTCCCGCAGCCCACGACGGCGATGCGCTCACCGGTGGCGGGCAGAGCCGGCCTCCGGTCGGCGGCGACCTCCGCGGCGCGGCGCCAGCACTCCGGCTGACTTGCTGTCTCGGTCTCGACATGCGACATGTCCGCACTCCGCTTCCGCTGCTGCTCGCACCTGGTGGGGTGGGGTGGGTGAAATCGATGCGGGCGTGGCCGGTTCCGGGCCCGCTTGCTCGATTCTGCATGTTACATGGGTAAAACGAGCAAGAACAAGCAATCGGTTGACATACTCATGATTCGCTCAACGGCTGTTTTCGGCCATACCCGGTGGGTGGTTAGCCTGATCCGGTTCAGTTGTCCCTGTGCGGGTATTCAGCGCGCGGCGCGAGTGATGTGGTCCGCGCCGTGCGCATACCGGAAGAAACCCCCTGTGTGATCGATCTACGGCAACCCCGGACGGTCACCGGCGGGCTGCACACGGTTCGCCGGAGGGGCGATTTCGCGTCATCACGCCCGCGAGTTGGCCGAGTTCGAACGCGCGACCGGACCGTGGTCGGCATAATCACCCCATGTCGAACACGGTTGGGGATGTCGTGGACCTCGGCAGGGGTCTGTACGCATGGCTCCCGCCGAAACGGGGCTGGGGGCTGGCCAACTGCGGGCTGCTCGTCTCGTCGCGCGGCGCGCTGTGGATCGACACCCCGTACGACCCCTTCCTGGCAGGTCAGTTCCTGGTGGAGAGCCAGAAGCGGCTGCCCGAAGGGGCCGGGATCGACCGAGTGATCGTCACCCACGCCAACGGGGACCACTTCTGGGGCGCCGGAGTACTTCCGGGCGCGGAGATCATCGCGACCCGGGAGGCCCGGGAGTACCTCCACTACGACCCCACCCCGCAGCAACAGCACCGCCTGGTGGCCGGAAGTGATCCGTCCACACCCCTCGGCGCCTATCTCGCCCGTCACTTCGGAGCCTTCGACTGGTCGGCCACCGAAGAGGTGCGGCCGACGACCTGCTTCACCGGTGAGCTCGAACTGACCCTGGGGGAGTACACGGTCCAGGTGTCGTCCCTGCCGTCCGCGCACACGGCGGGCGACCTGATCGTCCATCTCCCCGCGCAGCGCGCGGTGTTCAGCGGTGATGTCATCTTCTCCTCCACCCCGCAGCAGCCCGGCGACCACCCGGTGCACTGGGCGGGCCCCCTGAGCAACGTCATCGAGGCGTGCGAGCGCGTCCTGGCCACCGGTGCCGAGGTGATCGTGCCCGGCCACGGACCGGTGCTCGATCCGGCCGGGGTGCGGGAGCACATGCGCTACCTCGCGTACGTACGCGAACGCGCCCACGCTCTGCACGCGGCGGGAGTGCCCGCCACCGCGGCGGCCCGCCGGGTGATCGGCGAGGGCCGCTACCCGGCTCTGGGTCTGCCGGAGCGGCTCGTGGTGACCATCGCGAGCGAGTACCGCCACCTGGACGGCTCCGGGCTCCCCGGCGTCCTGGAGGTGATGGCCGACGTGGCCGCGGTCGCCCACGAGCTCGACCCGTCGAGTGCCGGCGGGCCGGCGTGACCGCCCCCCGGTGCGCCAGCCGGACACTCCGCCGCCCGGCGGGCCGACGACCGTCCCCGACAACAGAGACGCGGTGAGCCGTGGTGGCATGGATCGTGACGCTGATCGCCGTCATCGTGGCCGTGTGGTCGTCCGCCCGCATGCACCGGGCCGAACGGGAGGCACGCGGCGCCTCGGCCGGTGCCGAGCTGGCCGAACGTCAGGCCAGGGCGGCGAAGGCCCGCACCCTCGCCCTCACCGAGGAGATCCGCCAGCTCGCCCGGATGCGGATACCCGCCGTTGCCACGGCACTCTCCCACCGGGCCGCACCGGTTCCCGGACTCAGGGAGGCCGCAGGGATCGACGGTGACGCCGCTCGCCTGCTCACCGAGGCCGTGGAAGCCGCGCGCACGGTTGTCCTGGAGGAACGCGGGCGTGTCGACGCGGCAGCGCGCTCTGCCATGCGCGGCAGCTCAGCGAAGATCCAGTCGCTGCTCAACCAGTCGCAGCACCTCCTGCACGAGCTCCAGCACGATTACGACGACCCGCGGATCCTGCAACTGGACTTCCGTAACGAACTTGCGCTGCGCCGCACCCAGGCCACGGCCGTGCTCTGCGACGCCTGGCCGGGCCTCGCCCGGCAGAAGTCCTCGCTCGTCGAGGTCGTGCTCGGCGCCCAGTCCCGGGTCGCGGGCTACGAACGGATCAAGGTCGCCAACCATCTGCGCCAGGAACGGCTCGCGCTGGTCGCCAGGGCCGCCGAACCCCTCGCGATCGCGCTCGCCGAGCTGCTGGCCAACGCCGCGGCGTACTCGCACCCGGACACCGAGGTGCCGGTCACGGTCCAGCAGACCGCGGGGCGCGGGGCGCTGATCCTGGTCGACGACGCCGGGATCGGCATGGACGACGACGCGCTGAAGCGGGCCCGCACGCTGCTGTCGGGCCCCTCCGAGGTGCTCCTCACCGAGCTCGGTGACCCCCCGCAGACCGGCTTCGCCGTGGTGGGGCGGCTCATCGCGCGGTACGGCTTCAGCTGCCACATCGAGCCGTCGCCGTACGGGGGGATGCGCGCGATGCTGCGCATCCCGGCCCATCTGCTGACGGTGATGGACGACGACCGCACCCTGTCCGTGCTCGCGCCGAAACCGGTGCTCGCGCGGGAGGCCGGCGCAGCAGCCGAAGGATCGTCGTCCGGCGGCGGGTCACCCGAACCCGTGGAGGCCCGGCCCGAACCCGCGCCGCCCGGGCCTTCTTCTCCCGCGCCCGTGGAACCCGCCGTGCCCGCCGTTCCCGCCGGATCCGACGTGCCCCCGTCCGTATCCGAACCGGCTTCCGCCGACGAGGAGGCGGTGCGTCCGGCAGGACTGCCCACCCGGCGCCGCAGGAAACGCAGGACGGGCCCCCCGGAGGAGCCGACGGCTGAACGGCACGCGGCGGAGGAGCCCGTGCTCCGTACACCCGAGCAGGCCGGATCGGCCTGGACCGCCCTCCAGGAGGGCACTCTCAGCGGCAGGCAGGCGCCCGTGCCCCCGGCACCGGCCCCCTCAGTATCCCCATCGGACGACCAAGGAGACGACGAGACGTGAGCACCACCCCCACCGCCGGTGATCTCGCATGGGTGCTGACCCCCCTTCTGGAGCTGCCCGGAGTGCAGCACGCCGTGGTCGCCACCGGTGACGGGCTCGTCGAGGGTGCTTCGCCCGGCCTGGACCGCGCGTCCGCCGAACGCGTCGCCGCGATGACGGCCACCCTGCACGCCGCGGCCCGCGCGTTCACCACCGCCTTCACCGACGCCGAGTCACCGCGCCTGGCCCAGACGGTCGTGGAGTCCGACCTGGGGTTCGCCATCGTCGTACCGGCCGGCAGGAACACCACGCTGGCCCTGTTCGCGGCCCCCGACGCACACCTGGGGAACATCGCCTACCAGATGCAGGTGCAGGTCACCGCGCTGACCAGGGCCATGCACGCCCCCACCCGCCAACCGGACTCCGTCACCCGGCCATGACCTCCGGCCCAGGACGCCGCCTGATACCCGCCTACCTGGTCACCGGTGGCCGTTCCACGCCCACCGGTCCCGCGCTCGACCGGCTCGCCGTGCTCATCCGCACGGACTCGGCCCTGCCGCCGGACAGCGGTTCGGAGCAGCGCAGGCTGTGCGAACTCCTGGAGCCGGGAGCCCTCACCGTCGTCGAATGCGCCGCCCACCTGGACCTGCCGGTCAGCGCCACGGTCTTCCTCACCACGGACCTCGTGGCCGCGGGACACCTGCACGCTCGACCACCGATCCCCAGCGCCGGTGAGATCGACCGGTCGCTCGTCGAGAGGCTGCTCGTTGGACTCCGTTCCCTCCACTGACCGGGCCGGCATCGGCTATCTGCCGAGTGCCGCCGAGACCCTGATGAAACTCGTCGTCACGGGTCCCTTCGGCGTGGGAAAGACGACCCTGATCCGCACCCTGTCGGAGATCCCGACCCTGCACACGGAAGAGGTGATGACACAGTCCAGTGCCGGACTCGACGACACCGCCGGACTCCCGGAGAAGAGCACGACCACCGTCGCCATCGACTTCGGCCGGCTGACCGTCCAGGACGACCTGGTCCTCTACATGTTCGGCACCCCGGGCCAGGACCGGTTCCTCCCCCTCTGGGAGGACATCGCGCGCGGTGCGCTCGGCGCCCTCGTCATGGTCGACACCCGCCGGCTCGAGGACTCCTTCGCCGTCATGGACATGGTCGAGGAGCAGGGACTTCCTTACGCCGTCGCGGTGAACCGCTTCCCCGACGCCCCCGCCCACCCGGACGAGGTCCTGCGCAAGCACCTCGACCTCGATCCCCGCACCCCGCTGGTGCAGTGCGACGCACGCGAACGCCGTGGCGGCATCAACGCCCTGATCGCACTCGCCGAGCACGCTCTGGCCTCGCTGCCCACGTCCCAGGAATCGTCATGACCCCATCCGTGACCGGCACTTCACCGGGCGACGCGCCCTCGCCCCACGAACCGCTCGCGCTGTACGGGGCCGGCTTCGCCGCCGATCCGCACGGCCACTACCGCAGGCTGCGCGCCCAGGGCCCGCTGGCCAGGGTGCGGATAGCCCCGGACATCGACGCGACTCTGGTCACCGACTACCACGCGGCCGCCGACCTGCTGCGGGACACCGAGACCTTCACCAAGGACCCCCGCGCCTGGCAGGCCGGCGTACCGGCCGACTCACCGGTCCTGCCGGTGCTCGGCCACCGGCCCACCGCCCTCTTCACCGACGGCGCCGTCCACGCCCGCTACCGCGACGCCATCAACGACACCCTCGCCCTGATCGAACCCCATCTGCTGCGCGCGGAGGTCGTCCGGGTCGCACAGCGGCTCATCGCCGCCTTCTCGGCCACCGGCACCGGTGACCTCATCGCCCAGTACGCCCGCAGGCTGCCCCTGCACGTCTTCACCGCCTCCTTCGGTGTGGCTCCGCAGGACGTCGAGCGGGTGGTCCGGGGAACCGCCGGAATGATGGACTCCGGGGCGGACGCGACCGAGGCCTACGACGACCTCGTCGCCGTCGTCTCCGCCCTCGTCCACGAACGGCGGCGCAGACCGGGCCGTGACCTCACCACGTATCTGCTCGCGCATCCGGCAGGTCTCGACGACGACGAGGCGGTGCGTCAGATCACGCTCATCATGAGCGTGGGCCACGACCCGACGACCAACCTGATCGGCAACGCGCTGCTGCGCATGCTCAGCGACACCGGTTACGGGGGCTCCCTGCACGGCGGCGCCACCACCGCGCGCGAAGCGGTCGACGACGTGCTCTGGCGCGATCCGCCGCTGGCCAATCTGGGAGCGCACTTCCCGCGGCACGACACCGAGTTCCACGGCGTCCCGCTGCGCGCCGGGCAACTCGTGCTGGTCTCATTCGCCGCCGCCAACACGCAGTCGACGCCGTCCGTCCCCAAGACCGCGGTGCGCTCCGGTGACGGTGGTCACCTGGCATGGTCGACGGGCCCGCACCGCTGCCCGGCCAAGCCGTCCGCCCTGCTGATGGCGACGACCGCGATCGAGGAGCTCACCAGCCAGCTCTGCGACCTGCGACTGGCGGTCGAGCCCGGCGAGCTCGTCTGGCGGCCGGGCCCCTTCCATCGCGCGCTCGCCCATCTCCCGGTGCGGTTCACCCCGCTCGACGCGCTCGTCGAAGCGGACGAAGCGGGAGCGCGGGACGGCGACGATCATGTTCCGATCCGTGTCGCTGGTACGCCGAACGGGTGAGGGGCGAGAGAATTGCCCGATGAACAGCGAGCGCAGCCGGCGCACAGCCAACCGGCACATGGACGGGGTGGCTCTGTGAGCAGGTACGACAGGTACGACAGATACGACGCCACCGACGAACAGTGGGAAGGGCTCGCCCAGGTCGTACCCCTGAGGGGCCGTAACGAATGGCCTTCCCGGGTCGATCACAGGACGGTTCCCGACCAGCAGGAGTCGGCCGAGCAGCGGCGTCTGGTCGTCCTGCGGGTCCAGGTGTTCGCGGACGCGCGCGAGGTGGCCGAATACCTCGTGGCACAGATCCCGGTCCTGCTGGACCTGACCGGTGCCGAGAACGACGTGGCCAAGCGAATCCTGGACTTCAGCAGTGGCGTGGTCTTCGGGCTCGGCAGCGGGATGCACCGGGTGGACCGCAACGTCTTCCTGCTCGCCCCGGTCGGCATGGAGGTCGAGGGGGTCACCGCGGCGGGAGTACCTCAATCGTAGGAAGGTCGTGCGGGCGGAACGGTTCGCCGCTCACGGGCGTGCGTACGGTCCGCTCATGACTGTGATCTCCTCCGGGCGGACGGTTCCGCCGCCGTCGGGCGCGGCCCGTCCCGCACGCCCTTTCGTCGGTGAACTCCGGCTCGACGCCTTCGCCTCGCACCGCCGGACCGTCATCCCGCTCGGCCCGCTCACCCTGCTCGCCGGGGACAGCGGGAGCGGCAAGTCGACCGCCCTGCGCGCCTATGACGCCCTTGCGCGGATGGCTGGCGGTGATCCGCTGGAGGACGTCTTCCCCGACCCCGTGGCCTGGGTGCCGGAACAGGCGGGCGCGGACGCACAGGGGCGGCGCGGATTCAAGCTCGGCTGCACGGTGGAGGGCCCGGCCGGCCCGGTGAGACTGGATCTCGCCGTGCAGGCCGAGCCCGAACTCCGCATCGTCGGGGAGCGGCTGACCGACTGCGGCGAGACCCTGCTGAGCACAGCACTGCGGGATCCCCGGCGTTCCCACGTCCAGGCCGCCTGGTACACCGCGGGGGCGGTGGCGGTGACGCGTGCCCCCTTCCCCGACGACCGGCTCGGCACGGCGCTGCTGCCGTTGCGGGTCGCGGGGACTACGGACGGGCAGCTCCGGGTGCTGGCCGCCGCCGAACAGGTGGTGGTGGCACTGCGGTCGGCCTTCGTCTGCGATCCTCGGCCTCATCGGATGCGCGCGCCCGTGCCGGTCGGGGAGGGGCGGCTCACCTCGTGTTGCGGCAACCTCGCCGACGTCCTCCACCGCACCCAGAGCCAATGCGCCCATCAGCACGCACGGTTGGTCGCCAGTGCGGACGCCGGTTGTGCGGCACCGGTGACGGGGCTGACCGCCGAGCGTCTGGCGGACGGGACCGTGCGGGCCCTGGCCGGCCGGGGGCCGGACCGCAGCACACCCGTCGGCCGCCTCGGTGACGGCGAACTCAGGTATCTGGCCTTCGCCCTGGTGCTGCTGACCGGGCCTCATGTCCTGGTGGTGGACCCGGCGGCGGAAGTGCCCTCTGCCATGCAGGCCCTCACCGTCCTCGCGGACGGACTCGACCGGAGCCTGGACGCGCGGCAGACCGCGGAGCTGCTGGCGCTGGCGGCGTCGATCTGTTCGGACGGGCACATGCGCCTGCTGGGGACGGTCGGGGAGTCGGCCGCGGCAGCGGCCCGCGGGATGGCCGGTGCGACGGTGGTAGACCTGACCCCGTGACGGATCTGGATGTAGCACAACTGCAGCGTCGGCTGGCCGACTTCGCGGCGTCCCGGGCCTGGGAGCCGTACCACACCCCCAAGAATCTCTGCGCGGCTCTGAGCGTGGAGGCCTCCGAGCTCCTGGAGATCTTCCAGTGGCTGACGCCGGAGCAGTCGGCGAGGGTGATGGAGGATCCCGGCACGGCGTTCCGCGTCACTGACGAGGTCGCGGACGTCCTGGCGTATCTGCTGCAGTTCTGCGAGGTCCTGGGCATCGATGCGCTGGCGGCGCTGGCGGCGAAGATCGACCGGAACGAGGCGCGTTTTCCGGTACCGGGTGGCGCCGAGTCGACCGACCGTCACTCTTCGGAGTGATCGACTTATCCACAATCAGCTTCCTGTCCACAGATTTCCGATTTCCTCTGGCATTCGTGTGCCATGACCCTCACTGTGGGTAATGAAGAGGTGAGCGGGTTCTTTTCACGGGTGGTTTGGGCGACGGGGGAATCGCATGGAAGCGGAACGGCTGATCGCAGCGGGTCGTAGCGCGCTGGCGGGGAGCAGGGGAGTGCCGGCCGTCATGGCGGAGGCATGGCAGGCCCAGGCCCTCGCCCGCGCGGTCGGCGGGCACCTGGCGAGGTACGGGCCGGCGGAGTTGCGGACGGATGCGCGGGGGCTCAGTGAGACCTGCGCCCTGGGCAGTGCCGTGCTCGACCACCCGATGGTTCCGGCCGGAGGTGTGCGGGCTTCGCAGCTCACCGAAGTGGCGCGGCTGCCAGGGGCATTGGCCGCCCTGACGCTGCTGCTCGGCGAAGCGGGCATCGCGCTGGTGGGCGTCGCCTGCGGCACGGAGGAGGAAGGGCTCTACTGGCAGTGCATCGAGGCGATAGACGCGGTCGACGAGTCCGTGGACCGGGTGCACGGAATGCTGAGACGTCTCGCCGAACAGGAGAGGGACCGGGAGCGTGAGCAGGAGCCGGACCGGGAGCGCGACGGCCCGTTCGGAGCGGTCCACGGAGCAGTGGTCCATGGATCAGTGGTCCGTGGACCGGCGGATTCCGTGGCCGGCCAGCCGTGAGCCGGCCGCGGTGAGCCGGACGCCGGGGGCGCCGGCCGTTCTCCACGGGGCGGTCCGCGGGGCAGGTCGACAGGGCAGGGGGTGCGGGCAGGAGGGCAGGGGAGAATGGCGCGGCGGTTTCGAAGGTGCAGGATGGAGACATGGATCTTCGAATCTTCACCGAGCCCCAGCAAGGGGCGAGCTACGACACCCTGCTCACCGTCGCCAAGGCCGCCGAGGACCTCGGCTTCGACGCCTTCTACCGCTCTGACCACTATCTGCGCATGGGCTCCGGGGACGGCCTGCCCGGCCCGACCGACGCCTGGATCACTCTGGCCGGGCTGGCCCGCGAGACCAAGCGGATCCGTCTCGGCACACTGATGACGGCGGGCACATTCCGTCTGCCCGGGGTGCTGGCGATCCAGGTCGCCCAGGTCGACCAGATGTCCGGTGGCAGGGTCGAGCTCGGTCTGGGGGCAGGCTGGTTCGAGGAGGAGCACAAGGCGTACGGCATTCCGTTCCCGAAGGAGAAGTTCGGCCGGCTGGAGGAGCAGCTGGCGATCATCACCGGCCTGTGGGAGACGGAGACCGGCGAGACGTTCAGCTACGACGGGACGTACTACCAGCTCACCGACTCACCGGCACTGCCGAAGCCCGCCCAGGCGAAGGTGCCGGTCCTGATCGGCGGCCACGGCGCGGTGCGTACGCCGCGGCTGGCCGCGCGTTATGCGGACGAGTTCAACATCCCCTTCGCGTCGATCGAGGACAGCGACAAGCAGTTCGCCCGGGTCGGGGAAGCGGCCGTGGCGGCCGGCCGGGCCCCTGGCGACCTGGTGTACTCCAACGCCCTCGTGGTGTGCGTGGGAAAGAACGACGCGGAGGTGGCCAGGCGCGCATCCGCCATCGGGCGGGAGGTCGAGGAGATCAAGGCGAACGGGCTGGCAGGCTCGCCCGACGAGGTGGTCGACAAGATCGGCCGGTACGCCGCCATCGGCTCGTCACGGATCTACCTCCAGGTTCTTGACCTGCACGACCTGGGGCATCTGGAGCTGATCTCGTCGCAGGTCCAGTCGCAGCTGGGCTGACGCGAGGGGCCCTGGCGCCAGGGCGGACACCCGCGACGAGGGACCGGCGGGGCGGCACCCGCGAGGGACGGGACCGACAGGGCGAACCCGGAGGGCGGGACCGGCAGGGCGGCACCGCGAGGGCCGACGTGGACCAGGATCGCCCGCAGCCCGCCGCAGACGACCGTGATCAGCCGAAAGCAAGGAGCAACTGTGCACACCGCCCGGACACCGGATGCCTCGCCCCGCGGTACGCTCGGCGACGCGCTCGCCGAGGGGACCGTTCTGCTGGACGGGGGTCTCTCCAACCAGCTGGAGGCGCAGGGCTGTGCCCTGTCCGACGCCCTGTGGTCGGCCCGGCTGCTGAGCGAGGCGCCCCAGCAGATCGAGGCCGCCCACACGGCCTATGCGCGGGCGGGTGCGCAGGTGCTCATCACCGCGAGCTACCAAGCGACCTTCGAGGGGTTCGCACGGCGCGGGATCGGGCGGGTCCGGGCGGCGGAGCTGATGGCCGGCAGCGTGGAGTCGGCGCGCAGGGCGGGCGCGGTGACGGGGCGCGAGAGCTGGGTCGCCGCCTCGGTCGGACCGTACGGGGCGATGCTCGCGGACGGCAGCGAGTACCGGGGCAGGTACGGGCTGAGCGTCCGGGAGCTGGTGCGCTTCCACCGCCCCCGGGCGGAGACGCTGGCCGCGGCGGGTCCCGATGTGCTGGCCCTGGAGACCGTGCCGGACATCGACGAGGCCGAGGCCCTGCTGCGGGTGGTCCAGGACCTCGGCATGCCGGTCTGGCTGTCGTACAGCGTGGCGGGGGACCGGACCAGGGCCGGACAGCCCCTGGCGGAGGCCTTCGGGCTCGCCGCCGGCGTCGATCAGGTGGTGGCCGTCGGGGTCAACTGCTGTGATCCCGCCGACGCGGACCGTGCGGTGGAGGTGGCGGCCGCGGCCACCGGCAAGCCCGTCGTCGTCTATCCGAACAGCGGGGAGGAGTGGGATGCCGACGGCCGGAACTGGGTCGGAAGAGGCACATTCGAACCGGGCAGGGTGCGGGACTGGCAGCGGGCGGGCGCGCGACTGGTAGGTGGCTGCTGCCGGGTCGGCCCGTCCGACATCGCGGCGCTGGCCGGCCGACTGGAGTCGGCCGGGGCGTGAAAATCCCTGGTGGGAGACAGATCACCGGACCATACTCGGACACGTGTTCCTGACTATCAGCACGACCGGCACCCCTGAGCGTCCCGCCACCGATCTCGGCCACCTGCTGCACAAGCACCCCGACAAGGCGCAGACGTTCTCGACCTCGCACGGCACCGCGCATGTCTTCTACCCCGAAGCGTCCGCGGAGCGCTGTACCGCAGCGCTGCTGCTGGAGGTGGATCCGGTGGCGCTGGTGAGGCGCGGCAAGGGCAAGGGCCGGGGCGGAGCCCCCGACGCGGCGCTCGCGCAGTACGTCAACGACCGGCCGTACGCGGCGTCGTCGCTGCTCTCGGTCGCCATGACGGCGGTGTTCAAGTCCGCGCTGAACGGGGTGTGCCGGGCGATGCCCGAGCGGGCACAGGAGGCACTGCCGCTGCGGATAGAGGTGCCGGCGCTGCCCGCACGCGGTGGAGCGGAGCTGGTGCACAAGCTCTTCGCGCCGCTCGGCTGGACGCGGGTGGAGGCCGTGGCCGTACAGCTGGACGAGCAGTTCCCGGAGTGGGGCGACTCGCGCTACGTACGGCTGGTGCTGGAGGGGGAGCTGAGGCTCGCGGACGCCTTGCGTCAGCTGTATGTGCTCCTGCCGGTGCTCGACGACGCCAAGCACTACTGGGTCGCCCCCGACGAGGTGGACAAGCTGCTCAGGGCGGGCGAGGGCTGGCTGGCGGGGCACCCCGAGCAGAAGCTGATCACCAGCCGGTACCTGTCCCGCCGCTGGGGTCTCACCCGGCAGGCCATGGAGCGGCTGGAGCTGGTGCGGCTGGCGGAGTCGGACGACCTCGACGTGGAGAGCGTCGACAACGCGGTGGACGAGACCACCGACACGGAGGAGAAGCCGGTGCCGCTCGCCGAGCAGCGCCGCGCGGCGATCCTGGAGGCACTGGGGACGGCCGGTGCGAGCCGCGTACTCGACCTCGGCTGCGGCCAGGGGCAGTTGGTGCAGGCCATGCTGAGGGACGTGCGGTTCACGGAGATCGTCGGGGTCGACGTGTCCATGCGCGCCCTGGCCGTCGCCGCACGCCGGCTGAAGCTGGACCGGATGGGCGAGCGGCAGGCCGGGCGGATCACGCTCCGCCAGGGCGCGCTCACCTACACCGACAAGCAGCTGAAGGGGTACGACGCCGCGGTGCTGAGCGAGGTGATCGAGCACCTCGACCTGCCGCGTCTTCCTGCCCTGGAGTACGCGGTGTTCGGCTCCGCGCGACCGCGGACCGTGCTGGTGACGACGCCCAACGTCGAGTACAACGTCCGCTGGGAGACACTCCCCGCCGGGCATGTGCGCCACGGGGACCACCGCTTCGAGTGGACCAGGCAGGAGTTCCGGGACTGGGCGGGGCAGGTGGCCGGACGCCACGGCTACGCGGTGCGGTTCGTGCCCGTGGGGCCGGAGGACCCCGAGGTGGGGCCTCCCACACAGATGGCCGTGTTCACGATGACCACGGCCGACGGGACGACGACCAAGGGGACCACGGCCCACGAGGCCACGAAGGAGGCGAAGGCCGCATGACCGGTACCTCAACCACACTGCCCGTGACCGACCTGTCCCTCGTCGTCCTCATCGGCGCCAGCGGATCGGGCAAGTCCACCTTCGCCCGCAGGCACTTCAAGCCGACCGAGATCGTCTCCTCGGACTTCTGCCGGGGCCTCGTCGCCGACGACGAGAACGACCAGAGCGCCAGCCGGGACGCCTTCGACGTCCTCCACTACATCGCGGGCAAGCGTCTCGCCGCGGGCCGGCTCACCGTCGTCGACGCGACCAACGTGCAGCCGGAGAGCCGCAAACAGCTCGTCCAGCTCGCCCGGCAGTACGACGTGCTGCCCATCGCCATCGTGCTGGACCTGCCGGAAGAGGTCTGTCAGGCGCGCAACGCCACCCGGCCCGACCGCGCCGGCATGCCCCGTCATGTCGTGGGGCGTCATCGCCGGGAGCTGCGCCGTTCGCTGCGCGGGCTGGAGCGCGAAGGCTTCCGCAAGGTTCACGTACTGCGCACCGAGGAGGAGGCCGACACGGCCGAAGTCGTCCTGGAGCGCCGCTACAACGACCTCCGCCACCTCACCGGCCCCTTCGACATCATCGGCGACATCCACGGCTGCAGCGCGGAACTGGACACCCTGCTCGCCAAGCTGGGGTACGAGGGGGGCGCCCACCCCGAAGGCCGTACCGCCGTGTTCGTGGGCGACCTCGTGGACCGCGGCCCCGACAGCCCCGGGGTGCTGCGCCGTGTCATGTCCATGGTCGCGTCGGGCAACGCGCTGTGTGTGCCCGGCAACCACGAGAACAAGCTCGGCCGTTACCTCAAGGGGCGCAAGGTCCAGCACAGCCACGGCCTCGCCGAGACCGTGGAGCAGCTGGAGCGGGAGGACACCGAGCACCCGGAGTTCCGCAAGGAGGTCGCGGAGTTCATCGACGGACTGGTCAGCCACTACGTCCTGGACGAGGGCAAGCTGGTCGTCTGTCACGCGGGGCTCCCCGAGAAGTACCACGGGCGCACCTCGGGGCGAGTCCGTTCGCACGCGCTGTACGGGGACACGACCGGTGAGACCGACGAGTTCGGCCTGCCCGTGCGCTATCCGTGGGCCGAGGAGTACCGCGGCAGTGCCGCGGTGGTCTACGGCCACACGCCCGTGCCCACCGCGTCCTGGGTGAACAACACCCTCTGCCTGGACACCGGGGCCGTCTTCGGCGGGAAGATGACAGCGCTGCGCTGGCCGGAGCGCGAGATCGTCGACGTACCGGCCGAGCGGGTCTGGTACGAGCCGGTGAAGCCGCTGACCACCGAAGCCCCCGGGGGCCGGGAGGGCCGGCCGCTCGACCTGGCCGACGTCCAGGGCCGCCGCATCGTGGAGACCCGCCACATGGGCCGCATCGCCGTGCGGGAGGAGAACGCGGCGGCGGCGCTCGAAGTCATGAGCCGCTTCGCCGTCGACCCCAGGCTCCTGGCCTACCTCCCGCCGACCATGGCCCCGACCGCGGCCTCCCACGAGGAGGGCTTCCTGGAGCATCCGGCCGAGGCCTTCGCGCAGTACCGCGCGGACGGCGTCACCAAGGTCGTCTGCGAGGAGAAGCACATGGGCTCGCGCGCGGTGGCGCTGGTCTGCCGCGACGCCGCCACCGCCCGCGAGCGCTTCGGCGCGGAAGGTCCCACCGGCGCCCTGCACACACGTACCGGGCGGCCGTTCCTGGGCGACACGGCGCTCACCGAGGTCGTCCTCGGCCGGCTGCGGGCCGCCGTCACCGCCGCCGGACTCTGGGAGGAGTGGAACACCGACTGGGTGGTGCTCGACGCCGAGCTGATGCCCTGGTCCCTGAAGGCCGCCGGCCTGCTGCGCTCGCAGTACGCGGCGGTGGGTGCGGCCGCCGGCGCGGTTCTGCCCGTGGCGGACGGGGCTCTGGCCGCGGCGGTGGCCCGCGGCGTCGACGTCGGCGCCCTGGCCGGCCGCCAGCGGGAGCGCGCCGAGGACGCGGCCGCCTTCACGGAGGCGTACCGACGGTACTGCTGGAGCACCGAAGGGCTCGACGGCGTCCGGATGGCACCGTTCCAGATCCTCGCGGTGCAGGGCCGCTCCCTCGCCTCCGTACCGCACGACGAGCAGCTGGCCTGGCTCGACCGCCTCGTCGAGCACGACCCGACCGGGCTGCTCCAGGTCACCCGGCGCCTCGTCGTCGACACGGGTGACGAGGCCTCCGTGAGCTCCGGCGTCGACTGGTGGCTGGAGATGACCGGCCGCGGCGGCGAGGGCATGGTCGTCAAGCCGCTGGGCGCCCTCGTGCGGGACGCGAAGGGCAGGCTCGTCCAGCCGGGCATCAAGGTGCGCGGCCGGGAATACCTGCGGATCATCTACGGTCCCGAGTACACACGGCCGGACAATCTGGAGCGACTGCGTTCCCGGTTCCTCGGCCACAAGCGGTCGCTCGCCCTGCGGGAGTACGCACTCGGTCTGGAGGCGCTGGACCGGCTTGCCGACGGGGAGCCGCTCTGGCGGATCCACGAGGCGGTCTTCGCGGTGCTGGCCCTGGAGTCCGAGCCCGTCGACCCCCGGCTGTAGGACGTCGGCCGGAATCAGGTGGCGGTTCGCAGGGTGAACGGTGCCCCGCGCGGTGAGGATGAGGACATGGGATTCCATGTCGATTCCGAGGCCGGGCGGCTGCGCCGCGTCATCCTGCACCGCCCCGATCTGGAGCTGAAGAGGCTCACGCCCAGCAACAAGGACGCGCTGCTGTTCGACGACGTCCTGTGGGTGCGTCGCGCGAGGGAGGAGCACGACGGTTTCGCCGACGTGCTGCGTGACCGCGGTGTGGAGGTGCATTTCTTCGGGGAGCTGCTCCGGGAGTCCCTGGACATCCCGGTGGCGAGGCGGCTGGTCCTCGACCGGGTCTTCGAGGAGAAGGAGTACGGCCCCCTCGCCACCGAGCACCTGCGCGCCGCCTTCGAGGGTCTGCCCGCCGCGGAGCTGGCCGAGGCCCTGGTCGGCGGGATGACGAAGCGGGAGTTCCTGGAACGCCACGCCGAGCCGACCTCCGTCCGCTTCCACGTGATGGATCTGGACGACTTCCTGCTCAGCCCCCTGCCCAACCACATCTTCACCCGCGACACCTCCGCCTGGATCTACGACGGTGTGTCCATCAACGCGATGCGCTGGCCGGCCAGGCAGCGCGAGACCGTGCACTTCGAGGCGATCTACCGGCACCACCCCCTCTTCACGGGCCCCGAGGCGGGCGTCTTCCACCACTGGTCGGAGGGCCAGGACGACTATCCGTCCACCATCGAGGGCGGCGACGTCCTGGTCATCGGCCGGGGCGCCGTCCTGATCGGAATGAGCGAACGCACCACACCCCAGGCCGTGGAGATGCTGGCCAGAGGGCTCTTCGACGCAGGATCGGCCCGTACCATCGTGGCGCTCGACATGCCCAAGCGCCGGGCTTTCATGCACCTCGACACGGTGATGACGATGATCGACGGGGACACCTTCACCAAGTACGCCGGACTCGGCATGCTCCGCTCCTACACGATCGAGCCCGGCGCGGGCCCACGTGAGCTGAAGGTCACCGATCATCCGCCCGAGCACATGCACCGTGCCATCGCCGCCGCGCTCGGCCTGGAGACGATCCGGGTGCTCACGGCCACCCAGGACGTGCACGCCGCCGAGCGGGAGCAGTGGGACGACGGCTGCAACGTGCTGGCCGTGGAGCCCGGTGTCGTCGTGGCGTACGAGCGCAACGCCACGACCAACACGTACCTGCGCAAGGAGGGCATCGAGGTCATCGAGATCAGGGGCAGCGAGCTGGGACGGGGCCGGGGAGGTCCGCGTTGTATGAGCTGCCCCGTGGTGCGCGATCCGGTGTAGTGGTCGCAGACGGAGCCCCTGATGACAGAGCGGGGCGGCGGCCGTCTGGAACGGGTCGGGCAGGTGGCGTGCGCAGGTGGCTGCGGGATACGAGCCGCTGTATAGCAATACGATGGCTCGTATAGACTTCCAGGTGTTCGTCCGCATGCCCTCAGCCCGACCCAGGAGAAGTCACCATGGCCATAGACCTCACAGGCCGCCATTTCCTCAAGGAGCTGGACTTCACGGCCGAGGAGTTCCGCGGCCTGGTGGCCCTGTCCGCCGAGCTCAAGGCCGCGAAGAGGGCCCGCGCCGAGGTGCAGCGACTGCGCGGCAGGAACATCGCGCTGATCTTCGAGAAGACGTCGACGCGCACCCGCTGCGCCTTCGAGGTGGCCGCCGCCGACCAGGGTGCCTCCACGACGTATCTCGACCCCTCCGGCTCCCAGATCGGACACAAGGAGTCGGTGAAGGACACCGCCCGGGTGCTCGGTCGCATGTTCGATGCCATCGAGTACCGGGGTGACAGCCAGGAGGCCGTCGAGGAGATGGCGGCGTGCGGCGGTGTGCCCGTCTACAACGGACTCACCGATGACTGGCACCCCACCCAGATGCTCGCCGACGTCCTCACGATGACCGAGCACTGCGCCAAGCCCCTGGAACAGATCACCTTCGCCTACCTGGGCGACGCCCGCTTCAACATGGGCAACTCCTACCTGGTCACCGGAGCCCTGCTGGGCATGGACGTCCGGATCGTCGCGCCCGCCGCCTACTGGCCGGCGCAGGAGGTCGTGGACCGGGCGCGCGAGCTCGCGGAGTCCAGTGGTGCCCGCATCACCCTCACAGAGGACGTGACCGCAGGTGTGCGGGGCGCCGACTTCGTCGTCACCGACGTCTGGGTCTCGATGGGTGAGCCCAAGGAGGTCTGGGACGAACGCATCGCCTCCCTCGCGCCCTACGCCGTGACCATGGACGTCCTGCGGGCCACGGGAAACGACGACGTGAAGTTCCTGCACTGCCTCCCGGCCTTCCACGACCTCGGCACGAAGGTGGCCAGGGAGATCCACGAGCGGCACGGCCTCTCGGAGCTGGAGGTCACCGACGAGGTCTTCGAGTCCCCGCACTCGGTCGTCTTCGACGAGGCCGAGAACCGGATGCACACGATCAAGGCGGTCCTCGTCGCGACGCTGGCAGGCGACGCGCAGGCCGCATGAACATGCACCCGATTGGGTGAACATGTGTGCAAGTGGCTACGATGGTGTGACTTGGTGGGGTTCGGGCTCGCACGCCCGAACCCCTTTTCATGTGCTCGGTACGCGGCGCATGACCAGTTGCGAGCCCCAAGCCCCCCCCCACAGGCTCATTTCCCCGCACCGCCGGACC
>NZ_MAPV01000205.1 GCF_001700505.1 Streptomyces mutomycini
CGCCGTACCTGCGCGTCCGGCGCCATGCCGGACGCGCAGGTACGGCGCTGGATCGAGATCAACGGCACCCGCCATCAGATCTCCCGCCCGACGTTGGTGATGGGACGAAGCACCGACGCCGACGTGCGGATCGACGACCCCGGCGTATCGCGCCGGCACTGTGAGATCCGGACCGGAACGCCCTCGACGATCCAGGATCTCGGGTCTACCAACGGCATCGTGGTAGACGGGCAGCACACAACCCGCGCTACGCTCCGCGACGGCTCGCGGATCGTCGTGGGCAGCACCACCATCGTTTACCGGCAAGCCGAAGGGTGAAGCGGGGGCAATGTCAGAGCTGACCCTGACGGTCATGCGGCTAGGTTTCCTAGCTGTTCTGTGGCTATTCGTAATCGTGGCCGTCCAGGTCATTCGCAGCGACCTGTTCGGTACGCGCGTCACGCAGCGCGGCTCACGCCGCACTGCTGGTGACGCACGCCCGCAGCAGGGACGCCAACAGCAAGCAGCGCCGCCACAGCAGCGCCAGCAGTCCGGGCGCCAGCGCCGTGGGGCACCCACGAAGCTGGTCGTCTCCGAAGGCACGCTCACCGGCACCACCGTGGCCCTCCAGGGCCAGACCATCACCCTGGGCCGGGCGCACGACTCAACGATCGTGCTGGATGACGACTACGCGTCCAGCAGGCATGCCAGGATCTATCCGGACCGTGACGGCCAGTGGATCGTCGAGGATCTCGGGTCCACCAACGGCACCTATCTGGACCGGACCCGGCTCACCACCCCGACACCTGTTCCGCTGGGCGCGCCGATCCGCATCGGCAAGACCGTCATCGAGCTGCGGAAGTAGTACGACAATGAGCGAGCGGAGCGAGCGAGCCGCGGCGGTCCTGACGACGGACCCGGCCCGGCTCCCGACCGGAGGGTGGGCAGTGTGGCTCGAGACCGGCTGTACCCCGAGCCGACGGGCGAGGTGCGCATGAGCTTGTCCCTGCGCTTCGCCGCCGGATCGCACAAGGGCATGATCCGGGAAGGCAACGAGGACTCCGGCTACGCCGGTCCCCGTCTTCTCGCCATCGCCGACGGCATGGGCGGCCAGGCGGCCGGCGAGGTCGCCAGCTCCGAGGTGATCTCCACCCTCGTTCAGCTCGACGACGACGTCCCGGGCTCCGACATCCTCACCGCGCTGGGGACGGCGGTGCAGCGGGCCAACGACCAGCTGCGCGTCATGGTCGAGGAGGACCCCCAGCTGGAGGGCATGGGCACCACGCTCACCGCCCTGCTCTGGACCGGTCAGCGCCTCGGCCTCGTCCACGTCGGGGACTCCCGCGCCTACCTCCTGCGTGACGGCGTCCTGACGCAGATCACCCAGGACCACACCTGGGTGCAGCGGCTCGTCGACGAGGGCCGGATCACCGAGGAAGAGGCCACAACCCACCCGCAGCGTTCTCTGCTGATGCGAGCTCTGGGCAGCGGCGACCACGTGGAGCCGGATCTCTCTGTCCGGGAGGTCCGCGCCGGTGACCGCTATCTGATCTGCTCGGACGGACTCTCGGGCGTCGTCTCCCACCAGACGATGGAGGAGACCCTGGCCAGCTACCAGGGCCCGCAGGAGACCATCCAGGACCTCATCCAGCTCGCCCTGCGCGGTGGCGGCCCCGACAACATCACCTGCATCGTCGCCGACGTCCTGGACGTCGACAGCAACGACACCATGGCCGGGCAGCTCAACGACACCCCGGTCATCGTCGGCGCGGTCGCCGAGAACCAGGCCGCGCAGGCGAGCGACGGCCGGGCGATGGAGACGCCGGCGGGACGCGCGGCCGGCCTCGGCCGCCCCGTGCCGCCGCCGGCCGGAGGCTTCGGCCCCCCCGGCAGCGGCGACGACGTCGGCTACGGCTCCGGTCCCGACAACGCATTCGACTCGTACTCCGAAGACGACTTCGTCAAGCCCCGCGGCCGCCGCAGGTGGCTGAAGCGGTCGTTCTACACCGTGCTCGCCCTGGCCGTGATCGGCGGAGGCGTCTACGGCGGATACCGCTGGACCCAGACCCAGTTCTACGTGGGCGCGAAGGACGACAACGTCGCGCTGTACCGCGGAATCAGCCAGGATCTCGCCTGGGTGTCCCTCTCGAAGGTCGAGGAGGACACCAAGATCGAACTCAAGTACCTCCCGCCTTACTGGCGCAACGAGGTCGAGGCGACCATCTCCCAGGGCAGCCTCGCCGACGCCCGCAAGAAGATCAGCGAGCTCAACGCGCAGGCCTCCGCCTGCAAGAAGGACGCGCAGCGCCGCGCAGCCGAGGCGGACGCCAATGCCGCCGCGGACAGCAATGCCGCCAAGGACCAGGGCGAGGCCGGCACCGCCTCCGACAGCACGTCCGCCACGTCTCCCGCCAAGGGGACCAAGACCGCGACTCCCACTCCCGGCCCCAGCCTCTCGGAGGAAGAGAAAAAGCTGGCCCTGCAGTGCGGTAAGCAGTAAGCCGTAGGGGGCCTTCAGCACATGAGCGTTGTCACCAACACCACGACCATCGGCGCGATCGACGCGCCGAGCCGCCGTAACACCGAGCTGGCACTGGTCGCCTTCGCCGTCCTGATCTCGGTGTTCGCGTACGCCAACGTGGGCCTCGCCCTCCACGGCGAACTGCCCGCAGGCATGCTCGGCTACGGCCTGGGCCTCGCGCTGCTCGGCGGTGTGGCACACATCGCCGTACGGAGATTCGCCCCGTACGCCGACCCGCTGCTGCTTCCCCTGGCGATCCTGCTGAACGGGATGGGGCTGGCCCTCATCTGGCGGCTCGACCAGTCGGAGCGGTTCCAGGCGACCCGGGACTTCGCACCGGCGGCTTCCAAGCAGCTGCTGTTCTCGGCTGTGGGTGTGGCGTTCCTGGTCATCGTCCTGATCGTCCTCAAGGACCACCGCATCCTGCAGCGCTACACCTACATCTCCATGCTGGTGGCGCTGGTCCTTCTGATCCTCCCGATGTTCTTCCCTGCCGTGAACGGCGCCAAGATCTGGATCAAGATCCCCGGCGTCGGCACGATCCAGCCCGGGGAGTTCGCGAAGATCATCATCGCGGTGTTCTTCGCCGGCTACCTCATGGTCAAGCGTGATGCGCTGGCCCTGGCCAGCCGCCGTTTCATGGGCCTTTACCTGCCCCGCGGCCGTGACCTGGGACCCATCCTCATGGTCTGGGCCTTCTCGATCCTGATCCTCGTCTTCGAGACCGACCTCGGATCCTCGCTGCTGTTCTTCGGCATGTTCGTAGTCATGCTGTACGTCGCCACCGAGCGCACCAGCTGGATCGTCTTCGGCCTTCTGATGTCCGGCGCCGGCGCTGTAGGTGTGGCGACGTTCGAGCCCCACGTCCAGGACCGCGTCACCGCCTGGCTCGACCCGTTCGCCGGCTGGGACAAGATTGCCGCCAGTGAGCAGATGGCCAAGTCCCTCATGGCCTTCGGATCCGGCGGCACGCTCGGCACCGGTCTCGGTCAGGGCAACTCCGACCTGATCGGCTTCGCCGCCAACTCCGACTTCATCCTCGCCACCGTCGGCGAGGAGCTGGGCCTCGCCGGCATGATGGCCGTCCTGCTCATCTACGGTCTGATCGTCGAGCGCGGCGTCCGTACGGCGCTCGCCGCCCGGGACCCCTTCGGCAAGCTCCTGGCGATCGGCCTCTCCGGCTCCTTCGCCATCCAGGTCTTCGTCGTCGCCGGCGGTGTCATGGGGCTCATCCCGCTGACCGGTATGACCATGCCGTTCATGGCGGCCGGTGGTTCGTCCGTCATCGCCAACTGGGCCCTCATCGGGATCCTGATCAGGATCAGCGACACGGCCCGACGTCCCGCACCGGCCCCCGCACCGTCCCCGGACGCCGAGATGACCCAGGTGGTCCGACCGTGAACAAGCCGCTGCGCAGGATCGCGATGTTCTGCGGGATCCTGGTCCTGGCCCTGCTGATCCGCACCAACTACATCCAGTACGTACGGGCCGACGAGCTCAACGCGAACGAGCACAACCGCCGCGTCCAGATCGAGCGCTACGCCCACGAGCGCGGCAACATCATCGTCGACGGTGAACCCGTCACGGGCTCCGTCGAGACCACGGACGGGGACTTCAAGTACAAGCGCGTCTGGAAGGACGGCCCCATGTGGGCGCCCGTCACCGGATACTCCTCGCAGGCCTTCGACTCCTCGCAGCTGGAGAGCATCGAGGACGGGATCCTCACCGGCAACAGCGACCAGCTGTTCTTCGACCGCACCCTGTCGATGTTCACCGGCGAGAAGAAGACCGGCGGCAACATCGTGACCACCCTCAACGGCGCCGCCCAGAAGGCCGCCTTCAAGGGTCTGGGCGACAAGAAGGGCGCCGTCGCCGCCCTCGACCCTCAGACCGGCGCCGTCCTGGCACTGGCCAGCACTCCCTCGTACGACCCCTCGGTCTTCGCGGGCAACTCCATGAAGGACTCCGACGCCCGGCAGAAGCTCCTGGCCGACAAGGACAAGCCGATGCTGAACCGGGCCCTGCGGGAGACCTACCCGCCCGGCTCGACGTTCAAGGTCGTCACGGCGGCCGCGGCGCTGGAGAACGGCCTGTACAGCGACATCGACGAGGAGACGGACTCGCCGCTGCCCTGGCGGCTTCCCCTGTCGACCAACCTGCTGCAGAACGAGGGCGACATCCCCTGCGAGAACGCATCGCTCCGGGAGGCCCTGCGCTATTCCTGCAACACCGTATTCGGCAAGATGAGCAACGACCTCGGCAACGAGAAGATGATCGAACAGGCCGCCAAGTTCGGCTTCAACGAGGAAGTCTTCGCTCCGGTCCGGGCCGATGCCAGCATCTACCCGAAGGACAACCAGCCGCAGAACGCCATGGCGGGCATCGGACAGGCCTCCAACCGGGCCACTCCGCTCCAGATGGCCATGGTGGCGTCCGCGATCGCCAACGACGGCAAGCTCATGCAGCCGTACATGGTCGCCCAGCGCCAGGCACCCAACCTGGACGTCATCTACACGCATGAGAAGGAGCAGCTCGGCCGGCCGCTCTCGGCGGAGAACGCCCAGAAGGTGCAGCAGATGATGGAGACCGTGGTCGAGGACGGCACGGGAACCAACGCACAGATCGACGGCGTCACTGTCGGAGGCAAGACCGGTACCGCCCAGCACGGCCTCAACAACAGTGAGAAGCCGTACGCCTGGTTCATCTCGTACGCCAAGACCGACAGTGGCTCCCCGGTCGCCGTCGCCGTGGTGGTCGAGGACGGCAACGCCAACCGGGACGACATCTCCGGTGGCGGCCTGGCCGCTCCGATCGCCAAGAACGTGATGAAGGCAGTACTCGACGGAAAGTAGTGACACCCTTCACAACTTCTGTTCACACCAGCACATTGGGATACCGGTCGGATATCGGCTGACGGGTGCGGGCCGATCACGCCGGGCGTGCCCGGTAGCGTATGCGCGAGCAGCGCACCGCCGGACCACACACGGGTGCGGTCAGGACTGACGGAGAGGGCTGGATCAGTTATGGAAGAGCCGCGTCGCCTCGGCGGCCGGTACGAGCTGGGCTCGGTGCTCGGCCGTGGTGGCATGGCCGAGGTCTACCTCGCGCATGACACCCGGCTCGGCCGCACCGTCGCTGTGAAGACGCTGCGGGCCGACCTGGCCCGCGACCCGTCCTTCCAGGCACGGTTCCGCCGTGAAGCCCAGTCGGCCGCCTCGCTCAACCACCCCGCAATCGTCGCCGTCTACGACACCGGCGAGGACTACGTCGACGGTGTCTCCATCCCGTACATCGTGATGGAGTACGTCGACGGGTCGACACTCAGGGAGCTCCTGCACTCCGGCCGCAAGCTGCTGCCGGAGCGGACCCTCGAGATGACGGTCGGGATCCTGCAGGCCCTGGAGTACTCGCACCGCGCCCAGATCGTCCACCGCGACATCAAGCCGGCGAACGTCATGCTGACGCGCACCGGCCAGGTCAAGGTCATGGACTTCGGTATCGCCCGCGCCATGGGTGACTCGGGCATGACGATGACGCAGACCGCCGCGGTCATCGGCACCGCCCAGTACCTCTCCCCGGAGCAGGCCAAGGGCGAGCAGGTCGACGCGCGCTCCGACCTGTACTCCACCGGCTGCCTGCTCTACGAACTGCTGGCGGTCCGGCCACCGTTCGTGGGGGACTCGCCCGTCGCGGTCGCGTACCAGCACGTGCGCGAGGAGCCGCAGCCTCCGAGCAACTTCGACTCCGAGATCACGCCCGAGATGGACGCCATCGTCCTGAAGGCCCTGACCAAGGACCCCGACTACCGATACCAGTCGGCCGACGAGATGCGCGCCGACATCGAGGCCTGCCTCGACGGCCAGCCGGTCGCGGCCACGGCTGCCATGGGTGCGGCGGGCTACGGCGGCTACAACGCGTACAACAACGACCAGCCCACGACGGCCCTGCGCGCGGCCGACTCGAACGGCGCGCAGACGTCGATGCTGCCGCCGGTCAACCCGGACGACGGCGGCTACGGCTACGACGACCGCCCCGACCGGCGGCGTCAGAAGAAGAGCAACACCTCGACGATCCTCCTGATCGTGGCAGGCATCCTGGTGCTCATCGGCGCGATCCTGATCGGCCGCGCGGTCTTCACCGAAACCGAGGGCGACAGCGGCAAGATCGACGCCCCGAACATGATCGGGTCAACGGTCGAACAGGCGCAGAGACTCGCGGACAACGCCGACGTCCTCCTGAAGGTCGGTTCGAAGGAGCCCTGCGAGGCGCAGGAGAAGAACCAGATCTGCAGCCAGTCGCCGTCCGCGGACGCTCAGATGGAGACGGGCGAGACCGTGACCGTCGTCGTCTCCACAGGCGCCCCCAAGGTCGAGGTCCCGGACGTCCTGGAGAAGTCCGAGGACAGCGCCCGCAAGAAGCTTGAGGACGAGGGCTTCACGGTGAGCGTCACTTCGGTGGAGTCCGACGCGACCCCGGGCACAGTCACCAAGCAGGACCCCGAGGGCGGTTCGAAGGTCGAGAAGGACTCCGAGGTCACGATCACCGTCGCCAAGGAGGCGACCCAGGTGGTGCCGGGTGTGGTCGGCAGGTCCTACGCGGACGCCGAGGCCCAGCTGAAGGGCGTCGGCTTCGCCAACGTGTCCAGGACCGACGTCGAGTCGGATCAGCCCGTCGACACCGTGGTCGAACAGACCCCGGCGCCGAACAGCAAGCAGTCCAAGGACACCCAGATCGTCCTGAAGGTCTCCAAGGGCCCTGCCCAGCCGGAACAGGTCACCATCCCGGGTGACATCGCCGGCAAGCCGTACAAGGACGCGAAGGCGACGCTCGAAGGCCTGGGGCTCGTGGTGGCACTCGCCCCCAACTCGTCGGACAAGCCGAACGCCCTGGTGATGCAGGCGGACCCGGGGCC
The DNA here is from genome assembly GCF_001700505.1 of Streptomyces mutomycini. Classification (GTDB taxonomy): domain Bacteria; phylum Actinomycetota; class Actinomycetes; order Streptomycetales; family Streptomycetaceae; genus Streptomyces; species Streptomyces mutomycini. The sequence goes on from NZ_MAPV01000205.1 coordinate 7,413, forward strand.
CAACTCTCAGGTCGCGAAGGGCAGCACGGTCACCCTCACCACGATCGGCGGCACGGACGGCGGCAACATCTTCGGCGGCCGTAACGGCGCGGACGACTGACCCGCGCAGCGCCGTAGGAACGGACGCAGGGCCCCGGTCACCTCAGCGGTGACCGGGGCCCTGCGCCTTTTCCTGGTCAGTGTCTACCGAAGCTCAGCCGGCTTCGTGCGGTCCCTGTCCACCTTCTCGGTCCGCACCAGCTCACCCCACACGATGTAGCGGTACTTCGACGTGTAGACGGGGGTGCACGTGGTCAGGGTGATGTAGCGGCCCGCCTTCTTCACACCCGACTCCTTGGGCACCGGGGCGATCGCGTCGACGTTGAACTTCGACGTCTCAGGCAGTTCCGCGTAGACCTTGTAGACGTACCAGGTGTCCCTGGTCTCGAAGACGACCGCGTCGCCCTTCTTCACCTTGTCGATGTTGTGGAACTTGGCGCCGTGCCCGTCCCGGTGCGCGGCGAGCGTGAAGTTGCCCTGCGCGTCCGAGGGGAGCGCCGACTTCACGGGGTCCGTGTAGTAGCCGGCGATGCCGTTGTTGAGCGTCCCGGTGTCGGTGCCCTTCTTGACGAGGACCTCGCCGTTCTTCATCGCGGGGACATGGAGGAAGCCGATGCCGTCCCTGGTGTCCAGGGCTCCCGGGCCGCCCGCCCAGCGGTCACGGACGCTGTTGCCCTGCTTGTCCGACTCACGGTCGGCAAGCACATTGGTCCACCACAGCGAGTAGACGACGAACAGACCCAGCACCAGCCCCGCCGTGATGAGCAGTTCGCCGAAGAGGCTCACCGCCGTCGCGACGGGATGGCGGCTCCTGCCCCGCGCCGGGGCCGCCGCCGCGTAGGTGCGCTCTTCGTCCTCGGTTCTCGCTGCCACCGCACCCGTCCCTGTCGTGATGTCGTCCAGCCCGCGTCAGCCGACGAGCGCGTCGGGCTTCCCCTTGCTGCGCGGCCGTTCGTCGACCATTTTGCCCCACACGATCATTCGGTACGTACTCGTGAATTCCGGCGTGCACGTCGTCAGCGTGACGTACCGGCCCGGGCCGGTGAAGCCGGAACCGGCCGGAACCTCGTCGATCACCGCCACGTTGGACGGCGACGTCTGCGGAAGGATGCTGGCCATCTCGTACGTGTAGTAGGCATCCTGCGTCTCGACCACGATCGGATCGCCCGGCTTCAGCTTGTTGATGTAGCGGAAGGGCTCACCGTGGGTGTTGCGGTGCCCCGCCACCGCGAAGTTCCCCTGCTCCGCCGAAGGCATCGCGGTCTTCAGCTTGCCCTCGCCGTAGTGACCGATCATGCCGCGGTCCAGGACCTTCTCCTTGCTGATGCCCTCGGCGATCGGCGCGACCACGTCCAGCTTGGGAATGTGCAGGATCGCGAAGCCCTGACCGGGTTCGAAGGCACCCGGGCTGCGATCCCCGTTCGCCCAGTCGTCCTGGATCTTGTTCGTCTCCCGGCCGGCGATCTGGTCGGCACGGATGTTGGTCCACCAAAGCTGATAGGTGACGAACAGGAGCATCAGCACACCGAAGGTGATGAACACCTCGCCGACGACCCGGCTGGCCACGACGGCGGGGCTGTCCTTGGCGGCGCGGGCCGCCCGCCGGGCTTCCAGTCGTGACATCGGAACCGCCGGCCCCGCCGACTCCGCCGACTCCGCCGACTCCGCCTCGACGGTGCGCCGGGGCTCACCCCTCCGGCCTCCGCGCCCTTTGGCCGCCCGTCTGCGCTCGGCCCGGCCTCCCGTCGGAGGCGGTTCGGGGGCGGGATCGGGGGCGCCGGACCGGGACGGCTGCGACGCACGCCGCGTGTCGGTGGTCCGCAGAGCCACCGTCTCGTCGTTCAGCACCGCACCGACCTCGCCGGCGGGCTGACCGGGGCCCGGGTCATGTACTGCGAGAACCGGCGCAGGCCCGGGCGCGGCCGACACCGGGGCGGGAGCCACCGGACCGGGTGTCACCGCCGTCCCCCGGACGGTGTTCGAGGCGGGAGCGGCCTCCGGTCCCTGGTGCCCGTACCAGTCCCTCTGGTATCCCTCCGGGTCGTACCACTCACCCGGGGGCTCCACGGGCCCCTGAGCCTCCGTCTGGGGCGTCTGCCGCGCCTCGCCGTCGGCCTGGGTGGTGTCCGTCCGGAACCAGGGCGAGGTGTGCTGCCCCGGCAGCGGATCGTTCAGTGGATCCGCGAGCTGCTCCACCGCCGCCTCGAACGTGCCGTCGGGCTCGTACGCTCCCTGCGCGTACGGTCCGTCCTGCCCGGCGTGGGGGCGGTGTGAGGTCACGCGGCGGCCTTGCCCACCACCGGGGCGAGCCCCGCCGATCTCCCGACGGCGCCCTGGTCACCACACCGCTCCAGCCAGTTGGCGAGCATCAGGTGACCGTACTCCGTGAGCACCGACTCCGGGTGGAACTGCACTCCCTCCACGGCTTGTTCGCGGTGGCGGAGCCCCATGATGATGCCGTCCGCGGTGCGTGCGGTGACCTCGAGCTCCGGCGGGACAGTGGCCGGCTCGGCGGCGAGCGAGTGGTATCGCGTCGCGGTGAACGGGGAAGGCAGACCGGCGAACACGCCCTTGCCCTCGTGCAGTACGGGGGAGGTCTTGCCGTGCAGCAGCTCCGGCGCCCTGTCCACCACACCGCCGTACGCCACGGCCATGGACTGCATCCCCAGGCAGACACCGAAGACCGGAACGCCGCTCCTCGCGCAGTGGTGCACCATCTCGATGCAGACACCGGCCTGTTCGGGTGTGCCGGGGCCGGGAGACAGCAGGACCCCGTCGAAACCGTCGTCGGCGTGCGCCGTGGTCACGGCGTCGTTCCGCACCACCTCGCACTCGGCCCCGAGCTGGTAGAGGTACTGGACGATGTTGAAGACAAAGCTGTCGTAGTTGTCGACGACGAGAATGCGTGCGCTCACTGACCGGCTCCCGCTCCGCTGGTGCCTTCGCCGTCCACCGTCACATCACCGAACGGGAGCAGTGGCTCCGCCCAGGGGAAGACGTACTGGAAGAGCGCGTAGACAACGGCCAGGGCCAGCACGAGCGAGATGAAGCCCCGCACCCATGCGTTGCCCGGCAGGTGCCGCCAGATCCAGCCGTACATGCTGTCGCCTCCATTCGGTACGGCACCAGACTAAACGGCCGCGGCACAGACGTGTGTCAGCTGTGGAAAGCCGCCCGCCGGGCGCCCCTCACAGTGCTGCGCGCACCTCGCGAAGGCCACTCCCGCGAACTACTCCACAGGCTGTGCGTAGTGCAGGTCCACGGTGCCCGAATAGCCGGGAAGCGTCAGCTTGTCGTCCTCCTCGACCTTCCACCCCAGCCCGTACGCCTTCACGTACAGCTGGTAGTTCTGGATCGCCGTGGAGCCGTCGAGCGCCTGCCTGAGATCCTCCCGGTCGCCGACGGCGGTGACCTTGTACGGAGGGGAGTAGACCCGCCCCTGCAGGATCAGGGTGTTGCCGACGCAGCGCACCGCGCTGGTGGAGATCAGCCGCTGGTCCATGACCTGGATGCCGCGGGCACCGCCCTGCCACAGGGCGTTGACGACGGCCTGCAGGTCCTGCTGGTGGATGACCAGGTCGTTGGGCTGCGGCTCGGGGTATCCCGGTTTGGCGGTGGCGTCCGGCGGCGCGTCGTTCAGCGTGACGGAGAGCGCCTCACCGGTCACCTTCGTCGTGCCCGCGGCCTTCTCCAGCGCGTCCAGCTCGGCGTCCTCGGCCCGGGTGCTCCCGTCGTCGCGCCGGGCGAGGGTGTCGATGTCCGCGCGTACGGAAGCGGTCGATTCGTCCAGCTCCGCGTTGTTATCGCTGCGCTGCTGAATGAGGTCGGAGAGCTTCAGCAGCGAGGAGTCGGTGCGGATATCGGTCCCTTTGGCCGTGTTGGCGCTGGTGACGAAGATCAGCCCGGCCAGTGCGAAAACGGCAGCGGTGAGGCCCTGGACCGGCCATCGGGACATGCGCCCGGCCGGTCCTCGAGGAGAGTCGGCAGAATTGCTCAACGTACCCTTATCTCCTTAGGCGCCACGGAAGCACTACGCTAACGGACGCCCCGGGGAGGCAGCATTCCCCCTCGCGCCCCGGCGCCAGCCCACAGATCCCTGCGCGGTCACGCAGCGCATCGACAGGAGAGTCCCTCGTGCCGAAGTCACGTATCCGCAAGAAGGCAGACTTCACGCCTCCGCCGGCGAAGCAGTCGACGAGCATAAAGCTGACCAACCGCAGTTGGGTGGCGCCTGTCATGCTGGCGCTCTTCCTCATCGGCCTGGCCTGGATCGTGGTCTTCTACGTCACCGAGGGCGACCTGCCGATCGACGCTCTCGGCAACTGGAACATCGTCGTGGGCTTCGGCTTCATCGCCGGCGGCTTCGGCGTCTCCACGCAGTGGAAGTAGCTCTGCCCTGAAGTTACCCACAAGGTTATCCACAGGTAGGGGAAAAGGTCAGACGATCTGTGGATAACCTCCTTCGAAGTTGACGCCGGTGTGACTACACACTTACGCATCGCGAGAAGGCACGCCCCTTGTCCTGACTGGTAAAACCCGGTTCAGCGACAAGGGGCACACCTGTTCCCCACGTCATGCACAAGATCCGGCACACTCTGTGGACAACCGCACCCCTGGAGCGATGGATTCCGCTCAGGTGAGCGCAGCCGTCCTGAGGAGGACGGCCATGACGACCACCACGAGGACCAACGCACAGGCGCCGTACTGCACAAGATTCCGGCGCTCGCGCGGCCCGTGGACCATGGCGATCGCGATCAGCGCGCCGGCGACCAGGCCGCCGACGTGCGCCTGCCAGGCGATGCCACCCCACGGGTTGAAGGTGAAGATCAGGTTCACCACGAGGAGTGCGATCACCGGGCGCATGTCGTAGTTCATCCGGCGCATCAGCACGGCAGTGGCACCCAGCAGGCCGAAAACGGCGCCCGAGGCACCGAGCGTTCCCTGTGCCGGGTCGGCGATCCAGTAGGTGAGCGCGCTGCCCGCCAAGCCTGAGAGCAGATAGAGCGCCAGGTAGCGTGCACGGCCCAGCGCGGCCTCGAGGGGCCCGCCGAGCCACCACAGCCCCAGCATGTTGAAAGCGATGTGCCACACCTCCTGGTGCAGGAACATCGATGTCACCAGCCGGTACCACTGGCCTTCCGCGACGCCTTCGGGACCGCCCGACGGATCGCCTGAGTAGGCACGGCCGAACAGCAGCAGATCGTCGAGCAGCGGATACCCGGACTGCTTGGCGATCAGGACCGCGACGAAGACGGCGAGATTGATGCCGAGCAGGATCTTGGTGATCAGCCTGGGGTCGGCGGCGACACTGCCGCCCGCCAGGGTCCGCGGCCGGCTGGCCGCCCTGTGGTGACCCCCACCAACCCCTTCACGGACGCATTCCGGGCAGTGGAAGCCCACCGAGGCTTCGATCATGCAGTCCGTACAGATCGGCCGTTCGCACCGCGTGCAGCGGATACCCGTCTCCCTGCCCGGGTGCCGGTAACACGTGAGCGGACCGCCCGCGGCCGCGGACCCGTCCTGGTCTTCCGGCGGCTGCTGGTCCATCGGTCACGGCCCTTCGGTCCTCGTTCGCGGAGGCCGCACACCTGCGACCGCCCCGCTCGCCCGTTATGTAACAGTACGGACGAACAGGGCGGTTGGTTCCCCACAGCGAGAGCAGGCTGCCAAGGGGCAGCGGCCCGTCAGGTCCGCGCTCGTGTCAGGTGACCGGCTCCCCGGGTCAGCGGCCCCGGGTGCCCGGCCGACCTCAGGTCAGCGGGTCTCGACGACGACCGACTCGATCACCACGTCCTGGAGCGGGCGGTCGGTGCGCGGGTTGGTCGGAGCCGCGGCGATGGTGTCCACGACCTTCTTGCCGGCCTCGCCGACGACCTCGCCGAAGATCGTGTGCTTCCCGGTCAGCCAGGCGGTGGGGGACACGGTCAGGAAGAACTGCGATCCGTTGGTGCCCGGACCGGCGTTTGCCATCGCCAGCAGGTACGGCTTGTCGAACGCGAGGTCGGGGTGGAACTCGTCACCGAACTCATATCCGGGCCCGCCGGTACCGTTGCCCAGCGGATCGCCCCCCTGGATCATGAAACCGCTGATGACACGGTGGAAGACAGTTCCGTCGTACAGCTTGTCCGTGGACTTCCTGCCGGTCTCGGGGTTGGTCCACTCACGCTCGCCCTTGGCGAGCTCCACGAAGTTCCTGACCGTCTTGGGCGCGTGGTTCGGCAGGAGCCGGATCTCGATGTCGCCCTGGCTGGTCCTCAAAGTGGCGTAGAGCTGCTCGGCCACGATCTGCCTTCCGTAAGTCTCCGCTGATGACCACCGATCCTTGCACGGAGCACCCCCTCCTCTGCCCGGCCATCGCCCTGGGGCGTGCGGCACTCACCTTGTTGCCCGCTTTCCTGCACCTTCCCCACACTTCCTGGCGGGATAAGCGGGATAAATGCGGCCACGTGCACGGTGGCATGGAGCGTCCCGACACGAAGCGTGGCATCGTCGTCCACACGCTCCCCCTGCACCGCATTGCCTGAGAATGACGTTCATGACCCGGATGCCCGTCTCGCATGGCGCTCATGGCCTCAGCGGGCATGATTTCCAATTGGGTGGACAGGCGGAGTACCTACCCGCCACCAAGGAGGAGGATCCCGTGACCCGCATCGACAGCGTGCGCGCCGCAACCTACTCGGCGAAGGACAGCGCGCAGCACGCCGCGGAAGTGGTGGCGCCATACGCCGACACGGCCAAGGAACAGGCCGCGCACTACGCGCAGGAGGCCCGCGCACTGCTCGCGCCCAAGGTGTCGAAGGCAGCCGCGCAGGCCCGCGTCCAGTACGGCGCGCATCTCGCCCCACGTATCGAACAGGCACTGACCCATGTGCCTCCAAAGGTCGACGAGGCCGCGCACAAGGCCGCCACCCGGACACGCAGCGCCGCTCGCACGGCGGCGGACTACACCGTGCCGCGTGTCGAGTACGCGGTGGCCGCGAGCCGGCCTGTCGCCGAGGAGGCCACGGCGCGCGGCACCGCAGCGCTGGCAGCACTCCGTGGCCACGTGACGGCCAAGGAGATCCAGAAGCTCGTCAGAAAGCACGAGCGGCGGGCCAAGGTGGGGCGAGCGGCCAAGGGGTTCCTGGTGCTGGGCCTCCTCTCCGGCGGAGCTTTCGCCGCCTGGAAGTGGTGGGACAAGCAGGCCAACCCGGACTGGCTGGTCGAGCCCCCGGCCCCCACCGAGGTGGGCGACGACCGCGCTCCACTGACCTCGGTCGACGGCAGCGGCCGGGACGTGCTCGATCCGGAGGTCCGCGTGAAGCAGGACGAGGCCGAAGGCGAGTCGGGCCCGAACGGCGACAACGACGGCCGCGCCTGAGGAGACCAGGGCCTGCCCGGCTCGACCGGGAAGGCCGGAAGGGGCGCCGGAAGACCTCGCGGTCTCTCCGGCGTCCCTTCTCTGTTTCACGTGAAACAGCGAAGGGCCCCACAGAGGCACGGACGACGCAGCAGACAGACGTCGTGGCAAGGCAGCCGCAGGACCGCGCGTTTTACCCGGCCAGAGCGCCGAAGGCGACTTCTGCCGCACGGGCGAGGAGTGCGTCATCGCTTTCAGCGTTCTTGGCGTCGCGACGGGAGAGGACGGCGAGGGCAATGGGCGCGGCGCCGGGCGGCCAGGCGATTGCGATGTCGTTGCGGGTGCCATAGCCGCCCGTACCCGTCTTGTCTCCGACCTGCCAGCCGTCAGGGGTGCCGGCGCGGATCGTGTGATCGCCGGTCGTGTTGCGCTTGAGCCAGTCAGTCAGGACGGCGCGCTTGTCCGCGGGAAGCGCGCTGCCGAGGACGTAGGCGCGCAGGTCGTCGACCAGGGCGCGGGGTGTGCTGGTGTCGCGGAGGTCACCGGGCACCGCGTCGCTGAGCGCGACCTCATAGCGGTCGCAGCGGGTGACATCGTCACCGAGTGCGCGCAGGGCGTCCTGCAGCCCACGAGGGCCTCCGAGTTCGCGGAAGAGGAGGTTCGCCGCGGCGTTGTCGCTGTAGCGGACGGCAGCATCACACAGTTCACGCAGGGTCAGGCCGGTGGCGACATGCCGCTCGGTGATCGGCGAGTTGCTGATGAGGTCGTCACGGCTGTAGCGCACGAGCCGGTCCAGCCGGCGGAGCGAGTTCCTGTCCAGCACAGCACCGGCGAGCAGTACTTTACAGGTGGAGGCGTAGGCGAAGCGTTCGTCGGACCTGTGGGTGACGGTCCGGCCGCTGCCGGTGTCGAGCGCGTAGACGCCGAGCCTCGCGCCGTACTTCCGCTCCAGCTCCACGAACGCGCCCTCGGTGCGGGGCTCGGCAGCCGTCGGGCTGGAGGGCGTGGCAGCGGTCGGTGGCGGGCCGGATGAAGCCGGGGAGTTGGTACACGCGGGAAGCGGCAGGGTGGCGATCCCCGCCAGCGTGATGAACACGGCACGGCGGGAGAGGGGGGTTCGGGTGCTCATGGAGGTGCGGGCTTTCCCTTCTGAGGTCTGCATGCGGCCCCGGCCGAGCGCTGCTCAGCGGGCCAGGTTGCCGAGGAACCGCTGGGCGACCGGACCGGCGTCGGCGCCGCCGGAACCGCCGTCTTCCAGGAGAACCGCCCAAGCGAGGTCGGAGTCACCCTGATACCCGATCATCCAGGCGTGGGTACGAGGCGGTTTGCCACTGCCGAACTCGGCGGTTCCCGTCTTGGCGTGAGGTGCACCGGACAGATTCTTGAGCGCATGGGCGGAACCGGAGGTCACGGTGGCACGCATCAGTTCACGGAGCTCACCAGCGACACCGGCATCCAGTTCTGCCGGTGCTTCGTACTTCTCCTTCACCGCGTCCGGCACCAGCACGGGCTGACTGAACGTCCCGCTCTTGACGGTGGCCGCGACGGACGCCATCACGAGCGGGGACGCCTGGACGCGTGCCTGGCCGATGGTGGCGGCGGCCTTGTCGTTGTCGCTCGTGGTGACGGGGACACTGCCGTCGTACGTGGTCGTGCCCACGTCCCAGCTGCCTCCGATACCGAAGGCCTGGGCGGTGTCACGCAGGTCGGTGTCGGAGAGCCGGTTCCGGGCGTCGACGAAGTAGGTGTTGCAGGACTGCGTGAAAGCGTCGGCGAAGGTCGAGCCGGTCGGCAGCTCGAACTGTTTCTGGTTCTCGAAACGCTGTCCGTCGACCCGTGCGAACTTCGGGCAGGGTGCGGGGGTTTCCGCCTTCATGCCACCCTTCAGGAGTGCCGCTGCGGTGACGACCTTGAAGACGGAGCCGGGCGGGTAGCGTCCTTCGAGGGCGCGGTTGAAGCCGCCGGGCCGGTTGGCCGCGGCAAGGATGTGGCCGTTCCGCGGATCTATGGCGACGATGGCCGCGTGTACGTCGGACCCGGTCAGAGCATCTGCCGCCGCCTCCTGGACGCGGGGGTCGATGGTGGTGCGCACCGGACGGCCTTCGGCTGCCGGCGCCTCGTCGAGCTCCTTGACCGCGCGACCGCTCTGCCGGTCCGCGACCACCAGGGATTTACCCGCCTTCCTGCCCCCGGACAGGATGTCGTCGTACCGGGCCTCCAGGCCTGATGCGCCCTTGCCGCTGACCGGGTCGACGGTTCCGACGAGGCTTTCCGCTCGGAGCGGTTCTCCCTCGGCGTCGAGGACCTGCGCCCTGTTTCCGGCGCTCTTGAGCGCGAGCGTCCGCCCCGACGACAGCTCCGGATGGATCATCGACGAAGTGAACTCGACCTTCCATGTCCCCGAGGTGTCGCTCACCTGCGCGTGGGAACGCCAGGTGACGGCGCCGGCGCCCGGTATCTGCATGGTCACGCTGAAGGGAAAGCGCGCCTTCCCCTCCCCTTGCTTCCGGCCCTCACCGTCTTCGATCGCGGTTCTGGACGGCTTGAGGTTGGTCAGTACGGACGTGAGAAGTGATGCTGCCTCGTCAGGCGTGTCCGTGTAGCCGGCCGCCTTCCGCGCGTCGTGCCGAGCCCACGCGGCGAGAAATGCCGTCAGGGGCTCGCGAGCGGCGACGACTTCCGCGTCCTCTTCATCGACGTCGCCGCCCACGATGCCGAAGGCGGCGTAGCCCCCTCCCGCCAGCAGCAGAAGGGCCGCCACGATGCCCAGCGGTCGCCGCACGCGCCGCGACCGCCCCCGCCGCGAGGTGGATCTGTTCCGGCTGTCGGTACGCGCCACAGTGTTCTCCGTTCCGGGTCGGGCCTGGTCAGCTCGCCGGAAGCGGTCCCGGCGTTCGTAGGAAAGTGCATACGCTCGAAAGCGGCCTGGCTTCGGCTTCACGAAGTCGGCTCGGCTTCCGCACCCTGTCGGGAGTCAAGCCCGCATTCCTGCGGTATGTCGAATATGCTCTCGGCATCACACCGATTCGCAAGCTGTATCGCTGCACTTCAGGAGGAAGAGTGCTGACGGAACGGCATCTGGAAATCTTTGTCGCGCTTGCGGAGGAAGAGCACTTCGGGACCGCCGCACAACGGGTGGGCATCACCCAGCCGCCGCTGTCGCAGGGCCTGCGACGGTTGGAAGCCCTGCTCGGGGTCCGCCTGTTCGACCGTGAGAGGGGAGTCTCCCTGACCGAGGAGGGGACTCTGCTCCTCCCGCACGCCCGCAGGGCACTGGCCGCACTCGCGGAACTCCGCGAGACCGGTGCCCGCGAGCACGCCGACGGCAGACGCCTGCAGCTCGGGCTGGCTCCCGAGGTCCCGACGAACTTCGCGGCCGACGTGGCGGCCTCGCCGGTCCGCGCCGGCGAACACACACGGATCGGCGTCGTGACGGCCTCGACCGCGGTGCTCCTCAAGGATCTGGCGGCCGGCCGGCTCGACATCGCCGTGATCCGTCATCCCTCCGTGCTGCACGGCCTTGCCGCGGGCCGGGTGATCCTGCTGCCGACCTGGATCCTCGCTCCGGCCGGGAGCGGTGATGCCGGGGCGGCACCCCTCACGTCACGTCTGCCCGTTGCCGTGCGGCCCCGTGCCGAAGCGCCCGCGGCCCACGACCTCTTCGTCGACACCCTGGCCGGCCGCGGCCACAGGGTGGAAACCGTCGTGGTGTCCGATGAACGCGCCGGACTCGCTCTGGTGGCGGCGGGCCAGGCGGTGCTGGTCACGGCGGATTCCACGTTGACGGCGACGGAGGTCGAGCGGCGGACGACCACGGACCCGCCGCTCCCCCTGCGCCTGCGCGTGGCCTGGGACCCGCGACGTCCCGGTTCGGAGGGGACCGCTGAGACGGTGCGGCTGATCGAGGAGGCCCTGACCCGGATGGTGGCGAAGTGAGCCGGAAGAGGAACGACGGCGGTGCGGAGCGGGTCATCCGGGGCATGTTCGACGACGCGGGTGTCCGAGGCTGGCTGCACGTGGCGGAACTGCACCGGCCGTCGGCCCGGGTGACCATCGATCCCGACGAGCGGCTGCCCATGGGGTCGGTCTACAAGGTGCCGCTGATGGTCGCCTTCTGCCGCCTCGTGGACGCGGGGCTGATCGACCCGGGGCGCAGGCTGACGCTGGCACCCGACGATCGCGTGCCCGGCCCCACCGGCATCTCGATCCTGCACGACCCCGTCACCATGTCGCTGCGCGACCTGGTGGTGCTGATGATGACGATCTCCGACAACACCGCGGCCGACGCCGTTCTCCGGGTCGTCGGTCCGGACGTGGTCGACGCCATGTGCAGGGACCTGGGCATGCCAGACACCCATATCCACGGGGGAGTCGTCACCACGTTCAGCAGGCTGGTCGCCGAAATGAGCGCCCCCTCCCTGGACGCCGCCCTGGCACACGTGGCGGACAACGACACCGTCGTGCCCCCCGGGGTGTACGACCCGGCGTTCAAGGCCTCCACCACACCGGCGGACATGGCGCGGCTCCTGCGAGCGATCTGGACCGGACAGGCCGCATCCGACGAGCGCTGCGCCTTCATGCGCGACGTGATGCGCAGGCAGCCGTGGACGCACCGGCTCGCATCCGGCTTCCCCTACGACGATGTCACCGTCTACGGGAAGACCGGCAGTTTCGGGTCCATGCGCCACGAGGCGGGCGTCGTCGAACTCGCCGACGGCAGCACCTACACCGCCGCGGTCTTCACCCAGGCCGCCCGGTCCGACGCCAAGCTGCCGCGCGCCGACGCGGTGATCGGCGCCGCGGCCCGGACCGCTGTGGAGGAACTGCGGGGACGTACGGGCACCTGACCCCCGAGGTCCCCCGGTCCTCGCGGCCCCCCGGCTCGTGGGGCGCAGGTTCCGCGCAGGGACGTGAAAAATGCCCTCCGCCCCGCGTTCTGCGGGTCGGAGGGCATTTGATGTGGAGCCTAGGAGATTCGAACTCCTGACATCTGCCTTGCAAAGGCAGCGCTCTACCAACTGAGCTAAGGCCCCGAAAAGCGGACACCGCGGGACATATCTTCGCCCTGACGTCCGTCGCAGAACAGAGTACCGGGTGACCCCCCGAATCCTGCAAAAGGATTGGGGCTCCCGGCCCGCAACGGCTCTCCGTAAGATGCACGACGAGGTTCGCAGCAGCGAAGCCGCAGCGAAGGGGAGACGCAATGGACGCAGCGCAGCAAGAGGCGACGGCTAGAGCCCGGGAGCTCCAGCGCAGCTGGTACGGAGAGCCGCTGGGAGCGCTCTTCCGCAGGCTGATAGATGACCTCGGCCTCAACCAGGCACGCCTCGCGGCGGTGCTCGGGCTGTCCGCCCCCATGCTCTCCCAGCTGATGAGCGGGCAGCGGGCCAAGATCGGCAATCCAGCGGTCGTCCAGCGGGTCCAGGCACTCCAGGAGCTCGCCGGTCTGGTGGCGGACGGCAGTACCAGCGCGGGAGAGGCCACCGACCGGATGGAGGAGATCAAGAAGTCGCAGGGCGGCTCGGTCCTGACGAACACCGGCCAGACCTCCACCACCGGTGGAGCCCCCACCGTGCGGCGTGTGGTCCGCGAGATCCAGTCGTTGCTGCGGTCGGTCGCGGCGGCAGGCGACATCATCGATGCCGCGGACTCCCTCGCCCCCGCCCACCCCGAGCTGGCAGAGTTCCTCCGGGTGTACGGGGCGGGACGCACCGCGGACGCGGTCGCGCACTACGAAGGTCACCAGAACTAGGGCGAATCCCAGGCCCCGGGGCCGCCCCGGGGCGATGGAGCCGTGGCAGTATCCCGGCGGCCGGGACACGAACCGAAACGGGAGCGGGCGCAGCGCAATGGGTGAGGTCTTCGCTGGTCGGTACGAGCTGGTCGATCCGATCGGACGGGGTGGGGTCGGCGCCGTCTGGCGCGCGTGGGACCACCGGCGCCGCCGGTACGTGGCGGCCAAGGTCCTGCAGCAGAGCGATGCGCACACGCTGCTGCGCTTCGTCCGCGAACAGGCGCTGCGGATCGAGCACCCGCATGTTCTCGCCCCGGCGAGCTGGGCCGCAGACGACGACAAGGTCCTTTTCACCATGGATCTGGTCAGCGGCGGTTCGCTGGCCCATGTCATCGGCGACTACGGCCCACTGCCCCCGCGGTTCGTCTGTCTTCTGCTCGATCAGCTGCTGTCCGGACTGTCCACGGTGCACGCCGAAGGGGTCGTGCACCGTGACATCAAACCGGCCAACATCCTGATGGAGGCCACCGGCACGGGCCGGCCGCACCTGCGGCTCTCCGACTTCGGCATCTCGATGCGCAAGGGCGAGCCGCGGCTCACGGAGACCAACTACGTCGTGGGCACGCCCGGTTACTTCGCGCCCGAGCAGATGATGGGAGCCGAGCCCGATTTCCCGGCGGACCTGTTCGCCGTAGGTCTCGTCGCGCTCTATCTGCTCGAGGGGAAGAAGCCGGACTCCAAGGCGTTGATCGAGTACTTCGCCGCGCACGGCACCCCGGGCGCGCCCCAGGGCGTGCCGGAGCCCTTGTGGCAGGTCCTCGCCGGCCTGCTGCAGCCGGATCCGCACGCCCGTTTCCGGACGGCCACGGGTGCGCGCAAGGCACTGACGGCCGCAGCCGAGATGCTGTCGGAAGCCGGCCCGGACGAGGAGCCTGTGGAGGTTTTCGACCAGATCGGCCCCCTGCCCGCGGGATACGGTCCCGAGGGCCCCGCGGGTTCCGGCCGAGGAACACCCGGCAGCGGGCCACAGACGCCCGCACAGGCCGTCGGCGGCGCATCGCCCGCACCACAGCCGCCGCAGCAGCCGCACGGGCCACAGAGCCCGGGCCAGGCGCCGTACGCGCCGCAGCGGAGTGCGCAGGGACAACAGCCTTACGCGGCACCGTCGATGTCGGAGACGGGAAGCTTCCACCTCGCTCCGCCCCCGCAGCACCCGGCGCCCCTGCCGGGCCCCGCGCAGCCGCGACCATCGTCTCCCCCGGTCCCGGCCCACTCGTCGTCCCCCTACGCCGCCGATGCCGCCGGGGCCGTGACGGCCCCCGTGTCGTACGGGGCGGCACCCACCCGCCCCTACACCGCCCAGAACGTGCACGCTCCCCAGGGCGTCGCACCGTCCGCGCCGCGGCCGTTGTCCGCGAAGCGGCCGGGACCGCCCCCGAAGGTGGCGGTCCCGGTCCTGCTGGTGGCGCTGATCTGCTTCGCGGTGGGCATCTGGGCACTCACCCAGTCCTGAGCGTCCTACCAGGTCCGCGGCGGGCCGCCGGGCGGCGGCTGTACGCCCGCACCCGGCGGCACAGCGGCGGGAACGGTCCTGCGCCTGGCCAGCAGGGTCCACGCACCGAGCCCCAGCACCAGGACGGAACCCGCGCCGATGCCTGCCGCGGCCACCGTCCTCATCGTGTCGCTCGCACCGGCCTCGGGCGCGCTCAGGCCGCTCCTGGCCATGTCCCTGTCGTCGTCCGTGACTCCGAAGACCCCGGCATCCCCCTGATAGGGCGAGGGCTTCCTGTCGTTGACGACCTTCACCCTGAGCGTCAGCCCGAGGGCCTCGTCCCCGTAGTGCTCGGCGACCTCGGGCGAGAGCGTCACCGACAGGTAGTACCAGCCCGCGAATCGCATGGCACTGATGTCGGACGCCGCGTCGTAGCGGTTCTCGTAAGCCACCGGGGGCAGCGGGTCCAGGGCCACCGAGCTGGGCGTCCCGGAGTACGACAGCGTCGCGTCGTCCACATGGCCGCGTGCCGGATTGTCCAGCGCAAGCGCCAGGGCGTTGCCGAGGTACTCCGTCGACTTTCCGCTGTTGCTCAGCGCGGCCGTGGCGAAGATCTGCTGGCCCCAGTCCACGGGCACCCGGTAGAAGCGGGTCTGTCCTGGAGCGATGGCGTCCACCCATTCGCCGGACGCCAGGCCGGTGGCATCGTGGAAACCGCTGCCACCGGCCCGTTTCTGCTGCCCCGTGGGCGGGGTGGGGGAAGCGGAGGGCCAGTTCTCCGGCGCCTCGGTCGGTAGTGGCTTCCCGGCTTTCAGCGCCGGCTCCGTCTCGTGGCGCAGCTCCAGGTCCCATGCCCCGGGGGACGAAGTCGCCTTGCTCTCACGCTCGATCAGGACGTTGTACGTGCCGCCCGCCGCACAGGTGGTGCTGCCCTCCTCCACGGTCCGATGGGCGTACGCGGCGATGGGGCGCGGGAACTCGGCCGATTCGAAGGCCGCGTCCTCGGAGCTGCACCGGGTGTCGTCGAGATCCCTGATGCTGATCGTGATGCCGTCCCCGTAGGCGACCTTTCCGCCCGCCTTCGGCACGGCTACGGCGGAGACGTACGCATCGGTCCTGTCGCCGAGCTCCAGACGGTAATAGAGCTTCTGTCCGTTCTTGATGGAGCTCCTGTAGACCGACCCTGCCTTCAGCTCCGCCGCGTCCGCGTTCGTCTCCGCTCCCCGGACAGATGCCGCGGCAGGGTCGAAGGTGTACGCCGCTGGGCCGTCGGCCGCGTGCGCCTGGCCCGGCAGCGCCGCCACCGCGCACCCCGCCGCGATCGCCGCCAGCGCCACCCGGCCCCTGTTGCCCTGCCTGTTCACGCGCTTCCCCTCGTCGTCTGCGTGCCCGTCCCGCGCCGGCTGCGTACGAGCAGGATCCCGGCGGTCAGAAGTGCCGCGGCACCCGCTCCCGCGACGGCCGCGATGCCGGTCCATCCTGCCCCGCCCGGACCACTGCTGTCTGCGGCCCCCGCTCTACCGCCGTCAGCACCCGCCTCGGAGCCGCCGGGCCGCTCCGCCAGGACCGAGGCTCCGTGCTGGGGACCCGCCAGCTCTTCCCCCGGGACCGCCACCCTCAGTACGACGCCGATACGCGGGTTCTCGGCGATCTCGGCCGCCTTCGCCCCGAGGGTCACCGCGATGTAGAAGTCGCCGTCCGCGTGCACCGGACGTACAGCGGAACGGGACTCGTAGCGGTTGGTCCACGCGACCGGGACGGATCCCATCCGCAGCGCGGCGGGCCGCCCGCTGTACATCACGGTCTCGCGGAACCCGCCCCCGCTGCCGACCGGAGAGCGCGCAGGGGTGAACAGCTGCGTCCTGCCGTACGAATGGGCGGCGGAGCTGTCCACCGTGGGCTCGTTGGCGAACTCCACGTCGTAGCGCACCTGCTGGCCCCAGCCGGCCGGAACCTTGTACCAGAGGGTCTGCGACGGCAGGATCCTGTCCCGCCACACGCCCCGGCCGAGTTCTCCGGCGTCGTTGAAGCCGGTCCCGCCCCGCACGTCCCGCGGATCACCCGTCGGCAGCTCGGCGTCTTCTCCGCCCTCCCCGTACTCCGGCCGGGACTGCGCGGGGGTGACGCCGTCGGGCAGCGGCTCCTCCACGCCGTACAACAGCTCCAGGGGCCAACGGGCGCTGTCGGATCCCTTCTTGCTCTGCCGTTCGACCACCAGCCAGTAGCGGCCCGCCTTGTCGCAGCTGCGGTTCCCGTCCTCCGAACGGATACGGGACACGGCCGAGGTCAGCGGAGTCGCACCCTCCTGCTGGAGGAACCGCGCGGTGGCCGACTCGCAGGTGGCGTCGCCGTCGCCGTATGCCAGACCGGTGCTCAGGGCGTCGAGGCTGTCGACGGCCGCACCGGGCTGCGGGACCGCGGTGGCCGCGAAGTCCGCTGTCGAGAACGCGTCGAGACCGACGGCGTAGTACCGCTTCTCGCCTGGCCCGATGGTGTCCAGATACTGTCCGGGAGTCATGGCTGGAGCCTCGGCCGCGGTGGCCGCTCCTTCTGTCCGCTCGCCCTTCAACCGGTAGCCGTCCACGGATAGTTGCGCGGACCTCTGCAGCTGTCGGGCGAGCGCGTCCGCGTCCGGTGCGTCGTAGTAACGCCCGTTGCCCGCTTCCGCGATGCACTCCAGCTGCTTCCGGGCCGCCCCTCGGACCTGGAAACCCACGGTGTCGATCCGCAGACCGACACCCTGCCCGCCGAGCCGCTCGGCGACCTCACAGGGCTGCGGCGTACCGCAGTTGTCCTCGCCGTCGGAGATCAGAAGGATCGTGCGCGTCCCGACGGCGCCGTCCGTGGGCGCGGGAAGGTCCTCGGCGGCCTTCTGCAGGGACAGCCCGATCGGGGTGTCCCCCCGCGGCTGTACGCCCGCGACGGCCTGCTTCACGGCCGCCCGGTCCAGCGGAAGCACAGGACGTACGAGCCGGGTGTCCGCGCAGCCCTGCGTCCGGTCGGCCCCGTACACCCGCAGACCCGTCGGATGCCCTTCGGGCAGCGCGTCGACCACGGTCCCCACGGCCGTACGGGCGCTCTCCATCCGGGTACGGCCGGTGCCGTCGTCGCCGCCCATGGAGCCCGAGGAGTCGAGCACCATGACGAGGCTGCCTCCGCCCGTGGTGTCCCTGTCGGCGGCCCCCGGCGCCGCCCGTACGGACGCCACGGCGTGTGACGCCCCCACCAGCAGCGCGAACAGTGCTCCACCGGCAACGGCCGCCGTCCTCGCCCTACGGCTGCGTGTCCCCGCCCTCGTCCCTGCACCCACCGAATCCCCCTCGGCCACCCGCACATCACGAACACTTTGCTCTTGCAAGCTAATGATTTGCTTGGGTGAACTCAAGGGTGCGCCCGTCACGGTCCGGCAACAACGGACCCCGGACAGCAGAAAGCCCCGGCCGCTCGGCGGCCGGGGCTCTTAGCAGACTGTTCCGTCTCACACACCTGAACCTGCGGGCACGGAGTCGGTCGCCTCCGTCCACAGATCCTGCTCGGCGCGATCCGCCTGGATCTGGCGGTACACGAGGAGCCCGCCGATGGCGGCCAGTGCGACCAGGAGAAGCTTCTTCACCGCGCGACCTCGTCTTTCCTTGACGTAAGGGGACTTCTGGCGCCCGACTATACACACCGGCCGATACCGATCGGTGACCTCCCCGGAACCCTGCCGCCACCGGTTCCAGACCCCCGTCGAGGCCTCTCCGGCGCCCCCGGAGCAGCTCCTCCGGGCCGGTTGAACCATAAGAGTGGTGTTCATCAGAAGATCGGCGCACCGGGGGCGTCGGTCCCGGTTTCGACGGGCCGGATCCACATCATCGGAAAGGTAAGCAAACCGGACCACCTGAAAGCGAGGGGCCATGAGCACCTTCAGGGCCAAGAGCATCTGGACCGCCTTCATCACCGCCTTCTTCGCACTTCTCGCGTCGCTGGGCCTCGCCACCGCCCAGGCCACGGCCGCGGAGCCGACCGTCACGAGCCACGAGCACACGGGTGCGAACCCGGCAACCGCGGCCGCTCCCTCCGTCCGATGGACCCTTCCGCGTGACAGGGCGCTGCCACCCACGATGAAGCAGCGCATCCGCGCCGAGGCGCACGGCTCCTCGCCGGCCACCCGCCAGCTGTCCGCGGACACCACGGACGCCGCTCAGGCGTCGAGCAGCTCCCGCACCGCCCACAGCGCCACACCTGCCGGGGACTCGGCCCCGCTGCCACCCTGAGGGCGCCGCGAACGCCACCCAGGCCCCTGGTCCGGTTCACACCGGCGGGGGCCTTTTCCATGCCCCCGTACGTCCCCTGTCCTCACGGGCGGGCGCCCCGGCCCGCACCTGCGGAAGGGCACCCGGCACCTCCGGCGGATTCACTGACCGGCCGGTGCGGGCGAACTCGGCGCCGTACATGCGAAAGGCCCCCCACCGTTACCGGTGAGGGGCCTTCGTGCTGGTGGGGCTAACAGGATTTGAACCTGTGGCCTCATCCTTATCAGGGATGCGCTCTAACCAACTGAGCTATAGCCCCGCCGCGCTGCTGCGCTGACTTCTGAAGATTAGCGCACGTCGGGGCCAGTCCCAAAATCGATACCCGGCGTCCTACTCGTCCTCGGCGAGAGTGAGCTCCACGCCACCCACGAAGCCGGCCGACAGGTTGTAGATGAACGCGCCCAGCGTCGCCAGCGCCGTGGCCAGCACCACATCGATCACCGCGATGACCGAGGTGAAGATGAGGACGCGGGGCAGCGAGAGGAACGACTGCAGATCGAAGCCGTTGCTCTCGTTCGAGCCGGTGGCCTCGCTGATCGTGCCGCCCACGGTGGAGAAGACCCCCATCGCGTCCATCACCATCCACAGAACGGCGGCCGCGACCACCGTGCAGATGCCGAGGGCGATGGAGAGCAGGAAACTGACCTTCATCACCGACCACGGATCGGCCTTCGCCACCCGCAGACGCGCCTTACGGGTACGCGGAGTGGTCCGCGCCCCTGTACGGGGCAGCCGGGTCGCCTGCGCGCCGCCCACGCCCTGTACACCGCCCTGTGTGCCTTCGCCCCGCGTACCGCCCGCAGGCGACTGGTACGCCTGGGGCGGGTGGTAGGGCCCCGCCTTGCCCGGTGCGGGCTCCCGCTCGCCGGGCAACGGCCCGGTCGCGTACCCCTCGTACTGCGGCTGAGGTCCCCGAGTGTCCGTCACAGTGCCCCCTTGGGAGTCCGTGGCAGGGCCACGGACGCCGTTCGCGCCTGCTCCGGAAGCGGCCGAACCGGCGCCCGTGGCTCCACTCACGCTCTACTCCTCGTGCTCCCCGGCCGAGGGCGCCGTGCCCTCGGCTGTGCCCTCGACCACGTTCGCGGCATGGGCCTCGACCGTGGCGCCTTCGGCCTCATCGGTCCCGTCGACCTCTTCGGCCTCACGACCGGCCTCGGCGTTGCGCGCGATACCGACTACGGCATCGCGCTTGCCCAGATTGATCAGTTGGACGCCCATGGTGTCACGGCCCGTCTCCCTGACTTCATTGACTCGCGTACGGATCACGCCGCCGCCGAGCGTGATGGCGAGGATCTCGTCCGCTTCCTCCACCACCAGCGCACCGACGAGCGACCCGCGGTCCTCCACGATCTTGGCGGCCTTGATGCCCAGACCACCACGGCCCTGGACGCGGTACTCGTCCACAGCGGTCCGCTTCGCGTACCCGCCGTCGGTGGCAGTGAACACGAACGTACC
The DNA here is from genome assembly GCF_001700505.1 of Streptomyces mutomycini. Lineage (GTDB taxonomy): Bacteria > Actinomycetota > Actinomycetes > Streptomycetales > Streptomycetaceae > Streptomyces > Streptomyces mutomycini. Next base: position 27,767 of record NZ_MAPV01000205.1, read on the forward strand.
GGGCCGGACAACATTCATCGAGAGCAGTTCGTCGCCCTCGCGGAAACTCATGCCCTTCACGCCGGAGGTGGCACGGCCCATCGGTCGCAGCGCGTCGTCCGTCGCCGTGAACCTGATCGACTGTGCCTTCCTGCTGACGAGCAGCAGATCGTCCTCGGCCGAGACCAGCTCAGCACCGATCAGCTCGTCGTCCGCGCCGCTCTCCGTCTCCCGGAGGTTGATCGCGATGACGCCACCGGACCGCGGTGAGTCGTAGTCCTTCAGCGACGTCTTCTTCACCAGGCCACCCTTGGTCGCCAGGATCAGATAGGGCGCCGCCTCGTAGTCGCGGATCGCCAGGATCTGCGCGATCTGCTCGTCCGGCTGGAAGGCCAGGAGGTTCGCGACGTGCTGGCCACGCGCGTCGCGGCCGGCGTCAGGCAGCTCGTACGCCTTGGCCCGGTAGACCCGCCCCTTGTTCGTGAAGAAGAGCAGCCAGTGGTGCGTCGTGGACACGAAGAAGTGGTCGACGATGTCGTCTTCCCTGAGCTTCGTGCCGCGGACGCCCTTGCCGCCGCGCTTCTGCGAACGGTAGTCGTCCGTCTTCGTGCGCTTGACGTAGCCGCCGCGCGAGATGGTGACGACGATGTCTTCCTCGGCGATGAGGTCCTCGATGGACATGTCACCGTCGAAGGGCACCAGCTTGGAGCGCCGGTCGTCACCGAACTTGTCGACGATCGCCGCCAGTTCCTCGCTGACGATCTGACGCTGCCGCGCCGGCGACTCGAGGATCTCGTTGTACTCGTTGATCTTCGCCTGGAGCTCGTCGTGCTCGGCGGTGATCTTCTGGTGCTCCAGCGCGGCCAGGCGGCGCAGCTGCATCTCCAGGATCGCGTTCGCCTGGATCTCGTCGATCTCCAGCAGGCCCATCAGGCCCTCGCGCGCGATCTCGACCGTGTTGCTGCGACGGATGAGTGCGATGACCTCTTCGATCGCGTTCAGCGCCTTGAGCAGGCCGCGCAGGATGTGCGCCCGCTCCTCGGCCTTGCGCAGCCGGAACCTCGTGCGCCGGACGATGACCTCGATCTGGTGCGTCACCCAGTGGCGGATGAACGCGTCGATCGACAGTGTGCGCGGCACCCCGTCGACGAGCGCCAGCATGTTCGCGCCGAAGTTCGACTGCAGATCGGTGTGCTTGTAGAGGTTGTTGAGCACGACCTTGGCGACCGCGTCACGCTTCAGCACGACGACCAGTCGCTGCCCCGTGCGCGAGGACGTCTCGTCACGGACGTCCGCGATGCCGCCGACCTTGCCGTCCTTCACCAGGTCGGCGATCTTCTGCGCGAGGTTGTCGGGGTTGGTCTGGTACGGGAGCTCCGTGACGACCAGGCACTGCCGGCCCTGGATCTCCTCGACCGCCACCACCGCACGCATCGTGATCGAGCCGCGTCCGGTCCGGTACGCCTCCTCGATGCCCTTGCGGCCGACGACGAGCGCGCCCGTCGGGAAGTCCGGGCCCTTGATCCGCTCGAGCAGGGCGTCCAGGAGTTCCTCGGGCGTGGCCTCCGGGTTCTCCAGGTACCACTGCGCACCGGCCGCGACCTCGCGCAGGTTGTGCGGCGGGATGTTGGTGGCCATGCCCACCGCGATGCCTGCGGAGCCGTTGATCAGCAGGTTCGGGAACCGGGCCGGCAGAACGACCGGCTCCTGGTTACGGCCGTCGTAGTTGTCCTTGAAGTCGACGGTCTCCTCGTCGATGTCCCGGACCATCTCCATGGACAGCGGCATCATCTTGCACTCGGTGTACCGCATGGCGGCGGCCGGGTCGTTGCCCGGGGAACCGAAGTTGCCGTTGGAGTCCACGAGCGGCATACGCATCGACCAGTGCTGTGCCAGTCGCACGAGTGCGTCGTAGATGGAGGAGTCGCCGTGCGGGTGGTACGTACCCATGACGTCACCGACGACGCGGGCGCACTTGTAGAAGCCCTTCTCCGGCCGGTAACCACCGTCGTACATCGCGTACAGCACCCGGCGGTGGACGGGCTTCAGACCGTCCCTCACGTCGGGCAGCGCACGCGACACGATGACGGACATCGCGTAGTCGAGGTAGGAGCGCTGCATCTCCGTCTCGAGCCCCACGGGCTCGACACGCATGCCCACGCCCGGGACGGCGGGCTCCTGTTCGGGCATCACAGGGGTGTTCTCGTCGGCCATTGCTGGTCAAAGTCCTTTCGCGCTGCGGCTTGCTTGTACGGCCGACTCAGATGTCGAGGAAGCGGACGTCCTTGGCGTTGCGCTGGATGAACGAGCGCCGTGCCTCGACGTCCTCACCCATCAGCACCGAGAAGAGGTCGTCGGCCTGCGCCGCGTCGTCCAGCGTGACCTGGCCCAGCACACGGTGGTCGATGTCCATCGTGGTGATGCGGAGCTCCTCGGCGTTCATCTCGCCGAGACCCTTGAAGCGCTGGATCGAGTCTTCCTTGATCCGCTTGCCGTTCTGCTTGCCGAGCGCCACCAGGGCGTCGCGCTCACGGTCCGAGTACGCGTACTCGAAGTCGTCGCGGCCCCACTTGATCTTGTAGAGCGGCGGGCGCGACAGATAGACGTGCCCGGACTCGACCAGCGGACGCATGAAGCGGAACAGGAAGGTCAGCAGCAGGGTGTTGATGTGCTGGCCGTCGACGTCGGCGTCCGCCATCAGAATGATCTTGTGATAGCGGAGCTTCTCGATGTCGAAGTCCTCGTGGACCCCGGTGCCGAAGGCCGAGATCAGCGCCTGGACCTCGGTGTTCTGCAGGATCTTGTCGATGCGGGCCTTCTCGACGTTCAGGATCTTGCCGCGGATCGGCAGGATGGCCTGGTACATCGGGTTACGGCCGGACTTCGCCGAACCACCGGCGGAGTCACCCTCGACGATGAAGATCTCGCACTTCGTCGGGTCGTTCGACTGGCAGTCACTCAGCTTGCCGGGTAGCGAGGCGCTCTCCAGGAGCCCCTTGCGCCGGGTCAGGTCACGGGCCTTGCGCGCCGCGACCCGGGCCGTGGACGCCGCGATCCCCTTGCGGATGATGTCCGCGGCCTCGTTGGGGTTCCGGTCGAACCAGTCCGTCAACTGCTCGTGGACGACCTTCTGCACGAAGGTCTTCGCCTCGGTGTTGCCCAGCTTGGTCTTCGTCTGGCCCTCGAACTGCGGCTCGCCCAGCTTCACCGAGATGATCGCCGTCAGACCCTCGCGGACGTCCTCACCGGTGAGGTTGTCGTCCTTCTCACGCAGCAGCTTCTTGTCGCGCGCGTAGCGGTTGACCAGCGAGGTCAGCGCCGCACGGAAGCCCTCCTCGTGCGTACCGCCCTCGTGCGTGTGGATCGCGTTGGCGAAGGAGTAGACACCCTCGGTGTACTGCGTGTTCCACTGCATGGCGATCTCGGCCGACAGGAGCCGGTCCTTGTCCTCGGCCTCGATGTCGATCACCGACTGGTGAATGAGGTCGCCCTTGCGGGAGTTGAGGTACTTGACGAAGTCGACGATGCCGTCCTCGTAGTGGTACTTGACCGTCCGGGTCGGCTCCTCCTCGGGGACGTCGACGGCCTCGGCGCTGTCCGCGCCGGCCGTGGCCCTCGCCGCCTCGCGCTCGTCGGTCAGCTTGAGGGTGAGTCCCTTGTTGAGGAACGCCATCTCCTGGAAGCGGCGCGAGAGGGTCTCGAAGGAGTAGTCGGTGGTCTCGAAGACGTCTCCGTCTGCCCAGAAGGTGACGGTCGTCCCCGACTCCTCGGTGGCCTCGTGACGGGCCAGCGGGGCTGTCGGGACACCGAGCTTGTAGTCCTGGGTCCAGCGGTAGCCGTCCGTCTTGACCTCCACGGCCACCCGCGTGGACAGGGCGTTGACGACGGACACGCCGACGCCGTGCAGACCACCGGAGACGGCGTAACCGCCGCCGCCGAACTTGCCGCCCGCGTGCAGCACGGTGAGGACGACCTCGACGGCCGGCTTGCCCTCGGACGGCACGATGCCGACCGGGATACCGCGGCCGTTGTCGATCACACGCACCCCGCCGTCGGCGAGGATCGTGACGTCGATGGTGTCCGCGTGCCCGGCCATCGCCTCGTCGACCGAGTTGTCGACAACCTCTTGCACGAGGTGGTGGAGACCGCGCTCACCTGTCGACCCGATGTACATACCGGGTCGCTTGCGGACCGCGTCCAGGCCTTCGAGCACGGTGATCGCGCTGGCGTCGTACGAGGCGGTGACCTCGCCGTGCTCACCGGCTGTGGACGGGATGTTCTCGTTGGGGTTGCCGGAATCGGCCACGAAGCGCCCTTTCTGGCACAGCACAGGCCGTTCTCCGGCAGGCGGGAGCGGCTGCGTCGTTCGGCTTGTATCGACGACTCCCGCGAGGAAGCGGGATTGTCCATCAGTCTACCGGTAGCTCTGACATGAATGGGGGTTTGCCGGTGCCTGAGTACGCATGTGCCGCCCTGAATGAGCGGCTGACGACTCCCCATATTCGGGAAGGGTCCCCGGGAGGCTCACGAGGGCTTTGTGCGCTTCGGGCTGTCAACCTCCCGCTACGGTGAGGGACGCTCCACGCTCTCCACGCGAACCGAATCGCCACATAGCAGCACAGACCGGAAACACCGGACCGTCGGCAAATCGTCACAGAAGGAGGAAATCCGCCCTCCAGGCCGGTCGCGGCACGAGCCGGGAACCGAAGACTCCCGATAAGGAAAGCCCTGCTCAGCCGTAGGTGTCGCCGGGCCCTTTGCTCCCCGGAGCCCGGAGAGGGCCGAATCTGCGCTGCGGGCCGCCCGGACCGAGCACTTTGATCATCCGCACCGTGCCCTGGCCCAGATCCGTGTTCAGCCGGGCCACCAGCTGCGGCGCCAGCAGCCGGAGCTGCGTCGCCCATGCCGTCGAATCGCACTGCACGGTCAGAACCCGCTCGGCCGGATCCTCGTCGTACCGCACCGGCACACAGTGATTGGCCAGATCTCCACCGACGATCTGCGGCCAGCGGCCCATCACGCCGCCGACAGCCGCCGGGGTCTCCCAGCCCCGCTCCGTGATGAGCCGGTTGATCGCCGATCCCAGGGCCAGCGGATCACGGCCGTCGGACCGGGCGCCCGACCGCAGACCGCCGCCCCGCCTCGCCTGGTTTTTCTGCTGTGCCGCCGCGCCCCGGGCACGGGCCTGCTCCTTCGCCGCGCGGAGGGCCACGCGCGCCAGATCCACGCCCGACACCTCGGGCTGCTTCACCGGGCCCTGCGTGGGCCCTCCCTGCTCGTCCGGGCCGCTCACAGCCGCTCCACCGCTCCGGCGGACACCGCGTACCGCGCTCCGGCCAGCGCTCCCGGGACGTCGTCCTCCACAGCGGCGGTCACCAGCACCTGTTCACCGGGGGCCACCAGCTCCGCCAGCCGCTCGCGACGCCGCGCGTCCAGCTCGGCGAACACGTCGTCGAGCACCAGCACCGGCTCGTTGCCCTCGGCGCGCAGGAGGTCGTACGAGGCGAGCCGCAGCGCCAGCGCGTACGACCAGGACTCGCCGTGGCTCGCGTAGCCCTTCGCCGGCATACCGCGCAGGCCCAGCACCAGGTCGTCCCGGTGCGGGCCGACCAGGGTCACCCCGCGCTCGATCTCCTGCTTGCGTGCCTCCACCAGCGCCGCCATCACCTGCTCGTACAGCTCCTCGCGGGTGCGCGCGGGCTCCACATCGGCACCGACCGAGCTGCGGTACTCCAGCGTCACGGGTCCACCGCCCGGGGCGACGTCCCCGTACGCCTTGTCCGCCAGCGGCTGCAGGGTAGCGATCAGGTCCAGCCGCTGCGCCAGCAGCTCCGCCCCCACCCGGCCCAGGTGCTGGTCCCACACGTCGAGCGTGGACAGATCCATCGACCTGCCCCCGTGCCTGCGGGCCATGGCCGCGGACTTCAGCAGGGTGTTGCGCTGCTTCAGGACCCGTTCGTAGTCGGAGCGCACTCCGGCCATCCGGGGGGAGCGCGCCGTGATCAACTCGTCCAGGAAGCGCCGGCGCTCGCCGGGATCGCCCTTCACCAGAGCCAGATCCTCGGGAGCGAAAAGCACCGTCCGCACTATCCCCAGGACGTCGCGCGGCCTGACCTGCGAGGACCTGTTGATGCGGGCCCTGTTGGCGCGGCCCGGATTGAGCTCGAGCTCGATCAGCTGCGAGCGCTCGCCCTGGGTGACCGCGGCACGCACGACGGCGCGCTCCGCGCCCATCCGCACCAGGGGGGCATCGGACGACACCCGGTGGCTGCCGAGCGTGGCGAGATAGCCGACCGCCTCCACCAGATTGGTCTTGCCCTGGCCGTTGGCCCCCACGAACGCGGTGACGCCCGGATCGAGAGGCACCTCGACCCGGGCGTACGAGCGGAAGTCGGCCAGCGAGAGATGCGTGACGTGCATGGTCGCCGACCTTTCCGACTGCTCTGCTGTGTGCTGCTGTACCGCCTGCTGCCGACGGCTACTTCTTGTTCTCCACCGCGTGGCCGCCGAACTGGTTGCGCAGCGCGGCGATCATCTTCATCTGCGGGGAGTCGTCCTGGCGCGAGGCGAAGCGCGCGAACAGGGACGCGGTGATCGCCGGCAGCGGCACCGCGTTGTCGATGGCGGCCTCGACCGTCCACCGGCCCTCGCCGGAGTCCGCCGCGAAACCACGGAGCTGGTCGAGGTGCTCGTCGTCGTCCAGCGCGTTGACCGCCAGGTCGAGCAGCCAGGAACGGATGACCGTGCCCTCCTGCCAGGAGCGGAAGACCTCGCGCACGTCCGTGACCGAGTCGACCTTCTCCAGGAGCTCCCAGCCCTCGGCGTACGCCTGCATCATGGCGTACTCGATGCCGTTGTGGACCATCTTGGCGAAGTGGCCGGCGCCGACCTTGCCCGCGTGGACGGAGCCGAACTCGCCCTCGGGCTTGAGCGCGTCGAAGATCGGCTGGACCTTCTCCACATCGGCCGTGTCGCCGCCGTACATCAGGGCGTAGCCGTTCTCGAGGCCCCAGACACCACCGGACACGCCGCAGTCGACGAAGCCGATTCCCTTGATGCCCAGCTCGACCGCGTGCTTCTCGTCGTCGGTCCAGCGCGAGTTCCCGCCGTCCACGACCACGTCGCCCGGGGAGAGGAGCTCGGCCAGCTCGTCGACGGTGGACTGGGTCGCCGCACCCGCCGGAACCATCACCCACACGACGCGCGGACCCTTGAGCTTGCCCACAAGCTCTTCGAGGCTGTGGACGTCGGCGACGTCCGGGTTGCGGTCGTAACCGATGACGGTGTGGCCTGCGCGGCGGATGCGCTCGCGCATGTTGCCGCCCATCTTGCCGAGGCCGACGAGACCGAGCTCCATCAGAGATTCCTTAAGCGTTGTGCCGATTCGTACCCGGGTCCGAGCCTACGCCCGGCCGGGACGGCACGGCGGGGTGCAGCAGGGTGGGCACGCTCTGCGCTGAGCCTGCCCGCCGGAAGCCGCGATTACGGGAACGACCCCCGGATCAGCCGGAGAGGCGGACCGGCATGATCAGGTACTTGTACGCGTCGTCCGCCTCCGCGTCGACGGCCGGACGGCCGCTGAGCAGCGCGGGCTTGGTGGACGTCGTGAAGGAGAGCTGGGCGACCGGGGAGTCGATCGCGCTGAGCCCGTCCAGCAGGAACGTCGGGTTGAAGGCGATCGAGATGTCGTCGCCCTCCAGCACGGCGTCGACACGCTCCACAGCCTGTGCGTCGTCGCTGGAGCCGGCCTCGAGGATCAGCACGCCCTGCTCGAAGCTGAGCCGAACCGGGGTGTTGCGCTCGGCGACGAGGGCCACACGCTTGACCGCCTCGACGAACGGGGCGGTCTCGATGACCGCCACCGAGTTGAACTCGGTGGGGAAGAGCGTCCGGTACTTCGGCAGATCGCCCTCGAGCAGCCGCGTGGTCGTACGCCGGCCCGCGCCCTCGAAACCGATCAGTCCTTCGCCTGCCCCTGACCCGGACAGCGCCAGCGTCACCGTGTCGCCGCTGGTCAGCGCCTTGGCCGTGTCCAGGAGCGTCTTGGCCGGCACCAGGGCCACGGCCGAGGCGTCGGGATTCTCCGGCTTCCAGAGGAACTCACGGACCGCGAAGCGGTAGCGGTCGGTCGAGGCGAGGGTGACGGTGTCGCCCTCGATCTCGATCCGGACGCCGGTCAGGACGGGAAGGGTGTCGTCACGGCCGGCGGCGATGGCGACCTGAGCTGCCGCGGATGCGAAGACCTCGCCGGGGACGGTGCCCGTGGCGGTCGGCATCTGCGGAAGGGCCGGGTACTCCTCCACAGGCAGGGTGTGGAGTGTGAACCGCGAGGAACCACAGACCACCGTGGCCCGCACACCGTCTGTGGAGATCTCCACCGGACGGTTCGGCAGGGCGCGGCAGATGTCGGCGAGCAGCCGGCCGGAGACGAGCACCGTGCCGTCCTCCTCGATCTCCGCGTCCACCGAGACCTTGGCCGAGACCTCGTAGTCGAAGCTCGAGAAGCTGAGGGCGCCGTCCTCCGCCTTCAGCAGAAGGCCCGCGAGAACGGGCGCCGGCGGACGGGCCGGGAGGCTGCGTGCCACCCAGGCCACCGCCTCCGCGAGTAGATCGCGCTCCACCCGGATCTTCACCGGAACCGCCTCCTGCTGTTGCTCGCTCGCCCTACTGGCCTTCGTCGGTTGACCGGGGCTCCCTGCCGAAGGGCTGGGGACGCCGCCGGGGTCCAGTCTGACGTACGGCACCGACACTCGTTGCTGCTCGGGGTCAAGTCGCACCAAGAGGTTCGCCGAGCTCGTCGCTCGAGTTGTGCACAGGCCCCACTTCGAAGCTGATTCCTGGCTAACTCTGAGTGGTAGTAGTAGTAGGCCCTGTGGAAACCGTGGATAACGCCATTTTCCCAGCTCAGAGGCTGTTTTTTGTCCACCGACCCTGTGGGTGGCACCGGTGGACAACCAGGCGTTTCTGTGGACACACGAAAGTTCTGCACACCCGATGCACAGGGCGGGGTGACTTCTCCCCAGGCCTGTCCCCAGCTTTACCCACGTTCCCCACAGCCCAACCCGGCACCCTCGTGTGACGCCTTTCACTCTCGGCAGTGAAAGCGGGTGTTGGGTTGCCGAACAGTGGACAGGGGTGTGGAGAAGCTGGGGACAACAGGGACTCGCCTGTGGGCCGCCGGTGGACAACATCATCCAGACCCTGTGGACAAAATTTCTGTCCACAGGCTGTGGATCACGGTTGACCACAAATCCCCAGCCACGTGACCTGGCCTGATGGAGTATCGGCAGCAAGCCCTGTGGACGCAATCTGGACAACTTCACAGTCCCCAGGCTGTGGACGCCGGATTCCCCGCTCTTCTGTGGAGAAGGGGGCTTCTGCGGACCGTATTCGAACACTCAAGAGGCGTGCGGCCGTCGCACCGGCCGCGGCCCCGTGCGGGAACAGGTGCCTGGAGTTGGTCCAGGAGCGCCCGTGGCCGCGCCTGGAGGTGGTCCCGCAGCTATCTGTGAGGCCTTCTGACGACAGAAGGGCGCCCCGGCGAGGACGTCGTGCGGTCCTCGCCGGGGCGCCCCTGGTGCGCGGTGCGGCCGGGTGTTCCGGCCCGTCAGCCGTTCTTGATGCGGTTGGTGAGCTCGGTGACCTGGTTGTAGATGGAGCGCCGCTCCGCCATCAGGGCACGGATCTTCCGGTCCGCGTGCATCACCGTGGTGTGGTCGCGCCCGCCGAACTGGGCGCCGATCTTGGGAAGGGACAGATCCGTCAGCTCGCGGCACAGATACATCGCGATCTGGCGAGCCGTCACCAGGACGCGGCTGCGGGAGGACCCGCAGAGATCCTCCACAGTCAGACCGAAGTAGTCCGCGGTCGCTGCCATGATGGCCGGCGCGGTGATCTCCGGAGCGGAGTCCTCGCCGCCGGGGATCAGGTCCTTGAGCACGATCTCGGTCAGACCCAGATCCACGGGCTGGCGGTTCAGGCTCGCGAAGGCGGTCACCCGGATGAGAGCGCCCTCCAGCTCGCGGATGTTGCGAGAGATGCGGGAGGCGATGAACTCGAGCACCTCCGGCGGGGCGTTGAGCTGCTCCTGCACGGCCTTCTTCCGGAGGATGGCGATACGCGTCTCGAGCTCCGGCGGCTGCACATCGGTGGTGAGGCCCCACTCGAACCGGTTGCGCAGCCGGTCCTCGAGGGTCACCAGTTGCTTGGGCGGACGGTCCGAGGACAGCACGATCTGCTTGTTGGCGTTGTGGAGCGTGTTGAAGGTGTGGAAGAACTCCTCCTGCGTCGACTCCTTGCTCGCCAGGAACTGGATGTCGTCGACCAGGAGGATGTCCACGTCCCGGTAGCGCTTCCGGAAGGTGTCGCCCTTGCCGTCACGGATCGAGTTGATGAACTCGTTGGTGAACTCCTCGGAGCTCACGTACCGCACCCGGGTGCCCGGATAGAGGCTTCGTGCGTAGTGCCCGATGGCGTGCAGCAGGTGAGTCTTGCCGAGCCCCGACTCCCCGTAGATGAAGAGGGGGTTGTACGCCTTCGCGGGGGCTTCGGCTACGGCGACCGCCGCCGCGTGTGCGAAGCGGTTGGACGCCCCGATCACGAACGTGTCGAAGAGGTACTTCGGATTCAGCCGGGCGTGCGGCTCACCGGTCCCCGCCGGGGGCGCGGACTGCGTGCCCATGGGGCCGCCGCCGGTCCTTCCCGTTCCATGGCCGCCCTGCCGGTGCTGGGGCGGCTGGTCCTGCAGATCGTGGCGGTCGCGGTCCCGCTGCTGCTCGTAACCCTGGTGCTCGGGCGGCTGCGGGCGGTAGTCGTGCTGGGGCTGCTGCGGGCGCGGGCTCGCGTACGGGTCGCGGTCCTGGTATCCGCCGTGGCGGGGCTGCCAGGAGAGGTCCTCCTGGGTGCGTGGCCAGGCGCCGGGTTCGGGCCGGTGCTGCTGGTAGTCCGGGTATGCCGGGCGGGCGGTGGGCATACCGTCGTCGGAGGGCCTGGCGCCATAGCTGTCGTACCCGTCGCCGCGCGGGGGTTCGTCGTGCTGCGGACCCTGGTAGCGATGGGACTGCTGCCCTTGGCGGGGCTGGTGCATCGGGGGCGCGGGAGGAGCGGGGGGCTCTCCCGCGGAGTCGTCGACGGTGATCGCGATGCGGATCGGACGTCCGCACTCACGAGTGAGCGTCTCGCTGATCAGCGGTGCGAGCCGGCCCTCGAGGACCCGCTTGCCCCACTCGTTGGGTACGGCCAGCAGCGCTGTGTCAGCGACGAGCGCGAGGGGCTGGCAGCGCTCGATCCACTGCTTGTCCTTCGGCTCGATGCCCTGCTGGCCCTCCCCGAGGAGTTGTTCCAGCACTCGTGGCCACACTGCGGCAAGATCGGCAGGTACGTCAGCCACAAGGCACGCTCTCTCGCATGTCCCACGAATGTGTGCTTCTCGGGACGGGATGGGTCGGGTCGGGTGAGGCCCGGCAGGCAGGAAGGAAAAGAACCCGAGTTCAGCCACGGTAGTCAGGCCGACCCGCGCGGTTCAAGTTGTTGTCCACAGGCTGTGTACAGAAGTGGGTGGCGAGGAGCTGGTTTGACCGGATGGCGCAGCCGCGCGTACCGTGACCAGGTCGAGTTGTCGATGGCTGCTGCCGCCTGCCTCCGATGGGCAAAGATCACGATCTGTGATTGTGAAGCGGTGCACTAAGGCGTTTACGCGAGTTCCTCGTGGGCGCACGGTGACAGCCAGGCGATGTCCCGCCAACACACGAATCATTTCTGGAGCCCCCGAGTGAGCAAGCGCACCTTCCAGCCGAACAATCGTCGTCGCGCCAAGACCCATGGCTTCCGACTGCGCATGCGTACCCGTGCCGGCCGCGCGATTCTCGCGAACCGCCGTGGCAAGGGTCGCACCAACCTGTCCGCCTGATCGCGGTCAGGTCATGACGTGCTGCCTACCGAGAATCGGCTGAGGCGGCGCGAGGACTTCGCGGTCGCTGTACGCCGAGGACGTCGGGCCGGACGCCCGCTACTCGTCGTACATCTACGCAGCGGTGCTACGGACCCGCACGTGACAGGGGAGAGTGCTCCCCCGCCACGTGCGGGTTTCGTTGTCAGCAAAGCTGTGGGTGGAGCCGTCGTTCGCACCGCGGTGAAGCGGAAGCTTCGCCATCTGGTCCGCGATCGGCTTGCTCAGCTGCCCCCCGGTAGCCTTGTTGTCGTACGAGCGCTACCCGGATCGGGTGACGCCGACCATGCACAGCTGGCCCGAGACCTGGACGCCGCACTTCAGCGGCTGCTGGGAGGGGGCGCGCGATGAAGTACCCGCTGCTGGCTCTTATCAAGCTGTATCAGTGGACGATCAGCCCGCTACTCGGGCCTGTCTGCCGTTACTACCCGTCGTGTTCCCACTATGGATATACGGCGATCGACCGGCACGGAGCGATCAAGGGAACAGCGCTGACCGCTTGGCGCATCCTGCGTTGCAACCCGTGGTCACCCGGCGGCGTGGATCACGTACCGCCACGCAAACGTCCGCGTTGGCACGAAATGCTGCGCAGCTGTGTGCGTGGTGGCAAGGGCGGGGACTCCGCCGCCGATGTGCCTTCCGGGGGGTCGGTCTCCGAACCCCTGAGCCCGGCCACAGAGACCTCGCCCAAAGCTCAAGGAGCCTGATTAGTGGACACGATTGCCAGTCTGTTCAGCTTTATCACCACACCTGTTTCGTGGGTCATCGTCCAGTTCCACAAGCTGTACGGCGCGCTCTTCGGCGACGACACGGGGTGGGCCTGGGGCCTGTCCATCGTGTCCCTGGTGGTCCTGATCCGGATCTGTCTGATCCCGCTTTTCGTGAAGCAGATCAAGTCCACCCGGAACATGCAGGTGCTCCAGCCGAAGATGAAGGCGATCCAGGAGCGCTACAAGAACGACAAACAGCGTCAGTCCGAAGAGATGATGAAGCTGTACAAGGAGACGGGTACCAATCCGCTCTCCTCGTGCCTCCCCATCCTGGCGCAGTCCCCGTTCTTCTTCGCCCTGTACCACGTGCTCTCGTCCATCGCCTCGGGCAAGACGATCGGTGTCATCGACCAGTCCCTGCTGGACAGTGCCCGTCAGGCGCACATCTTCGGTGCCCCGCTGGCCGCGAAGTTCATGGACAGCGAAGAGAAGGTCCAGGCGCTCGGCGCCTCGCTGACTGACGTCCGTGTCGTGACCGCGATCATGATCGTGATGATGTCCGCGTCCCAGTTCTTCACACAGCGCCAGCTGATGACGAAGAACGTCGACCTGACGGTCAAGACCCCGTACATGCAGCAGCAGAAGATGCTGATGTACATCTTCCCCGTCATCTTCGCCGTCATGGGTATCAACTTCCCCGTCGGCGTCCTCGTGTACTGGCTGACCACGAACGTCTGGACCATGGGTCAGCAGATGTATGTGATCAACCAGAACCCGACACCGGGCAGCAAGGCGCAGGACCAGTATCTGGGCCGCCTCCTGAAGAGCGTCACCTCTCATGGGCAGGTTCGTGGCAGGACCCGGCGCAACACCGTCAAGCGAATCGTTGCCAAGGGAACCGACCGCAACGACATCGAGCGCAAGTTCATCACCGGCCTGAGCAAGCTCGGGCTCGCCGCCCAGGAGGACGGGACTGTCGCCAAGAGCGACGCCGCCGTTCTGGAGGCCGAGGGCGGTGCTGCGGCCAAGCGGCAGCAGCCCAAGCGCCAGTCCAAGTCGAAGCGGCACACCGCAGCCACGCACCCCGGCACGTCGAAGGGTTCGGAGTCCGGCTCCACCGGCTCGGAAACCAAGACCTCGCTGGAGAAGCGGGACGATACGCCGAAGCCGGCGGACAAGCCCGCTGCATCCGGCTCCTCACGCCAAGCCAAGTCCGGACAGCGCAAGGGCCCGCAGCGGCCCAAGCACCCGTCCAAGAAGTAAGAAGGAGTCCATCCGTGACGGAAGGCACCACCACCACGGCCGCTGAGGGCAGCGACACTCTGACCCGCCTCGAGCAGGAGGGGGAGATCGCGGCTGACTACCTCGAAGGCCTGCTCGACATCGCCGACCTCGACGGCGACATCGACATGGACGTGGAGGCGGACCGGGCCGCGGTCTCGATCATCAGCGACTCGGCGCGTGACCTGCAGAAGCTCGTTGGGCGCGACGGTGAGGTGCTGGAGGCGCTTCAGGAGCTGACGCGTCTGGCCGTCAACCGTGAGACCGGTGACCGCAGCCGTCTGATGCTGGACATCGGCGGTTTCCGTGCCAAGAAGCGTGAGGTTCTCGCGGCTCTGGGTGCCAAGGCCGCGGACGAGGTCAAGAGCTCTGGCGAGCCGGTGAAGCTGGAGCCGATGACGCCGTTCGAGCGCAAGGTCGTGCACGACGCGATCGCGGCAGCAGGTCTGCGCAGTGAGTCCGAGGGCGAGGAGCCGCAGCGCTTCGTCGTCGTACTCCCGGCCTGACCGGATCCTTGTACTGTCGGCCCCGTCTGTTCGCAGGCGGGGCCGATCTTTGTCAGCCTGATAGTCAGCGTGCTAGTGCGGTACGGAAGGACGGTCCCCGTGACGGAGGAAGCAGAGCTCCCTCAGGCGCCCCAGGAGGCGCAGGCGGTATTCGGTGAGTTCTTTCCAGAGGCTGTCAGGTATGCGGAGCTGCTCGCGGACGCGGGCGTCAAGCGCGGACTGATCGGCCCTCGCGAGGTTCCCCGCCTGTGGGAACGACACCTTCTGAACTGTGCGGTGCTCTCCGAGGTAGTTCCCGAAGGTGTCACGGTGTGCGATGTGGGGTCGGGGGCGGGGCTTCCTGGTATCCCGCTGGCGTTGGTGCGCCCCGACCTGAAGATCACTCTGCTTGAGCCGTTGCTGCGGCGCACGAACTTTCTTCAGGAGGTCGTCGAGCTGCTGGGGCTGGATCATGTGACGGTCGTCCGCGGCCGGGCCGAAGAGGTACTCGGTACGCTGCAGCCCGTTCATGTGGTGACAGCCCGAGCAGTTGCCCCGCTCGACCGCCTCGCTGGATGGGGTGTGCCTCTGCTCCGCCCGTACGGCGAGATGCTGGCGCTCAAGGGCGGCACCGCTGAGGAAGAGATTCAGGGAGCTCGTGCTGCTCTGAGCAAGCTAGGAGTGGTGGAAACCGAGGTGCTGCACGTCGGTGAGGGGCTGGTTGATCCTGCGGCCACCGTGGTGCGTGTGGTGGTCGGGGAGAGTCCGGGCGGTGTGAGGTTCGCCGCAAAGCGGGCGAAGGCCGCCAGGGTGGGCCGGACGCGCAGGCGCCGATAGACGTCGCTGGACGAGAGCTTGGTGCGCCCTTGTTCGGCGTTTTGATGCACTGGTGAGCGCTTTTTTCTGATGCTCCATGCATGCAGCCATATGCGCCGCCTGCGGAGTGTCGGGAGCCCCTCGCTGGGCTGCGAAGGCATCGTGTTTCACGTGAAACGTCGCTCTCTGCTGCAGGGAATCATCGGCCGCGGTCGTGCGGCTGCCACGCCGCGCGACCGCAAGTCCGTGCGGGCTACGAAGTTGTCCACAGAACCGGATTCATCCACAGAACAGTCGGCCTCGCTGGTTCACGACCCCGAAACCATGGCAGGCTCTGTTCATTGCGAGCCTGAAGTCGAGGAGAGTGAATCCTTGCGGTCCGACGCCAACATCGCGGGACCGATGACCGACCCGGTCCCCGGTCCCCGTACCGAGTCCCTGGGGGACGGTGTTTCACGTGAAACACCGCCACCGATGGACGACACACCTATCGGTCGTGCCGCTCAACTGGCGGTAGAGGCCCTCGGCCGCGCCGGCGAGGGGTTGCCGCGGCCTGACCGGACACGCGTCATGGTAGTTGCCAACCAGAAGGGCGGTGTGGGTAAGACGACGTCGACGGTCAATCTCGCAGCATCGCTCGCACTGCATGGTGCGCGCGTCCTGGTGGTGGACCTCGACCCGCAGGGGAACGCCTCCACGGCTCTGGGGATCGACCATCACGCGGAAGTCCCCTCCATCTACGACGTACTGGTGGAGAGCATGCCGCTCTCCGAAGTAGTGCAGCCTGTCCCGGACGTCGAAGGCCTCTTCTGTGCGCCGGCGACCATTGACCTCGCCGGTGCGGAGATCGAACTGGTGTCGCTGGTTGCGCGGGAGAGTCGGCTGCAGCGAGCGATCCAGGCGTATGACCAGCCGCTGGACTACATCCTTATCGACTGTCCGCCTTCGCTCGGCTTGCTGACGGTCAACGCCCTCGTAGCCGGGGCAGAGGTGCTCATCCCGATTCAGTGTGAGTACTACGCACTGGAGGGGCTCGGCCAGCTACTTCGCAACGTCGACCTGGTCCGGGGGCATCTGAACCCGGACCTTCACGTGTCGACGATCCTGCTCACCATGTACGACGGCAGGACCAGGCTCGCGTCACAGGTCGCGGAGGAGGTGCGCACCCACTTCGGCAAGGAAGTGCTGCGGACCAGCATTCCGCGTTCCGTACGCATCTCGGAGGCCCCGAGCTACGGGCAGACCGTCCTGACGTACGATCCGGGCTCCAGCGGTTCCCTGTCCTATCTTGAGGCAGCCCGCGAGATCGCGCTGAGAGGCGTCGGAGTGCATTACGAGGCCCAGCACGCTCCTGCGAGCGAGGGTGCCCGCGCGGGCGTTCAGAAGAGTCAGCAGAGTCATTCGGAGGGCATGCAGTGAGCGAGCGTCGTAGAGGGCTGGGGCGTGGACTCGGTGCACTGATCCCCGCAGCTCCGCAGGAGAAGCAGGTCCCGGGCCCCTCGTCCGGGACGAGCGCGGGGAGCGCATCACCAGTAATGACCGCCGAGCGTGGGGTGGCCGCTGCAAAATTGGCAGCGCTCCCGTCCGGCGTGTTGGTCCCGGAGCCGAGTTCTCCAGTAGGAGGCCAGGAGCCCACCGCCGGGGAGACCGATTCCGTAGGGGCGTATTTCGCTGAGATTCCCCTCGCTTCGATCACGCCCAACCCCAGGCAGCCCCGCGAGGTCTTCGACGAAGACGCCCTGGCAGAGCTGGTCACATCCATCAAGGAGGTCGGTCTCCTCCAGCCCGTCGTCGTACGCAAGGTCGCAGAGGACCGCTACGAGCTCATCATGGGTGAGCGTCGCTGGAGGGCGTGCGGCGAAGCCGGTCTGGAACGCATCCCGGCGATCGTCCGTGCGACCGACGACGAGAAGCTTCTTCTCGACGCGCTTCTGGAGAACCTGCACCGGGCTCAGCTGAATCCCCTTGAGGAGGCGGCGGCGTACGACCAGTTGCTGAAGGACTTCAAGTGCACGCATGATCAGCTGGCGGACCGGATCGGCCGGTCCCGTCCGCAGGTGTCGAACACGCTGCGTCTGCTGCGGCTCTCCCCGCCCGTACAGCGACGGGTTGCGGCAGGAGTCCTCTCAGCCGGGCATGCGAGGGCCTTGCTGTCGGTGGACGACTCCGATGAACAAGACCGGCTTGCCCACCGCATCGTGGCCGAAGGACTGTCGGTGCGTGCCGTCGAGGAGATCGTGAATCTGCTCGGATCCGAGCCGACGAGTTCTGCCAAGCCGCGGGGCCCCAGGGCCGGCGGCCGCGTCTCTCCGGCCTTGACCGATCTCGCTTCGCGCCTCTCGGATCGCTTCGAGACGCGAGTGAAGGTCGATCTCGGACAGAAGAAGGGAAAGATCGTCGTCGAGTTCGCCTCGATGGAGGATCTGGACCGCATTCTCGGGAGCCTCGCTCCGGGTGAAGGACGCGTCCTGGAACGGAGTACCGAGGAGGAGCAGGCTGAGAGCGACGAGGCCTGAGCGAGCTGGACGGCAAAGGGCGGGCCGAG
>NZ_MAPV01000206.1 GCF_001700505.1 Streptomyces mutomycini
CCAGTAGTGCTCGTGCTGGAAGGCGTAGGTCGGCAGATCGACGCGGCGGGCGCCGGTCCCGGCGAAGTACGCCGCCCAGTCGACCGCTGATCCTCGTACGTGAAGTTCGGCGATGGCGGTGACCAGCGTCTGTGCCTCGTCGCGGTCCTGTCGCAGGGCCGGCACGAAGGTGGAGTCCTCGACGCAGTCCTGCCCCATCGCGGACAGCACTCCGTCCGGGCCGAGCTCCAGGTATGTGGTCACGCCCTGGTCCTGGAGAGCGCGTATTCCGTCGAGGAAGCGGACCGCCTCGCGGACGTGGCGTACCCAGTAGTCCGCCGAGCAGATCTCCTCGTCAGACACGACCCGACCCGACACGTTCGACACGATGGCGGTCTGCGGGGCACGGAAGGTCAACGTCTCCGCGACCGCACGGAAGTCGTCCAGCATCGCGTCCATGCGGGGCGAATGGAACGCATGACTGACCCGCAGACGCTTGGTCTTACGGCCCTCGGCCTCGAAATGCGCGGCGATCGCCAGGACAGCGTCCTCGTCACCTGAAATCACCGTCGAGGAAGGCCCGTTGAGCGCTGCAATGGATGCGCCGTCGGCAAGGAGCGGCAGGACCTCGTCCTCGGCTGCCTGGAGGGACACCATCGCCCCGCCCGCCGGCAAGGCCTGCATCAGACGACCACGAGCCGCCACCAGCCTGGCCGCATCCTCCAGCGACAGCACTCCGGCCACATGCGCGGCCGACAGTTCGCCGATGGAGTGGCCCAGCAGACAGTCCGGCTTGACGCCCCAGGCCGACACCAGACGGAACAGCGCCACTTCGAGCGCGAACAGACCGGCCTGCGTGAACTGCGTCTGATCCAGCAGCTCACCACCCTCGAAGACCACGCCACGGATCGGCTGATCCAGATGCCGGTCCAGCTCTGCGCACACCGCATCGAACGCATCCGCGAACACCGGATACGCCCCATACAGCTCACGGCCCATACCCGACCGCTGCGCACCCTGACCCGAGAACAACACCGCCGACCGGCCCTCGACGACCTCGCCCCGCACGGTCCGGTCACCGATCAGCACCGCACGGTGCTCCAACGCCGCCCGCGTGGTCGCCAACGAGAGCCCGACATCCACCGGCTCCCGATCCCCGGCGAACCCCGACAACCGCTCCACCTGCGCCGACAAACCCGCCTCGGACTTCGCCGACACCACCCACGGAACCACAGGCAGCACGACATCCTCGGAGGCTTCCGTCGCCTCGATCGCCGGAGCCTGCTCCAGAATCACGTGCGCGTTCGTGCCGCTGATCCCGAACGACGACACACCCGCACGCCGCGCCTCGCCCGTCTCCGGCCACGCCACCGACTCCGTCAGCAGCTCCACCGAGCCGGCCGACCAGTCCACCTGTGACGTCGGCTCATCCACATGCAGCGTCCGCGGCAGCACACCGTGCCGCATCGCCATCACCATCTTGATGATCCCGGCCACACCCGCGGCAGCCTGCGTGTGGCCGATGTTGGACTTCAGGGACCCCAAGTGCAGCGGAGGGGCCTCGGCGCGCCCCTGCCCGTACGTCGCGAGTACCGCCTGCGCCTCGATCGGGTCGCCCAAGGACGTACCGGTTCCATGTGCTTCTACCGCGTCCACCTGGGAGGCCGACAGGCCGGCGTTCAGCAGCGCCTGCCGGATCACCCGCTGTTGCGAGGGGCCGTTCGGAGCCGTCAGACCGTTGCTCGCACCGTCCTGGTTCACCGCACTGCCCCGAAGGACGGCGAGCACTTCATGGCCGTTCTGCCGCGCGTCCGAGAGCCGCTCGACCAGGAGCACGCCCACACCCTCGGACCAGCCCGTACCGTCCGCAGCCTCCGCGAAGGACTTGCATCGGCCGTCCCCCGCGAGGCCGCCCTGCCGGGAGAACTCCGAGAACGTCACCGCAGTACCCATCACCGTCACCCCACCGACAAGCGCCAGCGAGCACTCCCCCGACCGCAGGGCCTGAGCAGCAAGGTGCAGAGCCACCAGAGACGACGAGCACGCCGTATCAAGAGTGACGGCCGGCCCTTCGAGCCCGAAGGCGTACGAGACACGGCCGGACAGGACACTCGTCGCGTTTCCCGTGAGCAGATGCCCCCCGACGCCTTCCACCTCGCCGGCATTCGCTCCCGACGCGTATCCCTGACTCGCGGCTCCGGCGAAGACGGCGGTACTGCTGCCGCGGAGGGAGATCGGGTCGATTCCGGCACGCTCGAACGCCTCCCACGACGTCTCGAGGAGCAGTCGCTGCTGCGGGTCCATCGCCAGTGCCTCACGAGGCGAGATCCCGAAGAACTCGGCATCGAACAACGCCGCGTCGTGCAGAAAACCGCCCTCGCGCGCATACGAGGAATGCGGGTCCACGGCCCAGCCCCTGTCGATCGGGAAGCCGGTGACTCCGTCGGCCTCCGCGACGAGCAACGACCAGAGGTCTTCCGGGGAACTGACACCCCCGGGGAGGCGGCAGCTCATGCCCACGATGACGATCGGGTCGTCGCTCGTGACGGAAGTGGCTGCTCCGGACCTTTCAGGTTCCTCTCCGGCACCGAAGAGCCGCACGCGGAGGTGGTCAGCCAGAGCAGCCGGGTTCGGGCAGTCGAAGACAAGAGTGGTGGGCAGACCGAGCCCGGTCTCTTTCTGCAGGAGGTTCCGCAGCTCGACAGCCGTGAGGGAATCGAAGCCCAGTTGCTGAAACGGCCGGTCCGCCGGAATCCTGGCCGTGTTCCGGTGTCCCAGAACGAACGCGACCTGTTGGCGTACGAGGTCAAGAAGTGCAGCAGCCCGCTCCGTGTCCGGAAGCGCGGCAAACCTGGCGGGGAGGGAGGAGGGCCGGTTGTCCGCAGAGACGGATGTGTCGAGCTCAGCGAGTTCGCTCAGCAAGGGACTCTCGCGCATGGCGGTGAACGTCGGCCTGAAGAGCTGCCAGTCCACATCGGCGACCGTGATCACGGAATCACCCTGGCCGAGCGCCTGCTCGAGTCCGATGATCGCCGTAGCAGGCGTCATCGCGGTCAGCCCACGACGACGAAGGTGCTCCGCGGCTTCCCCGTCTGCCATTCCGCCATCCGCCCAGGGGCCCCAGGCGATGGACGTGGCGGTCAGTCCACGGGCCCGCCGGCGCTCGGCCAGGGCGTCGAGGTGTGCGTTGGCAGCCGCGTAGGCGGCTTGACCGCCACTGCCCCAGATGCCGGCGATCGAGGAGAACAGCACGAACGCATCGAGCGGCCGGTCACCGAAGACGGCATCCAGATTGTCCGCACCCGTCACCTTGGCCCGCAGCACCTCTTCGAAGTCGTCCGACCGTGTGTCGACGAATGGCGCAAAGCGGTTGATACCAGCCGCGTGGAACACGGAACGCACCGGACCACCAGCCGCTTCGACCTCCCCAACCAGCCCCGCCAGAGCAACC
>NZ_MAPV01000207.1 GCF_001700505.1 Streptomyces mutomycini
CCGGGCGATGCCACCGGAGAACCGGTCCTGGATCGGTCTGGTCGCCCAGGCCGGCATCGCCGCGTTCACCGAGTGGTTCCGCCATCCGGAGACACCGCAGGCGATCTCCACCGACGTGTTCGGCACGGCTCCACGCGAGCTGACCCGGGCCATCACTCTGCGGCAGACCGTCGAGATGGTGCGCACGACGATCGAGGTCATGGAGACCGCGATCGACGAGGTCGCCGCTCCCGGCGACGAGTCGGTGCTGCGCGAGGCGCTGCTCGTCTACGCGCGCGAGATCGCCTTCGCGACCGCCCAGGTGTACGCCCAGGCGGCCGAGGCCCGCGGCGCGTGGGACGCCCGGCTGGAGTCGCTCGTGGTGAACGCGGTGCTGTCCGGCGAGGCGGACGAGGGCGCAGTGTCCCGGGCCGCCGCTCTCGGATGGAACTCTCCCGAACATGTGTGCGTCGTGCTCGGCACCGCTCCGGAGGGTGACAGCGAGCTCACCGTGGAAGCCATCCGGCGGGCGGCCAGGCACGCCAAGCTCCAGGTACTGACCGGAGTGCTCGGACACCGCCTGGTCGTGATCGCCGGCGGCAGCGACAACCCCCTGAACGTGGCGAAATCGCTGATCGGACCCTATGCGGCCGGCCCCGTCGTCGCCGGACCCGTGGTGCCCGACCTCCTCGCGGCCACCCGGTCCGCACAGGCCGCCGCGGCCGGTCTCAAGGCCTGCTCGGCGTGGCAGGACGCTCCGAGGCCCGTCCTGTCGGACGATCTCCTTCCTGAGCGTGCGATGGCCGGTGACCCCGCCGCGCGCGATCAGTTGGTGGAGGAGATCTACAGACCGCTCGAAGAAGCGGGTTCAGCACTTCTGGAGACGCTGAGTGTCTATCTGGAGCAGGCAAGCAGTCTTGAGGGCGCGGCACGGATGCTGTTCGTGCACCCCAATACCGTGCGCTACCGGCTGCGACGTGTGACCGACGTCACCGGCTGGTCGCCTTCCGACGTCCGTTCCGCGTTCACTCTGCGAATCGCCCTCATCCTGGGGCGCTTGGCCGCCGGAGACACTCAGTCCTAGACTTTTGTCGAACTTCAACAATTCCCCCGACGGTTCTTCGTCCCTGTCCCCACGGGCGTCCGGGGCCGTCCACAAGAGAGAGTGTGAGGGTGCTCGTACTCGTCGCTCCCGGCCAAGGCGCTCAGACGCCCGGCTTCCTGACTCCCTGGCTCGAACTCCCCGGTGCCGCCGACCGCATCGCGGGATGGTCCGACGCCATCGGGCTCGACCTTGCCCACTACGGCACGAAGGCCCACGCGGACGAGATCCGCGACACTGCGGTGGCTCAGCCGCTGCTGGTCGCCGCCGGACTCCTCTCCGCCGCGGCCCTGGACGCCTCACCCGGCGTCGTCGCGGGGCACAGCGTCGGTGAGATCACCGCAGCGGTGCTCGCGGGCGTCATCGACGACGAGGCCGCGCTCCGTTTCGTACGCGCCCGGGGGCTGGGCATGGCCGAGGCCGCCGCGGTCACCGAGACCGGCATGGCCGCGCTCCTCGGCGGGGACCCGGCCGTCACCGTCCCGCACCTGGAGAAGCTGGGGCTCACCCCGGCCAACGTCAACGGCGCCGGGCAGGTCGTCGCCGCCGGTACCGCGGCCCAGATCGCCGCGCTGACCGAGGACAAGCCCGAAGGCGTACGCCGCGTGGTGCCGCTCAAGGTGGCCGGCGCGTTCCACACGCAGCACATGGCCCCGGCCGTGGAGAAGCTGCGTACGGCTGCCGCCGCCCTGACGGTCACCGACCCGAAGGTGACGTACGTGTCGAACGCCGACGGGAGAACGGTCGCCAACGGCGACGAGGTCATCTCGCGGCTCGTCGGCCAGGTCGCCAACCCGGTCCGCTGGGACCTGTGCATGGAGACCTTCGCCGAGCTCGGTGTCACTGCCATCATCGAGGCCGCGCCCGGTGGGACCCTGGTCGGGCTCGCCAAGCGCGCGCTGCCGGGTGTGCAGACCCTCGCGCTCAAGACCCCCGACGACCTCGACGCCGCCCGCGCGCTCCTCACCGAGCACGCAGGCGCCTAAGGAGCCCGAGAGCATGTCGAAGATCAGGCCCAGCAAGGGCGCCCCGTACGCACGGATCATGGGTGTCGGCGGCTACCGCCCCACCCGTGTCGTGCCCAACGAGGTGATCCTCGAGACGATCGACTCGTCCGACGAGTGGATCCGCTCCCGCTCCGGTATCACCACCCGCCACTGGGCCTCCGACGAGGAGACCGTGGCCATGATGTCGGTGGAGGCCTCCGGCAAGGCGATCGCGGACGCCGGGATCACTCCCGGGCAGATCGGCGGAGTCATCGTCTCCACCGTCTCGCACTTCAAGCAGACCCCGGCCGTCGCGACCGACATCGCGCACAGGATCGGCGCGGGCAAGCCCGCCGCCTTCGACATCTCGGCCGGCTGCGCGGGCTTCGGCTACGGCCTCACCCTCGCCAAGGGCATGATCGTCGAGGGCTCGGCGGAATACGTGCTCGTCATCGGCGTCGAGCGGCTCAGCGACCTCACCGACCTGGAGGACCGCGCGACGGCCTTCCTCTTCGGCGACGGCGCGGGCGCGGTTGTCGTCGGCCCGTCCGAGGAACCGGCCATCGGCCCCACGGTCTGGGGTTCCGAAGGCGACAAGTCCGAGACGATCAAGCAGACCGTGTCGTGGAACGACCTCCACGTCGGCGACGTCTCGAAGCTGCCGCTCGACAAGAACGGCGAGATCAAGTTCCCCGCCATCACCCAGGAGGGCCAGGCGGTCTTCCGCTGGGCCGTCTTCGAGATGGCGAAGGTCGCCCAGCAGGCGCTGGAAGCGGCCGGGATCTCCCCGGAGGACCTGGATGTCTTCATTCCGCACCAGGCGAACATGCGGATCATCGACTCGATGGTGAAGACGCTCAAGCTGCCGGAGCACGTCACGGTCGCCCGTGACGTGGAAACCACCGGCAACACGTCGGCCGCCTCGATTCCGCTCGCTATGGAGCGGCTTCTGGCGACCGGTCAGGCCAGGAGCGGCGACACTGCGCTCATCATCGGCTTCGGGGCGGGTCTCGTCTACGCCGCGACGGTCGTTACCCTCCCCTAGGCACACCGGACCTTTCGGTCCGTACACCCGAACCCCGCAGAAACACACAGAAGGAGCGCCAACATGGCCGCCACGCAGGAAGAGATCGTCACCGGTCTCGCCGAGATCGTCAACGAGATCGCCGGTATCCCGGTCGAGGACGTCCAGCTGGACAAGTCCTTCACCGACGACCTGGACGTCGACTCGCTGTCCATGGTCGAGGTCGTCGTCGCCGCCGAGGAGCGCTTCGACGTCAAGATCCCCGACGAGGACGTCAAGAACCTCAAGACGGTCGGCGACGCCGCCGAGTACATCCTGAAGCACCAGGGCTGATCCCAGCCCGTCCCGTGTGTCGCCACCCGGCGGTGGCGCCGCTGATTCACGACCCTCTACACGTGGAGAAGATTTTCCAGTGAGCCCGACCAATCGCACCGTGGTCGTCACCGGTATCGGCGCAACCACTCCGCTGGGTGGCGACTCCGCATCGACCTGGGAAGGTCTGATGGCCGGTCGTTCCGGCGTCAAGCCTCTCGAGGGCGAACGTTTCGCCGAACTGCCCGTCCGGATCGCCGCCCTCGCGGCCGTCGACCCGAGCGAGGTTCTGCCCCGTCCGCTCGCCCGCAAGCTGGACCGCTCGGCGCAGTTCGCGCTGATCGCGGCCCGCGAGGCGTGGGCGGACGCCGGCTTCACCGGCAAGGCCGGTGAGGACGAGAAGATCCAGCCCGAGCGTCTCGGCTCGGTCATCGCCTCCGGCATCGGCGGCGTGATCACCCTGCTCGACCAGTACGACGTGCTGAAGGAGAAGGGCGTACGCCGCGTCTCCCCGCACACCGTTCCCATGCTCATGCCCAACGGCCCGGCCGCCAACGTCGGCCTGGAGGTCAACGCACAGGCCGGCGTCCACACCCCGGTCTCCGCCTGCGCCTCGGGCGCCGAGGCCATCGGGTACGCCGTCGAGATGATCCGCACCGGCCGGGCCGACGTGGTCGTCGCCGGCGGCACCGAGGCGGCCATCCACCCGCTGCCGATCGCGGCCTTCGCCAACATGATGGCGATGTCCAAGAGCAACGACGAGCCCGAGAAGGCCTCGCGCCCCTACGACACGGCCCGTGACGGCTTCGTCCTCGGCGAGGGCGCGGGCGTCGTGATCCTGGAGTCGGCGGAGCACGCGGCCGCCCGAGGCGCCAGGG
Organism: Streptomyces mutomycini; assembly: GCF_001700505.1. Lineage (GTDB taxonomy): Bacteria > Actinomycetota > Actinomycetes > Streptomycetales > Streptomycetaceae > Streptomyces > Streptomyces mutomycini. The sequence continues at coordinate 4,282 of NZ_MAPV01000207.1, forward strand.
TCTACTGCGAGGTGCTGGGCCAGGGCCTGTCCGCGGACGCCCACCACATCGCGCAGCCCGAGCCCACCGGGCGCGGCATCGCCGCTGCGATGCAGAACCTGCTGGACTCCACGGACCTCAAGCCGTCGGAGGTCGTGCACCTGAACGCGCACGCCACGTCCACACCGCAGGGTGACATCGCGGAGATCAAGGCGCTGCGTGCTGTGCTGGGCGACGACCTGGACCATGTCGCGATCTCCGCCACGAAGTCCATGACGGGTCACCTGCTGGGCGGCGCGGGCGGTATCGAGACCGTGGCGACGGTCCTGGCACTGCACCACCGTATGGCGCCGCCCACCATCAACGTCGACGACCTCGACGAGGCGGTCGACGCCGACGTCGTGCGCGGTGAGCCGCGGGCGCTGCCGGAGGGTTCGATCTCCGCCATCAACAACTCGTTCGGCTTCGGTGGCCACAACGTGGTGCTGGCGTTCCGTTCGGTCTGACCCGCTGATCATCTGCTGATCTGCCGCGAGGCCCGCTTCCCGAACCGGGAGGCGGGCCTCGCGCATGTGCGCGCGGTCCGTCCCCCGGAGCGGTCCGGGGTGACGGGCCTCCGCGCGGGGCAACAGGACGGCCGGAGCAATGGCCACCGGCCGCTCCGCGCGAGTTTCACCACCCTTCCTGCTGCCCATTCCCATCCGTAATTCCACCGACAGCGGCCGATATATCCCGACGGGAACCGAAGCCGGACCCCACGCGTCGTCTCTGCTGATGCTTCGGGAGCCACGGAGTGACTTCCGAGAATCCCGCCTATAGAATGCAGCGCACATTCATGATCATCAGTATCGGGGGTCGGAACGGAATGGGCTTCGACGAGGAATGGGCCGGCTTGCGGGCCGCGGCGGCCGAACGCGGCTCCACGGGAATGCGGTTGAACGGCCTCCCCGAAGAAGGCCCTGCCCCGGGCTACGGTCCGGGCGGCACCTCGACGCTGGCCTCGACGCCGTCCGAGAAGAGGGCCGCCGCCGGCGTCATCGAGAACGAGTTGCTGACGAGCACCAGGAAGGCGGGTGACCATGCGGACGAGTCCAACGGCAGCGCGGTCACGGCTTTCAGCGGGTGGGCGACCGCGGCTGCGCTGAAGAAGGTGCAGACCACCTGGGACGGGCAGGTGAAGACGCTCCTCGGCCGGCTGGGACGCGAGCGCGACGGCCTCAGGAACACCGCCACCACCCTGCGGGGCGTCGACATCGACCGCCGGGACGGGATCGACACCATCAGGCTGCCCTCGGCGATGGACAGTTACCGGTGAACGAGCACCGGCCGCCGCACCACTTCGAGACGTTCCACGGGGACCGGGCATGCTGACCTACAGCGAAGTCATGACGACCGATTTCGGAAAGCTCTCCGCCGCCGCCGAAAAGTGGAAGTCGATGGCGGAGGAATTCTCGAAGGTCGAGAAGCGATATCGCGACGGTGTTCAGAGTGTCACACTCGGTGATTCATGGCGGGGTGAGAGCGCGAACGCCGCATTCCTGAACTTCGCGGCGACCCGGTACGAGTACCAGGCCGCCCAGACGCAGGCAAAAGCGACTGCGACTCTCCTGCTGAACGCGCACGCCCAGTTCGTGGAACTGAAAGAGCGGCTGGAGAGGGCCCGGGCCGACGCCGTCAAGGCCGGTATGCGGGTCTCCGAGCAGGGCGTGGTGGCCTTCGACTACGAGCGGGCCACCGAAGGTGAGCGCGACGCCCTCCGCCACGACCCGGACTACGCCAAGAGCGTCCGGGACAGCGAGCAGTCCTGGGCCGAGTACATCAAGTCGTGCGTGAAGGCGGTCGACGAGGCCGACAAGGACCTCCAGAAGGACCTCGAAGCCGTCGTCAAGGACACCGGCGGCGGGAAGAACGACGGTACGACGGGCGGCTTCAACGGCAGCGCCGACAAGGTCGCGACGGCGGACGACCAGCAGAAGCAGGAGCGCATGCAGCTCGCCTCGCTGGCCATGCGCGACGGCGAGACACTCGACGACTACCTCCAGCGCCTCCAGAAGGACGGCGTCGAGAAGATCACGGGCAGCAGGCGGCTCGCGGAGCTCTTCGCCGCCGTCCAGAAGGGCACGATCACGGCCTCCGCCTTCGCCGCGGCCGTCGGCGGCAGCGCTGGCGGCGCCTTCAAGCTGTTCAAGTACCTCAAACAGGGCAAGGACGTCACCGCACCCGGCACCTTCCTCTCCACCTTCATCAACAACCGCATGGCCGGAGCCGTGCCCGGCAGCCTGCTGGGCAAGGTGCCGCCGGGCATGGTCACCGCCCTCACCGGGTCCGACGAAGCCGCCATGCTGGGCGGCTTCATGCGGAACGGCTCCTTCTTCATGCCGAGTGCCGCAGAGGCCAACCTCGCCAAGGTCGCGCAGAACGGCGGCCTCGCGAACGCCGCGAAGGCGGCCGGATGGATCCGGGGCGCCGGTGTCGTCGGCGGCGTCGCTGCCACCGCGTACGGGGTGGCGAACCTGGCCACGTACGACGCCGACATGATCAAGGCCGATCCCGCGAAGTTCGCCTCCGATCTCAGCGGGACGGCGTTCAGCGCGTCGATGACCGCACTGACCGTCGCACCCAACCCGGTCACGGCCGGTCTCGCGGTCGGCACGGGCCTGGTGTACGCCGGCTGCCTGATCTGGGACAACCACGAGGCCATCGGCGACGGGATCGAGAAGGCCGGGGACTGGGTGGGCGACACGGCCTCGGACATCGGGGACGGTATCGCCGACGGTGCGAAGAACCTGGGCAGCGCCCTCAACCCGTTCGACTGACGAGGGAAAGACATGCACACGACGATCACCCCGTTCACGCTCGCGTCCTGGAAGGAGAAACAGCCTGTCGGGCGCAAGAAGTTCGGCTGGCAGGGCACCTCCCCCGAGTTCGGCGACATCCGGGTGGTGTACCCGGCGGGCAGGGACATGCCCAACGCGATGGTCACGGAGGTGCGCGGTGGCATGATCCCCACGGCCGTGTTCGAGACCCGCGGCGTGCACGCGGAGGTCGTCTCGATGCCGACCATCAACCGTTCGACGCTCCGCATCGGGGACGGGCTCGTGCGGATGAGCCGGAACCGGTGGGCGCCGACCCACGGTGGGCGCTCCCTGCGCATGACCTACCTGGGCGACGTGTACAAGCTCAAGGCGATCAACCGACGTGCGTACGAGTTGTCCCGGCAGGCCGACTCCGAAGACCCCGGGGCCGTCATCACCGTGCGGCAGTCGGGCCTCGGAAGCGGCCGGAGGATGACCGTGCATGCGGCGGGCCGGGTCCTGCCCGCCGACGTCGCCCTCGCGGTCCTCTTCACCGGCGTCGACCGGTCCGTGCTGACCCGGCGCGGAGCGGTCCGTGCGGGTATCTCGAGAATCTCCAACTTCTGGGCCGAGTCCCAGGCCTGAGCCACTACCAAGTGAGTGCGTATGCCTTCGTTCGACATTTCCCGGTCCCGCTTCAGGCTGGCCGACGGGCACTTGATCGTGCTCTCCGAGCTGGCGGCGGGAAACGCGTCGCCAGACGAGTTCGCCGAGGCGCGTAAGGAGTTGCTGGACTGCGGCCTCATCAACGGTGAGGGAAAGCTCTCCCCCTTGCTGCTGCCGCTGATGAAGACGGTCCTGGCACCGGGGGTGGTCATCACGCTGGAGGCCGCCGGCCGGCAGGGCAAGCTGCACCACGGCATGTTCATCGGCGACGACCACGTCGTCGTGCACGAGGCGTGGCCGGGCACGGCCGAGGCGGAGTACTCGTGCGTCGAGCCGAGGATGCTGGTGTGGAAGCTCGCCGACATGGTGAACCTCCAGCAGTCCCCGGTGGCCCGTGAGACCGCCCTCTCCGTCGTCGGGACGACCATCGGCGCCGTCGAGGCGGGGCTCGCGATCCTGGAGGGGGAGCGGCTCGTCCGGTCCGCCGTCGAGGAGCGCGAGGCCGTCCACCGCGCCCTCGCGGCGGGCGGCGGCCCCGGTGAGCCGTCGCTGACGCTCCTCACCGACCTGATCTCCGAGCTGCGTTCGAGCTGGCGCCTGACCTCCGCCTGGCGGGCCCGGGCCGAAGGCGAGGAGGGTACGGAGGCCCGTGGCTTCGCCGTCTGGGACTGCGGCCCCCTCGGCTACTGGCTCCGCGAGCTGCCCGCCGAACCCGTGCCCGAGGCGCGTGTCACCCCGGACTCCCCCTTCAGGCTCGTCCGCGTGGACGCCAAGACGGTCTGGGCGCGGATCACGGCGCTTCTGCCCGACACGGATGAGCTCCGGCATGCCGCTGGACGGCCGGGCGCGGCCTGAGGGCCCCGGCCGGGGTGGGTAAACGTTTCAGCACCGTCTGCCTCGAGGCCGGGGCCCGCCGGCGGCTCCCGTCACACCACCTGGTGCAGCCACCGCACGGGCGCGCCCTCGCCCGCGTGGCGGAAGGACTCCAGCTCGTCGTCCCACGGCTTGCCCAGGAGCCCCGCGACCTCGGCCTCCAGGTCCGACTCGCCGCGCAGGGACCGGGCCAGCGCCGCCCTCAGCCGGTCCTCGGGGACCAGGATGTCGCCGTGCATGCCGGTGACGGCGTGGAAGATGCCGAGACCGGGTGTCGAGCTGTAGCGCTCACCCTCCGCCGCGGGGCACGGCTCCGCAGTCACCTCGAAGCGCAGCAGGTCCCAGCCGCGGAGGGCCGAGGCCAGCTCCGAAGCGGTACCCGCACGGCCCTTCCAGGAGAATTCGGACCGCCAGGTGCCGGGCGCGGCCGGCTGCCTGGTCCAGTCGAGCTGGACCCGCACACCGAGTACGCCCGCCACCGCCCATTCGACGTGCGGGCACAGCGCGCGCGGTACGGAGTGCACGTAAAGGACTCCACGTGTCGTCACCGGGACCTCCAGTCTGGGACGAGGTTCGCCTTCCCCAGCGGCCTCGCGCCCGTACCGCCCCTGTCCGGCCGGCTCCCGAGGTTGTCATCAGTAAACAGCATCGGGAGTGAATCTCCAGAAAAGGGACAATATATGACGTGACGCAATTTACCGGACTTGCCGATGTGCAGGCGGCCCGGTCGGGCACCACTGGTTCTGACGGGGAAAAGCTACCGTGCGCCGGGGTCAGGTGTGTGACGTACCGTCGGTCCCGGGCCCATGATTCCCCAGCATTCACCCGCGAGGGCGCGAGGGCCGCCACCTGGGGCTGCCGGGGTGTGCCGGAGGCACAATCACCCGAGTGGCCGGAGAGGAAACAGGGATGCCTGAGCATTCGTCACGCCGTCGTGTCCGCGGCGCCGCAGCCACTCTGGCGGCGGTCGCGCTCGCCGGCGGGGCCGCACTCACGGGCTGCTCCTCCGACGGGGGTCCGGCCGGGCGGGGTCCGGAGGGCGCCCGGAGCCCCTCCCCCGCCGCGACGCCGGCCTGGGACGCGAGCCCTGCCTCCGTCGCGGCCGTCGGGGACTCCATCACACGGGGCTTCGACGCCTGCTCGGTGCTGGCCGACTGCCCCGAGGTGTCCTGGGCGACCGGCACAGACGACGGGGTGCGGAGCCTCGCCGTACGTCTCCTGGGGGCCTCGAAGGCGGCCTCGCACAGCTGGAACCACGCCGTTTCGGGTGCCCGGATGGCGGAGCTGCCGGAGCAGATGGCGCTGGCCGCGAAGGACGGGCCGGAGCTGGTCACAGTGATGATCGGCGCGAACGACGCCTGCCGGGACTCGGTGCGGCTCATGACACCGGAGGCCGACTTCCGGGCCTCCTTCGAGGCCTCGATGCGGCAGTTGCGCGCCTCGGCCCCGAAGGCGCAGGTGTACGTGTCGAGCGTGCCGGACCTCAAGCGGCTCTGGTCGACCGGTCGTGAGAACCCGCTGGGCAAGCAGATCTGGAAGCTGGGGATCTGCCGGTCGATGCTGGGCGACGCCGACGACCTGGGGCCCGCGGCCGTCGCACGGCGCGACACCGTGCAGGAGCGGGTCGTCGCGTACAACGAGGTGCTGCGGGATGTCTGCGCGCGGGACGAGCGCTGCCGCTACGACGGCGGGGCGGTCTTCGACTACCGGTTCACGGGTGAGCAGCTCAGCGAGTGGGACTGGTTCCATCCGAGCCGTAACGGCCAGGCCAGGCTGGCAGAAATCGCTTACCGCAATGTCACGGCGTCCGGGCCACCCGCGTAAAGTTGTTGATCATGACGACGGGTGCAGCGGTACAGAGCGAAGACTTCTCCACACTCATCGACGGTACGCCGGTCCGGCGCTGGACCCTGGAACGCGAGGGCACGCGGGTGCGGGTGCTGACGTACGGCGCCGTCGTGCAGTCCGTCGTGGTGCCCGGCCGGGACGGCACCCGGGCCGAGGTGGCCCTGGGGCTGCCGGACGTCAAGGCGTACGAGACGCACACGGGCCCCTACTTCGGCGCGGTGGTCGGCCGGTACGCGAACCGGATCGCGGGCGGGTCCTTCGTCCTCGACGGGCGCACGCACCGGGTGACGCGGAACGAGGGCCGCAACACCCTGCACGGCGGTGAGCGCGGCTTCGACAAGCGGGTGTGGGACGCCGAGGAGGTGCCGGACGGTGTGCGGCTCTCCCTGGTCGCCGAGGACGGCGAGGAGGGCTTCCCGGGGCGGCTGGCGGTGTCGGTGACGTACACCCTGGACGAGGACGGGGCGCTGCGGATCGCCTACCGGGCGACGACGGACGCGCCGACCGTGGTGAACCTGACCAATCACACGTACTGGAACCCGGCAGGGGCGGACAGCGGCAGCGCGCTCGGGCACGAACTGCGGCTCGCGGCCGGGCGGATCACCCCGGCGGACGGGGAGTCGATCCCCACGGGCGGGTTCCTGCCGGTGGAGGGGACCAGGTTCGACTTCCGGGAGCCGAAGCCGGTGGGCCCGGGCTACGACACCAACTACGTGCTGGAGCGGACCGGCGGGGAGCCGGCCGCCGAGCTGTACGACCCCGCGTCGGGACGTCTGCTGACGGTCCGCACGACGGAACCGGGGCTCCAGCTGTACACCGCAGACCACTTCGGCGGGGACCCGTTCGTGCCGTGCGCCGGGATCGCCCTGGAGACGCAGCACTTCCCCGACTCACCGAACCGCCCGGAGTTCCCGAGCACGGTGCTGCGGCCGGGCGAGGAGTTCGCCTCCACGACGGTGTACGGCTTCTCCGTGCGCTGACCCCGGCTTCCGGGGCCCGCGCCGGGGCCCTCTCAGCGCTTGTGCAGGCTGTACGGCGTCGAAGGGGCCGGCTCCGGGTCGGCCGCGGGCGGCGCCGTGAGCTCACGGGCCAGCAGCGTGGCCCCCGCGACGGCGCCCGGCATCAGGAGCACGGCGACGAAGGGGACGATGAAGGCGAGAGCGAGCGGGACCCCGAAGCCCAGGACCATCATCCGGCGGCGGCGCAGCAGCACGAGCCGGTCCTTCAGGACCATGCCGCGGCGCTGGAGGGCGACGGCGGTGAGCTCCTCGGAGAGGAAGAAGCCCGAGACGCAGAAACCGAGGACGGGGACCACGGTCTGCCCGATGACGGGAATGAACCCGAGGGCGAAGAGCAGCACCCCGTAGAGCGCGACGCGCAGCAGGATGCGGACGGAGTCGCGGGCGGAGATCCAGAGTTCACGCCAGAGCGGCAGGCCCGACTCGGGCACCTCGCCGCCCTCGCTGCGGTCGACCGCCTCGGAGAGCGACTCGTAGAACGGCTGGCCCACCAGCAGGGTCACCGCGGTGAAGGTGATGACCGCGAGGAATATCCCGAACACGAAGACCAGGACGACCAGCGTGTTGCGCAGGAGGCCCAGCCAGGGCGAGGACCAGTCGTCGGCGAACGGGGTGGCCCAGCCGACGAAGTCGTCCGCGCCGTAGCCCAGTCCGACCAGCGCGCCGGCGTAGACGACCAGAGTGACCAGCGCGGGCAGCAGGCCGAAGCCGAACCACCGGCCGTGCCCGAAGGCCCAGCGCTGGCCCTTGATCAAGTAACCGAAACCCGCCCCGAGATCACTCATGGCGTCAGCCTACTTGCGCGAACCATTGACACGTCCCGTGGCCCGTCATTAACGTCACGCCAGCATTTCGAACGAGTGACGAAATACCGAACACGTTGAGAGGCAACACCCGTGCGCATCACCGGAATCAGTACGCACGTCGTCGGCACGCCGTGGCGCAACCTCACCTACGTCCAGGTTCACACCGATGAGGGGCTCACCGGTGTCGGTGAGACCCGGATGCTGGGGCGCACGGACGCGCTGCTCGGCTATCTGCGGGAGGCGTCCGCCAACCACGTGACCGGCTCCGACCCGTTCGCGATCGAGGACCTCGTCCGCCGCATGAAGTACGGCGACTACGGGCGGGCCGGGGAGATCGTGATGTCCGGCATCGCGGTCATCGAGATGGCCTGCTGGGACATCAAGGGCAAGGCGCTCGGCGTCCCCGTCTGGCAGCTGCTCGGCGGGAAGGTGACCGACCGGGTGAAGGCGTACGCCAACGGCTGGTACACCACCGAGCGCACCCCGGAGGCGTACCACAAGGCGGCGCAGGGGGTCGTCGAGCGCGGGTACCGGGCGCTGAAGATCGACCCGTTCGGCACGGGACACTTCGAGCTGGGCCAGGAGGAGACCCGCTACGCCGTGTCCCTCATCGAGGCCGTGCGGGACGCCATCGGCCCCGACACCGAGCTGATGCTGGAGATGCACGGGCGGTTCAGCCCGTCGACGGCGGTGCGGATCGCCCGGGAGATGGCGCCCTTCAACCCTGCCTGGCTGGAGGAGCCGGTGCCGCCGGAGAACCTCAAGGCGCTGAGCAAGGTCGCGGAGAAGGTCGACCTGCCGATCGCCACGGGCGAGCGCATCCACGACCGGATCGAGTTCCGGGAGCTCTTCGAGTCGCAGGCCGCCGACATCATCCAGCCGGACGTCGGCCACATCGGCGGCATCCTGGAGACCCGCAAGCTCGCGGCGACCGCGGAGACCCACTACACGCTGATCGCCCCGCACAACGTGGGCGGCTCGGTGCTGACCGCGGCGAGTCTCCAGGTCGCCGGCTGCACACCCAACTTCAAGATCCTGGAACACTTCAACGACTTCGCGGACGCCGATATCAAGAAGGTCGTCAAGGGCGCCCCGGCCGTCGATCCCGCCACCGGCTGCTTCGAACTCTCCGACGCCCCCGGGCTCGGCGTGGAGCTGGACGTGGACGCGGCAGCGGAGTTCCCGCAGCAGCAGGCGCGATTCGACCTGTGGGCCGACGGCTGGGAGAAGAGGCAGCCCAAGTGACCGCCCTCTCACGGTCGTTGACCATCGAGCGGCCCGGCAGCCACACGCTGGCCGAGGGGCCGCTCCCGGAGCCGGGCGCCGGCGAGGTCAGGGTGCGGGTCGCCGCGGCCGGGATCTGCATGAGCGACCGCGAGGTGTACGACGGCCACCGCGATCCCGCCTATGTGCGCTACCCCGTGGTGCCGGGTCACGAGTGGTCGGGGACCGTCGACGCGGTGGGCGAGGGCGTCGATCCCTCGCTGACCGGACGGCGTACGGTCGCCGAGGGGTTCCGGGCGTGCGGGCGCTGCGAGCGGTGCCGGTACGGGGAGACCTCCCTGTGCTCGGCGGGGTACGACGAGACGGGGTTCACCCGGCCCGGCGCGTTCGCCGACCATCTGGTGGTCCCGGCGCGGCTGCTGCACCCGCTGGCCGACGACGCCGATCTGCGGGCCGCCGCCCTGCTGGAGCCCGCCGCGGTGATCGCGGCGGCGGTACGGGCCGGGGCGCCCGAACCGGGTGAGCGGATCGCCGTACTGGGGGCCGGCACGCTCGGCCTGCTCGCGGTGCAGCTGCTGGCGGCGGTGTCGCCCGCGGAGCTCACCGTGATCGATCCGCGGGAGGGACGGGCCGCCCAGGCCCTGGACTTCGGGGCGAGCGAGGCCCGGACCCCCAAGGAGGCCGAGGAGGTGCGGGGCCGCTACGACCTGGTCGTGGAGACGGCCGGAGCGCCGTCCACCGCGGCCGACGCGTGCCTGCTGGCGCGTCGCGGCGGGCGGGTGGTGCTGACCGGGATGTTCACACCGGGCGCCGTGGGCATCGACCCGGTACACCTGTCGCTGAGCCAGCTCACCGTGCGCAGCGTCTTCGGCGCACCCTCGGCGGCCTGGTCCTACGCGGTGCGGGCGTTCACGGCCGGGCTGCTCGACCCGGCGCCGCTGATCACCCACGAGTTCCCGCTGGAGCGGTTCGCCGAAGCCGTGGCGCTGGTGGGGGCCGGGGATCCGGGGAC